>CAZQPC010000075.1:0-16178 GCA_964595005.1 uncultured Magnetovibrio sp.
ACGGTCCTGGAAGACTGCCTGATGGCGGCGGGGACGGCGCCGTCGGGGGCCAACTTGCAACCCTGGCATTTCGCCGTGATCACCGACGCGGCCGTCAAACGTCGAATTCGGGTGGCCGCGGAAGAAGAGGAACGCGAGTTCTATGCTGAGCGCGCGCCGGACGATTGGCTGCGGGCCCTGGCGCCGCTCGGCACCGATGAGGACAAGCCGTTCTTGGAAACCGCACCGGTGCTCATCGGCATCTTCGCCCAGCGCCATGGCCAATTGGACGACGGCGCCCGTGTGAAGCACTACTACGTTCCCGAATCGGTCGGTATCGCGACGGGATTTCTGGTCACGGCGTTACATCACGCGGGCCTGGCGTCGCTCACCCACACGCCCAGTCCCATGGGATTCCTGAACGACATCATGGGCCGGCCGGCCCATGAGAAAGCCTATATCCTGCTGGTTGTCGGCTATCCGACGGACGATTGCGTGGTGCCGCGGGCCGGCGGGGTCAAGAAGCCACTCGACGCGTTCACCAGCTGGCTCTAGCGGCGCGGCGTTGAGATCGCGGTAAACGCTTTGAAACAAACCAACATATCGACGACCACGTTGTGAAATAATGGACCGCTATGGTGCCCACTGAATTGACGGGCGGGCACCCCATGGACAATGCTGCATTAGAAAATCCGGAGGCTTCCGAACGGCGGGAAAACCCCCGCCGCCAAGGGGAACGGCGCAGTCCCTCGACAAAAACCTTCGAAGTGAATCATCACATTTTTCGTCAGGGCGAAAGCGGCCAAGAAGCATTTATCGTCAAATCCGGCCGGGTCGAGATTTACAGTGTCGAGATGGAAGGCGGCGTCGGCCGGGAAATCTCATTGGCCATCCTGAACGAGGGTGAAATGTTCGGTGAAATGGCGCTGATCGACGACAAGCCCCGCATGGCGTCGGCCCGGCCGCTGGGGGCCCCAGCCAGCGTCTACGTGGTCTCACAGCGGAAATTCAATCTGATGCTGGAACCGGTCAACCCGTTCGTCATCAAACTGCTGAACATCCTTGTCGGCCATGTGCGGGGCAATTACGACCCATAGATTGAATGCAAGGTCTGATGGGA
Organism: uncultured Magnetovibrio sp.; assembly: GCA_964595005.1. Lineage (GTDB taxonomy): Bacteria > Pseudomonadota > Alphaproteobacteria > Rhodospirillales > Casp-alpha2 > UBA3470. Next base: position 1,100 of record CAZQPC010000075.1, read on the forward strand.
CAAGGAACCGACCCGCTGTTTCCAGATAATGTGAACGCCGGCTAATTCGTTTTGCGGGCAAGGAAGACGATCTCCTGAAATGGCAATTTTGTCGGCGCCGAACCGAATTCGCGTTCCAAGGCCTCTACGACGGCAGCGACAATCTCGTCGACACCGACCGTCGCGCGTTGCTCAATTTCATTGATCGTCGGATTGCCGGTAACAAAACCCCGTGCAAGCAGCTCAAAGTCCGTGATTTCGACGGATTCCGTGACGTGGGCAATGTCCACCGTCTCATAGCCCGCCTCGTGAAACAGCCGATGCCCATCATCCGCCGAGACCGTTCCAAAAGGAACCTCGAGAAATCGCGGCGGATCGGTCTCGAAAAACTGTTTGATCGCCCGGTCTATGACCTCAACCGCCGGGTTATGTTGAAATGAATCCCAGACATTCAACGCCAAGATTCCCTCGGATACCAAGACCCGGGTCATTTCCCTCATTCCCAGGGATTTATCGGGAAAGAACATGATACCAAACGGGCAGACGGCGGCGTCAAAGCTTGCATCGCCGAATGGCAGATCAAGCGCATCGGCCTGGGAATATGCGACGCCCGGGAGATCGCCATTAACCTTTTCCGCATGGGCTAGCATCGCCTCATTGAGGTCGGTGGCCGTGATTTCCGTGCCCGCGGACAATGTGTTGGCCAAGTGGCGAGTCGAGATTCCGGTGCCACAGGCAACTTCCAAAACCTTGGCCGCGCCGCCGAGGGCCTCGGTGATGCGACGCGCCATGTCCGCCGCCGAGAACTCAAACAACACGGGCCCGAGGTAGGTATCGTAATTCTCCGGAATTGAGCCGGTAAAACTCGTGTGAGCTGAAGTCATTGCGTTATCCCAATTGCCGCGACGTAAACCTACGATGATCAGCCGATCTCAAAAAATGCGAAGTCGAATATCGGTTTGTTTGGACCCTAGCGGTTAACGTGACGATGATCTACCCGCATTAATGAGTCTCGTTTGGCCGAAAATTGGAAGTTCGCGCCAGCCCGTTTACCAAGCCGGCAAGGCGCGCCATTCGTCATCGGTGCCCCGCGCCGCCTTTTCCGCGTCGTAGCTATAGAGCCAGGTTTGCTGAGGCGTGAAGTTGGCCTCGTCGTTGTAGCGCCGGAACCGGGCGTTGCGGCGTTCCACTTCCGCCGCATCGTCCAGGTGATACCAACCCTCGGCGTCGCGCGAATGCCGGATCATGCGGTCGGCGCGGTCCTTACGCAGCGCCTCGAAGCGCCTGAGCGCGGCGGCCGGATCGGCGGCCTTGTCTTGCAATGAACGCATCAGCACCCAGGCGTCTTCGATGGACTGCCCGGCGCCCTGGGCGTGGTAGGGCAGCATGGCATGGGCCGCGTCGCCCATGACCGCGATGCGGCCGCGCACCCAGGTGTCCAAAGGATCTCGGTCGGAAAGCGCCGTGACGAAGGGCTGATCGGTAGCTTCGATGAAGCGCCGCGGCACCTCGTACCAATCCTTGAAGGCGGCCAGAATCTCGTGCTTTTCCGCCGTTTGCGACCACGATTCCTTCTTCTCGCCCTCGGTCGGCCCCAGCGCCAGCCAATTGATCCGACGCCCGCCCGAGACGTAATAGAAGACGAAAGAAAGCTTCGGTCCCATGATGATGTAGGACGAGATCGGCACCTCCAGGTCGGCGACGTCGGCGGCGTCGATGACGCCGCGCCAGACGACGTAGCCCGAGCGCAACGGCTCATCGGGCCGGAACAATTGATCGCGGACCACGGAATGGATGCCGTCGGCGCCGATCAACACGTCGCCGCGCACCTCCTCGCCATCATCGCAGCGCACCCAGGGCCCGGTCTCATCCTCCCCCACTTCCGCGACCTTGCGCCCGAAGCGGATGCGGCCGGCGTCCAGCCCTTCGGTCAGGGCGGCCAGCAGGTCCGGCCGGTGGCTATGAAAATAAGGTGCGCCGAAGGCGTCGCGGACCTCCGGACAGAGCGGCGTGCGGAGGATCGTCTCACCGCTGGCCCAGTCCTTGAACTTGTGGGCATCGGGCTCACAGCAGACCTGGACCAGGCGGTCGTGAAGTCCCAGGCGGTCCAGGACCTTGACCGCGTTGGAGCTTAACTGAATGCCGGCGCCGATTTCACCGAAGGCGTCGGCTTGCTCCAACAACACGTAATCCATACCTGCTTGCTGCAGGGACAGGGCCAAGGTGCAGCCGCCGATGCCGGCGCCGATGATGACAATTTTCATGCGAATCCCCTCCGTTCCCAGGATTTAAGGGCACGGCATGGTGATGCGCAATCGGCTAGCGTTTCAGATGAGTGAGGCGGCCGATGATAATTTGCCTTCGTGCGGCACGGCGCCGCCTTGACAGTCCCTGCCGGCGCGCCTTCACTGCCGGGCATTGAACAGATGACCTGTAACGGATGGAAACCATGATCCCGCTTTCCGAATTCCGCGACTTGCATCACGCCGTGACCCTGTTGGGCATGTCCGGCGTCGGCAAGACCATGCTATCGACGGCGCTCAGGCGTACCGCCGACTGGTTCCATTATTCCGCCGACTACCGCATTGGCACGCGCTATCTGGCCGAAGACATCTTGGACAACGTGAAGTTCAAGATCATGCAGATGCGCGACCCCTTCGTCGCCAATCTGTTGCGTTCCGACAGCATCTACTTCAATCACAATATCTCCGTCGACAACCTGGAACCGGTGTCGACGTTCCTGGGCATGTACGGCGATCCGGCCTTGGGCGGCCTGAACAAGGCAACTTTTCTGAAGCGTCAGGAGTTGTACCGCCGGGCCGAAGTGGAATCCATGAAGGACGCCGGCGGTTTCATGTCGAAGTCCTGGCAGATTTACGGCTGCAAGGATTTCGTCAATGATGCGTCGGGCAGCCTTTGTGAAATCGTCGATCCGGACGACGCGGAAGACCCGGTCATCAAAGCTCTGACGGCGGACAGCCTGATCCTCTACGTCGAGCCCAACACGGCCTACGAAGAGGAATTGAAGAGCCGGGCGCGGACCCACCCAAAACCGTTGTTTTACAATCCCGTGTTCATCACGCCGAAGCTGGCGGACAAGCCCGACGACGGCGACGGCATCGATACCTTGGACTTCGCCCGGCCCCTGTTCCCCGAGCTTTTGGAGTTCCGCCGGCCCCGCTATCAGGCCATCGCCGACAATTACGGCTTTACAATCCACGCCGACGAACTATTTCAACCAGATGAGTACGGCAACACCCTGCCCGACGCGGAACGCTTTTTGGACAAGGTGCATGCCATGGTGACGGCGCAGGCGGCCGCGTCTCAGTCGGCGGCGGCCAATCTGCAACGGTATTTAGACGCCTGCCGCGCCCGCGCGGCGCGGCGCAATTAGGACACGGCCAGGACCCCACGGATGCCCATCAAGATACCCTCAGGATTACCGGCGCGGAAGACGCTGGAGGAAGAAGGCGTTCTGCTGATCAAGGAAGAGCGCGCCATCCGCCAGGACATCCGGCCCATGCGCATCGCCATCGTCAACCTGATGCCGGAAAAGATCAAAACGGAGACCCAATTGGCCCGGGTTCTTGGCTCGACGCCGCTGCAGGTGGAAATGACCCTGGTGTCCATGGAAACCCACACCTCGAAAAACACCTCGGCGCAGCATCTGTTGGATTTCTACCACCCCCTGGGCGATATCCGCGACCAGAAGTTCGACGGCCTGATCGTCACCGGCGCGCCGATCGAGCAACTGCCCTTCGAAGACGTCACCTATTGGCGCGAACTGCAGGAAATATTTGATTGGTCGCTGAGCAACGTGCATTCCAACTTCCAACTCTGTTGGGGCGGCCAGGCGGCGCTGAACCATTTTTACGGCATCCCCAAGTATCAATTGGCGGAAAAACGCTTCGGCATCTACACTCACCGGGTCTTGGACCACACTTCGCTGCTGACCCGCGGCCTGAACGATGAAATTCCGGTGCCCGTATCCCGCCATACGGAGAACCGCATCCAGGACTTCGCCGATTTCGATCACCTGCAGGTGTTGATGGAATCCGACGAAGCCGGCATGTGCATGGTTCTCGATCACAAGCTGCGCCACGTGCACATGTTCAATCACATGGAATACGATTCGCATACCATCGGTGACGAATACCAACGTGACGTGGCGAAGGGCGAAGATATCCAGATGCCGGCCAATTATTATCCCGGCGACGACCCGGCCAGCACGCCCGTCAACACCTGGCGCGGCAACGGCCATCTGTTGTTCGGCAATTGGCTCAATTACGTCTACCAGACGACGCACTTCGACCTGAACCTGATCGGGTCGGACCGCGCCTGAAACCCGGCGGCACCCCGGCACAATCTGCGCGACGACGGCCTGCCGTCGGCCTTGGTCAGGGCGAAGGTATTGCCGAAACGTGACTCTTGGCCATGAAATCTATTGGAATTATTCCAATAATTCATATTATCTATAGTTTATGACTATAAATTTTACCCAATTGCGGGCCTTTCATGCCGTGGCGCGTGCCGGCAGTTTTACCCAGGCCGCCAAGGACATGCATGTTTCCCAACCGACGGTCTCCGAACGGGTCCGTGAATTGGAGGCCGGATACGGGGTACAGGTCTTTACGCGCGCCAACCGCCGGGTCAAATTGACAGTCGTCGGGCGTTCGCTTTTCGAGATCACCCAACGATTGTTCGGCGTGGCCGGTGAAGCCGAAGCTTTCCTGCATGCGGCCGCCGACAATGGCGCAGGCCACCTGCGGATATCGTCGGTGCTGCCGGTCTTTATCGTTGAAGTGCTGACCGCCTTTCGCCACGACTATCCGCAGGTCAAGATATCCGTTTCAGCGGCCAATTCCGCAGCGACACTGAGCAGCCTGCTGGCCTATGACTCGGACGTCGGCGTGCTGTCGGACCACGACCCCGATCAACGGATTTACACCCGCATCTACAACAGCCATTCCGTTGTCGCCATCGTCAACAGAGACCATCCGTGGGCCGCACGTACGGGCCTCAGAATCAGCGAATTGGATGGCCAGAGCATGGTCCTGCGCGAAGCCGGATCGAACACCCGGCGGGCCTTCGAAGCGGCCGCGACAGAGGCCCGCGTCACCCCCAATGTCGTGCTGGAATTGGCCAGCGGAGAAGCCATCCGCGAGGCCGTTGCTGAGGGCCATGGCATCGCTGTTTATGGTGAGCGGGCGCTGCCCGATGACCCACGGTTGAAGGTTTTGCCGTTCATCGACGCCAATATCCGGCTCAACCGTTATCTGGCCTGCCTGCAGGAGCGCAAAGAAGAATTCCTCGTGCGGGCATTCTTTAACGCCGCCGGAAAGCCACGATAAACCCCGCGTTGGCGCGGCGCCGGTGGAAAATGATCATCCACCGCCTACAAGTTCTATAATAATTTACGATATAAATTATAATATATTGGAAATTTACCGATATAAATCTTTGCGCGATACTCGCTGTGATTATTATTCCATCCATTGACCCATACGGCGAGTGCATGAAAACAACCGACACACGGCCTGTCTATATCGTCAGTTCGCCGCGGGCGGGCTCCACCCTGTTGCGTCTCATTCTCGATAACCAGCCGAACATTGCCATTCCGCCGCCCGGCTATCTGTTCAATCTCGTCTACCCCTACCTGTACAGTTATGGCGATCTCAGTATCGAAGCGAACTTTCGCCAGCTGGTCGAAGACGTTCTGGCGACGCCGACGGTGAAGCGATGGCCGATTGATGTCGGCACCGACGACATTGTCTCGGCCGCCGGGGAAACTCGAACATTCGCCTTCATTTATGAATTCCTGCATCGCGCCTATGCGGAACTGAGCGGCAAACCCCGGTGGGGCCAGAAATCACCGCGCAATGGGGTTTGGATGGAAGAGATCCGCGAAATGTTCCCGGCGGCACAATTCATTCACCTGATCCGCGTCGGCCGCGATGTGGCGATCGATTTGGCCGATGCCGGCTTTTGGCCGGAAACCGTGCACGGTGGCGCCATCCGCTGGCGCGATTGCATGCGGGCCGTCGCCGCCCTGGCGCCATCCTTCGGGCCCGAGCAGCTTCTGGAAATCAAATATGAAGACCTGTGTGAAAACCCTGAAGCAACGCTGAAACAGATGTGTGATTTCCTGGGCGAGGATTTCGACCCGCGCCATCTGCATCATCATGAATCCGAATCGGCCAAAGGCTGGGCCAAGGATCCGACCCATGCGGCGGCGGGCAAGCCGATCACCACGGAATTTGTCGGCATGTATAAACACCGCCTCCCTGACCAGGACCGCGACGCCATTGAGGCCATCATTGGTCCCGAACTCAGGCAGGCCGGTTACCCCGTCGCCGACGCCCCGGTGGCGATGCCCGGGCGGCTGGAGGCGCAATTGATTGAGGCCGACATGGTCTCGGGCCTCGATAAGTTCCAGTATAAATTCTGGCTCAAGGCGCGGCGCAAGGAACGGCGCGAACGCGGCGTGTGGAAAGACAGCGACCGCGAATCGGTCCTTTGGGGGTTTGATTGAATCCGGGAAACTAATGAAAACAACGCATTGAAACGCGAATGAAAGCACGTTGATAAGGGAGACAGAAACCATGCCAAGAATGAGCAGAATGTTTGCCGCGGCAGCGCTTGGTGCGGTGATGGTGATGGGCAATCTTGGCAGCGCGCACGCTGCCAGCGGCAAGGTGGTTGTTTATGCGGGCGGCGGCTCCAAGGTCAACAAGGCCTTGGCCAAGGCATTCAAGAAAACCCACCCGAATATCGATGTTGAAATGCTCAATCTCGGTGGCGGCGAAGCCCTGACCCGCATCCGCGCGGAAAAAGAAAATCCGCGCGCCGACATCTTCTTCTCGACGGTCGAAGCATTGGGGTCGAACCCGGAGTTGTTGATGTCGTACAAGGCCGAAGAGCACGCCACCTATCCGGCGTGAGCCGTCGGGGCCGACAACAAGCACTACGGCATCGAACTGGTGATGATGATCTTTATCGTCAACACCAAGATGATGGCCTTGGCGGACGCGCCAAAAAGCTGGAAGGATTTGGCCGACCCGAAATACAAGGGCAAAATCATCATGGCCAATCCGTCGCTTTCCGGTTCCGCCTATTCCCAGCTGGCCCAGATGGTCCAACTGTACAGTTGGGATGTCGCCGGCAAGGTCATCGAAAATGCGATCTTCGTGCCGAAATCCAGGTTGGCCTATTCCCAGGTGGCGAAAGGCGAATATGCGATCGGCCTGACCGAGGAAAGCCGCGTCTATTCGCAGATGGCAAAAGGCTTCCCGGTGGCGCCGGTGTATCCTTCCGAGGGCACGGCACCACGCCTATCCAGTGTCGCCATCGTCAAGGGCGGTCCCAATCCGGAGAACGCCAAGATCTTCTTCAATTGGCGCATCTCCAAGACCGCCAATGAAATCCAGGTGAAGGTCCGCGGCAAGCGGGTGGTGCGCAGCGACGTCAAGGCGCGCGGCAACATGCCGCCCATGGCCGGCATCAAGACCTTCGATTACGATGCGAAAGCGGCCTCCGCCAATCGCGACAAGATACTCGCCGGTTTCAATGAGCGGTTCGCCAAGAAAAATTGAGCCCGTCGACCGCGGCGGCGGGACTACCTTTGCCCGCCGCCGGCCCGCTGCCCACCCGCCGCCGAGTTGAAGGAATACGGTTCCATGCCTGAGCACCGCTTGTCCGTCGAGGGATTGTCGAAAACCTTTGAAACGGACAAGGGCCAGGTGCTGGCCGTCGATGCGGTCGATTTCGAGATCGAAGGCAGCGAGTTCTTCACCATGCTGGGGCCGTCCGGTTGCGGCAAGACAACGACGCTCCGTCTGATCGCCGGATTGGAATCCTTGAGCAGCGGCCGGATCCTGTTTGATGGCCAGGATTATAGCCGGGTTTCCCATCTCGACCGGAATATCGGCATGGTGTTTCAGTCCTACGCCCTGTTCCCGCACATGACGGTGTTCGAAAACGCCGCCTATGGTCTTCGCTTGCGGTCCGCCACAAATGCCGAGGTTTCGGCGCGGGTTGGCAAAGCGCTCGAACTGCTTGGCTTGCAGCAACTCTCGGACCGCTACCCCGCCGACCTTTCCGGCGGGCAACAACAGCGGGTCGCCATTGCCCGGGCCCTGGTCTACGACCCGATTATGCTTTTGTTGGATGAACCTCTGGCCAACCTGGATGCCAAGCTGCGTGTCGAAATGCGCGAGGAAATCCGCCGCGTCCAAAAAGAGCTGGGCATCATGGCGCTCTATGTGACCCATGACCAAGAAGAAGCCATGGCGGTCTCCGACCGGGTCGCCGTGTTCCATGCGGGCCGCTTGATGCAGGTTGGCCCGCCGGCCGATATATATGCCGACCCCTCGTCCCTGTTCGTTGCCGATTTTGTCGGCAAGGCGAACTTCTTCACGGCCTCGGCAATTGATCAGCCCGTCAAGCGCGTCCGATCGATGGATTCCGAGCAATTCCGGCCGCCCGGCTACACGGGGGGCCCCTTGGCCATGGTCCGCCCTGAACATGTCACCCTGACGTCGGCCACCGCCGCCTCGCCGGAAAGCGCGGCGCTTTCCGGCCGGGTCAAACGCATACAGTTCCTGGGCAGCATTCATACGTATCTGGTTGAATCGGATCACGCCATTTCAGACGTGATCGCCGATAGTCCGCGCGCCGTCGAAGGCGTTGGCGAAGGCGATACGGTGCGGATCAGCATCGCCGCGGACGACGCGATCATGTTCGAGCCGGGAGAAGTCAGCTGACGGCGCTGGCCCAACCGAAGCGGTTAATCGACTGGTTTCCCTATGCCATCGGGGGCCTGACCGTCGTCGTCCTCGGCCTGTTTCTGATCTATCCCATCGGCAAAATGGTGCTGTTCAGCTTTGTCGAACAGGGAAAAAATCTTTCCTTCTCGAACTTGACGCTGGCCAACTTCATTGCCTTCGCTGAAGGCGCGAATTCCAGAAATGCGCTTTGGAATTCCCTGATGGTTGCCGGCCTGGTGACGTTCTTCTCCACAGCCCTGGCCTTGCCGGCGGCCTACGCCCTGGCCCGGGTCCAGATGCGATTTCGCGGCATCATCATGGCCTTGATGGTCATTCCCATTATTGCGCCGCCGTTCATCGGCGCCTACGCCTGGGTCATCCTGCTGGGCCGCAACGGCATCATCACGCATTTCCTGAATACCTGGCTGGGCATTGAGTTGCCTTCGGTTTACGGCCTGTTCGGCATCGTGCTGGCCTTGTCGCTGCATTATTTCCCCTATGTCTTCTTGTTTGTTCAGGGCGCCTTGATGGCGTCGGACCCCTACATTGAAGAGAGTGCCCGGATCATGGGCGCCAGCCGCTGGCGCATCCTCCGCACCATCACCTTTCCGCTTCTGGTGCCGACCATTGGCGCCGCGGCGCTGATTGTCCTGGTCAAGGCGTTGGGGAACTTTGGTGTACCGGCCATCCTGGGCGGTGAGTTCACCGTGCTGCCGACGTTGATCTATTATCAGATCAACGGCTTCTTCAACTTGAACGCCGCGTCGGCCATCGCCCTGATCAACGTGCTGATTACGTTGCTGGCCGTACTGGCCCTGTCGCGGATCAACCGGCGCAAGAACTTCGTCACCGTCACCGGCACGACGCGGCGCTCGCAACGGCTCACCGGCCGCGGCGCGCGCTTGGGCGCGAATATATATGTTTGGGGTCTGCTGGCGGCAGCCCTGGCGCCGCAGATGGTGATTGTGTTCTCATCGTTTGCCGAAAGCTGGGGCGCGTCTTTGTTGCCCGACAAATACAGTTTCGGCGTGTACGCGTCGGTCTGGGAAGACTCTCTGCAGCCCATCGTCAACAGTATCGTGCTGGCCGGCAGTGCCACGCTGCTGTGCATGGTGTTCGGCACGCTGGCCGCCTACGCCGTGGCCAGAAAACGCTTCGCCGGCAAGTGGGCCATCGACATGACCATCATGTTGCCCTTCGTGCTGCCCGGCATCGTCGCCGGCGTGGCGTTCCTGACGACCTTTAATTCCGGATTGATCGTGCTGACCGGCACCGCGACCATCCTCATCTTGGCCTATTTCGTGCGCCGCATCGCCTATATGTTCCGGGCCGTCTCGGCCGCCATTGAACAGGTCGACGACAAACTGGAAGAAGCCTCCAGCGTCTGCGGCGCCACTTGGGCGCAAACCATGCGTAAAATTACCGTGCCCCTGGTGGCGCCCGGCATTCTGGCCGGCGGCATCTTGGTGTTCACCACCCTGATCACCAAAATCAGCATCACCGTGATGCTGTTCTCGGCCCAATGGAAGACCATTTCGATCGCCATTTTCGAGTTTCTGACCAGCGACGAAACACAGCAAGCCAGCGCGGTCGGGACAATCGCCATCGTCCTGACGCTGGTTCTGGTCTTTGGTGCCAGCAAACTGATCGGCAAAAGCATGGCCGATCTGTTTCGATAATCGATCAGCAAAACGTCGGATCGCCGGCCCGCACCTTCACCGCCCGGTTCAACCCAAACCATTGTTCAGTGAAGCCGCCGGCAACCTCAGAACCGCATGGGGATCGCCTGCACCACGTGCTCCAGGGCGCAGATGTCATTGATCACCGGATCAGGCGGCGTGCCGTCGATCTCAATCAAGGCGATGGCGTTGCCGCCCTCCTCGGCCCGGCCCAGGTGGAAGGTGGCAATGTTGATGCCGGCGTCGCCCAACAGCGACCCCAAATGACCGACCAGGCCCGGTTTGTCCCGGTTGGTGATGTAAAGCATGTTGGGCCCAAGCTTGGCGTCGATGGGAATGTCCTTGATTTCGACGACCCGCGGCTCATCGTTGAACAAGGTACCGCGGATAGAACGCACCTGATTCTCGGTCTTCAAGGTCAGCGACATGAGTGTCTGATAGGCGCCGGCTTCGTCGCTGCGGACCTCGCGCACGACCATATCACGCTGCTTGGCGATGGCCGGCGCGTTGACCATGTTCACGCCGACCATTTGCGGTGACAGCAGCCCCTGCAGCACCACGGCGGTCAGCGGCTTGCAGTTCAATTCACCACAGATGCCTTCATAGGCGATGGTTACCTCGCTGACCGCGCTGGTCGTCGCTTGCCCGGCGAAACTGCCCAGTTGTTCGGCCAAGATCATATAGGGCTTCAACCGGGCCGCTTCCTCGGCCGAGACGGACGGCATGTTAAGCGCGTTGGTGACCGCCCCCGTCAACAGATAGTCGGCCATCTGTTCGGCGACCTGCAGGGCGACTTTCTCTTGGGCCTCGGTGGTCGCGGCCCCCAGGTGCGGCGTCACCACGACGCCTTGGTGGCCGAACAGGATGTTTTCCTTGGCCGGTTCTTCGGCGAACACGTCCAATGCCACACCGGTGATCTTGCCCGCTTCCAGGCCGTCCTTGACGGCTTCTTCGACCACCAGACCGCCGCGCGCGCAGTTCACAATGCGCACCCCATCCTTCATTTTAGCGATCGCCTCTGCATCGATGATATTGCGGGTCGCATCGGTCAGGGGCGTGTGCAGAGAGATGAAATCGGCGCGCCCGAACAGGGCATCCAGTTCGACCTTTTCGACGCCGATTTCCGTGGCGTGCTCAACGGACAGGAACGGATCGAAGGCGATGACCTTCATTTTAAGCCCCTGGGCCCGGTCGGCGACCACCGAACCGATGTTGCCACAGCCGATGATACCCAGCGTCTTGCCCATCAATTCGACGCCCATGAAGCGCGATTTCTCCCATTTGCCGGCATGGGTCGAGGCATTGGCTTCCGGAATTTGCCGGGCCAGGGCCAACAGCAGGGACATGGCGTGTTCGGCCGTGGTGATGGAATTGCCAAAGGGCGTGTTCATAACAACGATACCGCGCTGGGTGGCGATCTCCGTGTCGATATTGTCGACACCGATGCCGGCGCGGCCGATGACCTTCAAATTTTCCGCCGCCTCGAACACGTCCGGTTTTACCTTGGTCGCGGAACGGACGGCCAAGCCGTCGTAGTCGCCAATGCAGGCAATCAACTCTTCGGGCGTCATGCCCGTCTTCACGTCGACCTCAATGCCGCGCGCTTTGAAGCACTGTTCGGCCAAGGGGCTCATTTTGTCGGATATCAGGACTTTCGGCATGATTGTCTCCTTTTCGCCCTTAAGCCGCGGCCGCGTGGTCGGCGGCGATGTCGGCCAGGGCCCATTCCAACCACGGGAACAGCGCATCGAGATCGCTTGTTTCAATGGTCGCACCGCCCCAGATGCGCAGACCCGGAGGGGCGTCGCGGTAGGCGCCGATGTCAAAGGCAACGCCTTCTTCGTCCAGGCGGTTGGCCAGCGCCTTGGCCGCGATGGCCTGGTCGGCGGCGTCCAGGGCCAAAAACCACGGCGCCGTGATTTTCAAACATATGGAGGTCGATGACCGGCTGGCTTCATCTTCGGCCAGAAAGGCAAACGACGGCGTGCCGCCAATCCAGTCCGTCATGGCCGCCATGTTGGCTTGGACACGCGCCAACAGCGCGGCCAGGCCGCCCAGGCTTTCCGCCCAACGCAACCCATCCAGGGCATCTTCGACGGCCAGCATGGAGGGCGTATTGATGGTCGCGCCCTCGAAAATCCCGGCAATGATCTTGCCGCCCTTGGTCAGACGGAAAATTTTCGGCATCGGCCAGGGCGGCGTGTAGGTCTGCAGCCGTTCAACGGCGCGCGGGCTCAATACCAGCATACCGTGGGCCGCCTCGCCGCCCATCACCTTCTGCCATGACCAGGTGACCGCATCCAGTTTGTCCCAGGCCAAATCCATGGCGAAAGCCGCCGACGTGGCGTCGCAAATGGTCAGGCCTTGACGATCACCCGCAATCCAATCGCCGTCGGGAACACAAACCCCCGACGTCGTGCCGTTCCACGTGAAGACTACGTCGCGCTGGAAATCGACCTGGCTCAAGTCGGGCAGCTGGCCGTAGTCGGCGGAAATTTCCCGCACGTCGTCCAACTTCAACTGCTTGACGACATCGCTGACCCAGCCCTTGCCGAAACTTTCCCAGGCCAGCATATCGACACCGCGCGGACCCAGCAGCGACCACAGCGCCAATTCCATGGCGCCCGTATCCGATGCCGGCACGATGCCGACCAGATAGTCGTCCGGCACACCGAGGATACGGCGCGACAGATCGATGACGTCCTTGAGTTTGGATTTACCGGCGGCGGCCCGGTGGGAACGGCCAAGAGCCGCGTCCGTCAAGCCCTGCAAGGACCAGCCGGGACGTTTCGCACAGGGACCGGAAGAAAAATGGGAATTTGCCGGCCTCGTGGCCGGTTTGGCGGGAATGGTCATTTTGTCTCCTTCTCATTCCAAGAAGGTCGCGACCCGTTGGGAGGTCGTGGCCCACGGCGCTTATAGGCGCCCTGGCTTTGGCCGTCAATTGGATTGTTGCAGCGCAACATCAAACACCGGCGCCGGCTTCCGAGAAATCCCGATTGCACGCGCCGACGCCTTGCGGCAATCTCGGCCCGGGTGGGGGGACCGTCAGATATGTGGGAAGTCAATTGGCAACTGATCAGCAATCAAAACCGGAAACGCCGAAGGGTGAACCGTTGCGGGTCATGCTTGTCGGCCACTCCGATGTGGTCGGCCGACGGGTTCATGATGTCCTCGATCGAATTGCCGATATCGCCATCACGGCGCAAGTCCCCGACGGCGTCGGCGCCGTCAGCGCGTTGCGCCTTCAATCCGTCGACGCCATCGTCCTCGACATCGGTGACACGGCAAACAATGTAAAGGTCACCCTGTCGCGGCTGTTCAAGGTCGACCCGGCGGCAAAGGTGGTGATGGTCTCCAGCCTGACCTTCGCCAGCGTCAAGACCAGCATGATGGGACTGTTGGCGGGCGCGGCTGAGTATATCCCGACCCCGGGCGCCCATACAAAAACCACCGATGAAACGGAATTCGCCGACAAGCTGACGTCCGTGATCAGGGCCTTGGGACGCAGCGAGCGTACGGTCGAAGCACGTCCCGACCCAGCCAAGGCGCGTGCATCCGGCAAAACGGCAAAACCCATCACCTTGCGCCCGGCGCCGCAGATCGTGCCGGAAATATTGGTGATCGGAAGTTCCACGGGCGGCCCCCAGGCCCTGTTCACATTTATTGCGTCCTTGCCGCCGCAGCTGAAGGTCCCGATCCTCATTACCCAGCACATGCCGGCGACCTTCACGGAACTGTTGGCCAAACATATCAGCAAACACAGTGGTCGCGATTGCCGCGAGGGCGTTGACGGCGAAGCGATCGTTGCGAACCGTCTCTATCTGGCGCCCGGTGACTGGCACATGGTCGCCACGGGTGCCAAGGGCAGCGCCAAAATCCGTCTCCATGACGGCCCGCCGGTCAATTTCTGCCGGCCTTCCGTGGACCCGCTGTTCGAGAGTATTTCGGAAATTTACCAAAGCCGCGTCATGGCGGTCATCCTCACGGGCATGGGCAATGATGGCCTGGAGGGCAGCCGCAAGGTTGTTGATGCCGGCGGTATGGTGATCGCCCAGGACGAGGAAACCAGCGTTGTCTGGGGCATGCCGCGGGCCGTCGCCGAGGCCGGCATTTGCAGCGCCATTTTGCCCCTGGACGGTTTGGCACCATTTGTCGGCAAAATCTTCGGGTCCCGTTGAAGACCGCCGCTACAGGCCGTAATAAGCCGGCGCGAACAACGAATACACAAGCCACATAATCAGGATCAACGGTATGCCGGCGCGGGCGAAATCGCCAAACCGATAATGTCCCGGTCCCATCACCAGGAGATTGGTCTGGTAGCCCAGTGGCGACGCGAAAGAACAGTTTGCCGCGAACACGACCGCCACCGCGAAGGCCTCGGGCGCGACGCCCAGCTGACGGGCAATATCCACGGCAATGGGCGTAAACAGCACGGCGGCGGTCTTGGTGCTGATAATATTCGAAAGGCCGGCAACCAACAGGAAGAACATGGAAAGAATGACGGCCGGCGACGCGCCTTTCGTGATCATCACCAAGTTCGCCGCCAGATAGGCCGCGCCCCCGGTGGCCTGCAGGGCGACACCCAGGGCCAACGCGGCGGCGATGGTTGTCACCACCTTCGGATCAACCGCCTGAAAGGCCTGGCGCACGTTC
>CAZQPC010000076.1:0-16163 GCA_964595005.1 uncultured Magnetovibrio sp.
CGGAGAACCGGATTTCGATACACCGGCACACATTATCGAGGCCGCCAAAAAGGCCCTGGATGCCGGCATGACCCGCTACACTGCGGTCAACGGGGTGCCGGAGCTTCTGGACGCCATTTCCGCCAAGTTCGAACGTGACAACGGCCTGAGCTACGGACGCAACCAGATCCATGTCAGTTGCGGTGGCAAGCCGGTAATTTTCAACGCCATGATGGCCAGCCTCAACCCGGGTGACGAAGTTATTATCCCGGCGCCGTATTGGGTCAGCTATCCCGATATCGTCGTCATGTTCGAAGGCCTTCCGGTGATCGTCGATTGCCCGGCGGAGGGCGGTTTCAAATTGACGCCGGACCAGTTGGAAGCGGCGATCACGCCGAAAACCAAATGGCTGATGCTGAATTCGCCGTCAAATCCCACCGGCGGCGCCTATACGGAAGACGACCTTCGTGCCCTGGCCGGCGTCTTGGAAAAGCACCCTCAGGTTTGGGTGTTCACGGACGATATCTACGAACACCTTGTCTACGATGACTTTAAATTCAAAACCATTGCCCAGGTCGCACCGGCGCTTTTCGACCGCACCATTACCATGAACGGTATGTCGAAAGCCTATTGCATGACCGGCTGGCGGGTCGGCTTCGCCGGCGGACCCGAGGAAATCATCAAAGCCATGACCAAGGTGCAATCCCAGTCAATCACCCACACAGCCGCCGTCAGCCAGGCGGCCGCCATCGCGGCGCTGAACGGACCGCATGATTTCATCGAAGGCAACAACGCCATCTTCAAGGAACGCCGTGATCTGGTGGTCAGCATGCTGAACCAGGCCAACGGCCTTTCGTGCGCGACCCCTGAAGGCGCCTTTTACGTCTATCCGTCGGTCGCCGGCGCCATCGGCAAGACGACACCGGACGGCCATACCATCAAAACGGACGAGGATTTCGTCACCGCCCTTTTGGAAGCCGAAGGCGTCGCCGGTGTCCATGGCGAGGCTTTCGGCCTGTCGCCGCACTTCCGCATCAGCTACGCCACCGCGACGGATATTCTGGAAGACGCCTGCACCCGCATCCAGAGGTTCTGCGGCTCGCTGCGTTAAGCGTTAAAGCTCATGACGTGCTGGTCGGCACCGGCCGGAGATGTGGCGGGGCATCCGTAGCACCAGGAGCCGGTGCGGAGACAACACGATCGCGGCCTTGTTCCTTGGCCGCATAGAGCGCCCGGTCCGCGGCCTCGATCAGCGCGCTCACCTGGCCGCCGGGCCGTGGAACAATGCTGGCGATGCCGGCACTGATCGTCACATTCTTGGTGCCGGGGACCAACGTATCCTCATGGACGATGGCCAGCGCGCTGATATCGGTGCGAATTTGTTCCGCCGTATCGGTGGCGATGTCCAATTCTGTCTCGCCCAGGATAACGCCGAACTCCTCGCCGCCGTACCGGGCGACCAAATCACCCGGACGGCGGGTGCGCGGATCACTGCGAAGCACCTCGCTGATCTGTTGCAGGCATTCATCGCCCGTCTGGTGGCCGTAGGCATCGTTGTAGCGTTTGAAGAAGTCCACATCCAGTAACACCAGCGAGATGGGCTTTTTGGTCCGCAGGCACCGGTTCCATTCGGCCTTCAGGTGTTGGTCGAAAGCCCGGCGATTGGCGATCCCGGTCAAGCCATCCGTGGCCGCCATGCCTTCCAATTTGCGGTTGGTTTCCTCAAGCGCCGCATGGGCGTGTTTCAGCTGTTCTTCGGCGCGGGCCCGCTCAATGATCTGGTCCTGGAGTTTCTCATTGATCCGCATCAGGTCTTGCGTGCGCTCATTGGCCCGGGTTTCCAAGGCCTCCTTGCTTTTTTCCATGTCGCGCAGGGCGCGGGCACGGGTAACCATCAGATAGCCGGCCAGCATGATCGACAGCAGGGCTGTTACGGCCAGGCCGGCGACGATGATTTTACGGGCAAAATAAAACGACTGTAGAGCTTCATCGGCATCGATTTCCGTTGTCAGGCCCATGCCAAGATCACGGTTCCACAGCCAGGCGCCAAAAACCTCAACGCCGCGATAGTCCCGGTAGCCGTCCGTATTCCAGCCGGCGCCGCCGTCGATGGCATGGCTGGCCATGATGGTCAGCGGACGCTGATCGGGCCGCGATACCGGCTGATGGCCTTCGACCATGTTGCCGCCGGGGTCAGCGATGCGGACCGTCAACACCGAGCGCTGCTTATAGTCGATCAGCCCGATCTTGCGCAGTTGTTCATCAAACCGGCTGTTGGTGAGCATATAGCCGTCTTTGTTGAAAGCGTAGGTTTCGCCGCTGACGCCGATCCGGCCGAGGCGGGTCAGGGCGCTGAAATCGCGGACGGGGTCCATGCGAATGGCAAAAGCGGCGATGATCAAGCCTTGTCCATTACGGATCGGCGCCATGGCAAACATGGTCGCCCGGTTGATATCCCGACCGCCCGCCCGTTCAACCAGGGGCACATCCGAAATGATAGATGGTACGATCACCGAGCGGCCTTCGAAAATCTGTTCCATGAGATCGGGCCGGTGCAGGGCAACAATATTTCTGCTCCCCACATTGACGTCGCGGATGGACGCCAAGTTCACGTTATCCGGCGCAATGACAAAGAAACCCCGATAGCCGAGACGTTGGAATTCCGAACTGATCTTGATCCGCAGACGCTTTTGCGGCTCCGATGCGATCAGACCGCCCGGATCGGATGGTAGGGCCAGCAACTGCTCGGTCAGTCCGACAACCTCGGATGACGACGCTAACACTTGGGCGTCTTTTATCCGCGTCTGGGCCCAGAAATGAATGGCCTCTTCCGTGGTCTGAAGCACGGTTTGCAGGGACTTACCGGCGGCCTTGCGGGTTTGGGCCTCAATTTCATGCAGCCCTTGCACCGCCAATGCGCCGACGACGGCAAGAAACGATACCATCAGGATAGGTTCGACGAACCGTTTGATCATCACCAAATCTACTTGTCACGTGTGCCTGAGAGTATTCTGCCACAGGCGACGACATCAATCGACGTTTTCGGTGCCGCAAGGCGCCGGCGGCTAGTTGCCGGCTGCATAGGCGCTCAGCAGGTCGATCCAAACGGGCTCCGGCGTGTAGAATAACTGGTGGCCTCGGCCAGCCGGCAACACCTTGTTTTCGTACGGAACGCCGGCCTTGTTCAGCGCCTTGTCGCAATTCCCGGCAACATCGTCGTCTTCGGCCCAGGCCACCAGGAACCGTCCCTTGATCCGTGCGGCGCTGCGCTTGACGAATTTTTTGTAGCTCCGATTGAACCGGCTCCCTTCCTGCCCGCAGGCCGCCATGACCCCAAATTTAACGTCCGGATTCCCCAGCGCGCTGGCCGCGACCATGCTCATGAGCCCGCCCTTCGAATGGCCGGCGACGGTGATGTTGGCTGTCGGTACGCCGGCGTCCAGCAAGGATTGCACCTGATCGGCAATGCCCGCCCCATACTGCCGCGGATTGGTCTGGCCACGGAGTTCGCCAATCACGACAAATCCCTTGTCGGCCAATGTTTCGAGAATCGAATCGTACTTGTAGTCAGCGCCGCCGCCGCGCCTTTCAGGATAACCGCCATGCATATAGAAAAGATATCGCGCGGCAGGGTCCGGCGATGCCGGCGGTGCAGACATAACGTCACCGGCCGTGGCAGGCCGGCCGGAAATGGCGAGCGCAATCAAGACGAATAAAATTGAAATGAATCGGATCATGATGGCTTCCCGGTTACACTTACCCGGGTCAAGGCTACCGAACTTAACATTGAACGGCAACGCCAGCCCATATGGGGTTTGATCCGCTTTTTTTTGCATCTGCCCTTGCATCCCGTGTCATGTCCATTAACCTTTTCGGATCGAATGGAAAATGGGGAAACAACCCACGCCGCCGTGACGAAAACTGGGAGGATTATATGAGCACCAAAACCCAATCGGGTCCCCGCGTGGCCGCCCTTGTCGGACCTTACTCCAGTGGCAAGACATCCTTGTTGGAAAGCATTCTCAAGATGTCGGAAGCCATTCAGCGCAAGGGCACGGTGAAGGAATCCAACATGGTCGGCGACGCCAGCGCCGAAGCCAAAGCCAGGCAGATGTCGACGGAACTGAACGTCGCCAGTTGCGACTATCTGGATGAAAGCTGGACATTCCTGGACTGCCCCGGTTCCGTCGAACTGGCCCAAGATGGGCTCAACGCGATCATGGTTGCCGATACGGCGGTGGTCGTCTGCGAGGCCGACGACAACAAGGCCTTGATGATCGCTCCGATCCTCAAGCACCTGGATGCGCACGGCATCCCGCATATCGTGTTCATCAACAAGATGGACGTCTCCACGGGCAGTGTGCGCGGCACCTTCGAGGCTCTGCAAGCAGTGTCGACGCGGCCTTTGGTGCTGCGCGAGATCCCCATCCGCGAGGGCGATGAGATCACCGGTCATGTGGATCTGGTCAGCGAACGCGCCTTCCAATGGCAACCGGGCCAGGAATCGAAACTCATCGAATTGCCCGAAGCGGTCAAGGACGACGAAGAAATGGCGCGCACGGAAATGCTCGAATCGCTGGCCGATTTCGATGACACCCTGCTGGAAAGCCTGTTGGAGGACGTGGTGCCGCCTTCCGAAGAGATTTACGCAAATTTGACCAAGGACCTTCAGGAGAACCTCATCGTGCCCGTGTTCTTCGGCTCGGCGGAGCAGGATTCCGGGGTCCGGCGGCTAATGAAGTCGCTGCGCCACGACTCGCCTGACGTGACCGCCACCGCCGAACGTCTCGGCACTGAGGGTGGTGGCACCATGGCCCAGGTATTCAAGAGCGTCTATGCAGAACACGTTGGCAAGCTGACCTATGTGCGTGTCCTTTCCGGAGAGATCAGTGACGGCATCACGTTGAACGGCTCTCGCGTCAGCGGCATCAACAAGATGTTGGGCCAGAAAATGGATAAGGTGCCGAAGGCGATTGCCGGCGAGGTCGTTTCCTTGGGCCGCCTGGAGGATATCCACACGGGCGCCACCTTGTCCGAAGACGGCAACGCCTCCGTCGATTGGCCGGCACCCCTCACGCCGCTTTTCTCGCTATGCATTCACACCACCCAACGCGGCGATGAGGTGAAGCTTTCCGGTGCCTTGGCAAAAATAGCCGAGGACGATCCGTCGCTGACCTATGGTCCCGATCCGGACACTAGTGAATTGCTGCTTTGGGGCCAGGGCGAGTTGCATATCCTGGCGACCATGGACAAGCTTCGGAACCGCTATAACCTGGACGTCACGCACGAACGGCCACAAGTGCCCTACAAGGAGACCATTCGAAAGGCCGTCTCCCAACACGCCCGCCACAAGAAACAGTCGGGCGGCCACGGTGAATTTGGCGACGTCCACATCGACATCAAACCGCTGCCAAGGGGCTCGGGATTTCAGTTTGACGATTCAATTAGTGGCGGTGTCGTGCCGAAGCAGTACATCCCCGCGGTGCAGAACGGTGTCAAAGAATTCATGGTTCGGGGGCCCCTGGGTTTCCAGGTGGTGGATGTTTCCGTGACCCTGACGGACGGCCAGTTCCACGCCGTCGACAGCTCGGAAATGGCTTTTAAGAAGGCCGCTGCTCAAGCCATGCGCGAGGGCATGCCGAACTGCAGCCCGGTTTTGCTGGAGCCCATCTTCGAGGTCACCATCGCGCTGCCCAATGAGTTCACTTCGAACATCCAGCGTCTGGTCAGCGGCCGTCGCGGCCAAATTTTAGGCTTTGACGCAAAACCCGGCTGGAACGGATGGGACGAGGTCAAGGTGCAGATGCCGCAATCGGAAATGCACGACCT
Organism: uncultured Magnetovibrio sp.; assembly: GCA_964595005.1. Taxonomy (GTDB): domain Bacteria; phylum Pseudomonadota; class Alphaproteobacteria; order Rhodospirillales; family Casp-alpha2; genus UBA3470. The sequence goes on from CAZQPC010000076.1 coordinate 5,809, forward strand.
AATCATCGAGTTACGCTCCATGACCATGGGTGTCGGCACCTTCAGTTGGACCTTCGACCACCTGCAGGAATTTTCCGGCCGCGATGCTGAGAAAGTCGTCGAGGCCCGTGCCGGCGGCGGCGAAGCGGCCTAACCCGGAACAGCAATTTTATTTGCCTAGGGGTTTAATGCCGAACCGTGCCTTGATCTCTTCAAATATACCCTGAGCTGACATGACCTTCAGCGCGCGTGATATCATCCGCGAGATCGCGGTGTTTGACATGAAAATAGTGAAACAGGGGATCGCGTTGCACTGGCGGCATAAGGGCAATGTTCTACATAAATCCGTGTTCTCGAATGATCGATAAACCGGTGAACCTGTTGGCAATCGCGACGTCAACCCGTCCCTTGTCGACCATTCGAAAGGCATTTAACGCGGTCCCCACCAAGTTGCGATGCAACCCTTCGGTATTTTCTCCGCCACTTTGCAACCCCCTTGAAAGGCCATGCGAGACGGCTTCCGGCGTCGATCAATGCGATCCGTCCGCAACCACCATGTCCGCCGCCTTTTCACCGATCATCAAGGCACCGGCGTTCAGATTGGCGGACGGCATCATCGGCATGATCGAGGCATCGGCGACGCGCAACCCGGCGATGCCATGAACCCGCAGGCGGTCATCGACAACGGTATTTATCTGGTCCGCCGGTCCCATGCGGCAAGTCCCCATGGGATGGTAAGCCGTGTTACCGGTTTGGCGCGCGTGGTCGAGCAAGTCATCGTCGCTGACGCGCGCCGGTCCCGGCCAAATCTCCTCGGCGACGTAGGGCTTGAAGGGAGCGCTTTCCAGAATACGCCGGCTGAGCCGCATGGCCGCCAGCAATAAGCGGCGATCCTCCGCTTCGGCCAGAAAATTCGCCTGGATCTCCGGTTGTTCGTGAGGATCGGCGGAGGTCGCCCGCACGTGGCCGGCGCTCTGCGGGCGCTGCTGCCAGCAGGCCACGGTGGCGCCGGGGAACCGGTCGAGACCCGACTGCACCCCATCCGGGTAACTGGCCGGCGTGAAAGTCAGCTGGATATCACCGTTCTCCAAGCGCTCGTCCGATTTCCAGAAGCAATAGAGCAGGGTCGGCGTCAGGGACAAGGCGCCGCGCCGGGTAAAAGCATACTTGATCACTTCACGAACCAGCGCCACACCGCGCACCCGTTCATTAATGGTCTCCATATCCTGAATGCGAACCACCGAGCGGACCGCGTAGTGATCGCGGAAGTTCTCACCAACGCCCGGCAGGTCATGGACGACGGTAATGCCGACGGACTGCAAATGCCGGCCGCTGCCAATTCCCGACAGATGCAGTAGATGTGGCGACGCGATGGCGCCGGCGCAAAGGATAATCTCGCGTCCCGCATGGACGATCTGTTCGTCACCGCTGGGTCCGCCAATTTTGAACCGGACGCCGGTGGCGCGGTTGCCGTCCAGGTCAATCCCTTGGACGTGCGCGTTGGTGATCACCCGGGTGTTGCCGCGCCTCATGGCCGGATACAGAAAGGCCCGCGCCGGGCTGACCCGGCGGCCCATGAAAACGCTGCGCTGGGCATAGGCAACACCCTCCTGGGTACGGCCGTTGTAATCGGGGTTGTGAGGAATGCCGAGATGCCTTGCGCCGTCAATAAAGGCATCACACAGGGGGTGGGTCTCATCGATATCCGTCACCGTGAACGGACCGCCGCTGCCGTGATAGCCGTCGTCGCCGTCGCCGATCTTGTTCTCGCTTTTCCTGAAATAGGGCAACACATCGTCATAGCCCCAGCCCCGGTTGCCCATCTGCGCCCAGCTATCGAAATCCATGCGCTGGCCGCGGTTGTAGATATGTCCGTTGATCGCCCCCGACCCGCCCAGGGTCTTGCCGCGCGCCTGATCGATGGCGCGCCCGTCCAGGCCCGGAGATCCTGTTCCCTTGTACATCCAGTTAATCGCCGGATTCTGCAGGGTGTAGAGAACGCCAGCCGGAATATGAATGAACGGATTGCGGTCCGGCGGCCCAGCCTCCAAAACGCAAATCTTATATTTGCCGTGCTCGGACAGGCGCCCGGCGACGACGGAGCCCGCCGACCCGGCACCGATAACGATATAGTCAAATGTTTCCCCGCTCATGGCGCCGACACTAGTCCGGCGACGGTGCCTTGGAAAGAACGCGGAGCGTGGACCGTTTTTTTTGGATAGCCTTGATTGGCTGCACTGCCAAAAAAAAAGCCAGGAACCGAAGTTCCTGGCGAGTCTAAACAGGGAGGCTTCACGTCTGGGAGACGCAAGGAGTCGCCATGTGGGCGATCCTTTTCTTCGGACCGAGGTCCGAAGGGGAGGTCAATGTTGCGGTGCAACATCGATGAGATGAATATAGGTCTGAAGCGGCTTTTCCGCTACATATAATTTTGCAGTGCACCCATGCATAAAACGCATAGCTCAGCGCATCTGCAAGGCTCATATTGCCGCACAATTTCTTAAAACGGATTGCCTTTGACTTGGGTCAACAGGAAATCCCGCAAAACGACGATACGCATGGAATCGCGCAGTTCTTCGGGGTAGACGAAATAAGCGGTGATCGAGGGGCCGCAGCATTCGGGCAGGATTTCCACCAAATTGCCGGCCTCCTGGCTCATATAGTCAGGCAGGGCACCAATGCCCAGCCCGCTTTGGACGGCGCGGAAAATGCCGTAGATGTTGGAGACCTGCAGTACTGGCTTGCGCTTGTGGCCCTTCGTCGCGCCTTCCGTCAACAACCAGTTCAAATTCTCCGTCGGCGGCCGGGCCTCTTTGCCATAAACAATCAGCCGATGATCATCCAACTCCCGCGCCGATTTCGGCATGCCGTGTTTCTTCAAATATTCCGGCGCCGCATAAACATGATAGCGCATGGTGATCAATTGTCGCTGGACCAGATCCGGCTGGGTCGGCACGATCATCCGGATCGCTGCGTCCGCCTCGCGCATGGAGAGATCCAGTTCGTTGTCGGCCAACACCAGGGACACTTCGATATCCGGATAGCGCTCGACAAACGCATTGATGCGCGACGTCAGCCAGACGGTGCCGAACGCGATGGTCGTGTTGATTTTCAAGATACCTTGCGGCTTTTCCCGGTTCTCGGCGACCTGGGCTTCGGCCATGGCCAGCTGAGCAAACACGTCATGCGCCGTCTGGTAGAGAAACTCGCCTTGTTCGGTCAATTTCAAGCCGCGCGCATGGCGATGAAACAGAGCCACGTGCAGGCTTTCCTCCAGGGTCGAAATTTGCCGGCTGACGGCCGATTGGCTGAGGTTCAGGGTTTCGCCGGCGTGCGTAAAACTACCCGCTTCGGCGACGGCATGAAAAATTCTGAGTTTATCCCAATCCATGGTTCCACACCTTAATCGGTGCCGATTAACGAAGCGTCAAAGGCAGGCCCAACGTCCTATTCGGCCGCTTGTTGCGCCGATTCACGGGTTGCCAGGTAGCCTTCCGCCTCCAGCGCCGCCATGCAGCCGGTGCCGGCCGCGGTCACCGCCTGCTGATAAATCTTGTCCTGCACATCACCGGCGGCGTAGACGCCTTCGAGGCTGGTCGCGGTGCTGTCCGGCTGGGTCAATATGTAGCCTTCGTCGTCGATATCCAACTGGCCGGCGAAAACACCCGTGTTGGGGTCATGGCCGATGGCGATGAAGACGCCGTGCACGTCCAGATCCGTGATCTCATCCGTCTGCACATTGCGGATGCGCGCGCCGGTCACTCCCAAGGGATCGGCGTCACCGAGAATCTCATCCAAAACATTATTCCAGCGGACTTCGATCTTGTCGTTTCGCGCCAACCGGTCTTGCAGGATTTTTTCGGCCCTCAGTTCGTCGCGCCGATGCACCAAGATGACCTTCGAGGCGAAGTTGGTCAGAAACAAGGCTTCCTCGACGGCCGTGTTGCCGCCGCCGATCACCGCAACGGGCTTTTCGCGGTAAAAAAATCCGTCACAGGTGGCGCAGGCGGAAACCCCGAAGCCCATGAATTTCTGTTCGCTGTCCAAACCCAACCAGCGCGCAGTGGCGCCGGTACAAATGATCACGGTATCGCCGGAATAGACGGTGCCCGAATCGCCCGTCGCCGTGAACGGCCGGGCGGCCAAGTCGGTGGCGACAATGGTGTCTTCGAACATCTCCGTGCCGACGGCGCGGGCCTGGGCTTCCATCTGATCCATCAGCCAGGGCCCTTGAACGACATCCGCAAAGCCCGGGTAGTTTTCCACATCCGTGGTGATGGTCAACTGGCCGCCCGGCTGCAGGCCGCGCACCAAAATAGGCTCCAAATTGGCCCTCGCCGCATAGATGGCGGCCGTGTACCCGGCGCTGCCGGACCCGATGATGAGGACCTTGGCGTGGTGGTTCTCGGACATGGAGACAAATTCCTTTTTCTTCTGGCGGCGATGAGCCATCGGCGCTCAGCCGATCCCAACGCCTCACCCGTGCCCAGGATGTGTCCAGAGCGCTAACATAGGTAGCCCCATCGGGACGCGCAAGTCGAGCGTCGGCGGGATTGTATTTGTCGACTGAGATTACCCTGAGACATCCATAACACCTAGCTGACGGGCTCGCTCCAGAAGACGTTTGGCATTCATAAATATGGGCACTTCGACCAGCGAACCATCGACCTCGACCCGTCCCGATCCTTCCGCCTGAGCCGCCTCGAAGGCGGTAATTACCCGCTCGGCATGGTCGATCTCGGCTGATGACGGGGTCAGCACGCGGTTGACGACCTCGGCGTGAGCCGGATCGACCAGGCTTTTCGATTTATAACCCAGGCGCCGGGCGAACTTGGTATCCATCTCCTGGCCCAGGACATCGGACCAGGTATAGGGGCAATCGATGGCCGGCACGCCGGCGGCCGTGCATTCGACGATAAAGCGCCGCCGCACGTAATCCAATTCCAAGCCGTCGCGGCCGCGTTCGGCGCCCAGGTCGGCGGCCATGTCCTCCGACGCCACCAGCGCCGACGTGATCCGGGGCGATATCTGGCAGATGGCGAAAGTCTGGATCAGGCCGCGCGCCAGCTCGATATTGGGGACCAGTTCCGTCGCCCCGTCCGCCACCCCGTAAACCTTTTCCAGCCGGGTCACTTCTTGATCCAGGCGGGCAACCTGGGCGGGGTCTGCCACTTTCGGCAACAGGACCACGTCGGGGCGGCCTGCCATGACGGCTTCCAAATCAAGTGGCCCATCTGCCGCTTCCAAGGGATTAACGCGCGCGGCGGCGATAATGCCGCGGGCCCGCCAGCGTTCGAACAGGTCCGCGGCACAGCTGCGCGCCCCGGCGCGTTCCGCCGGCGGCGTAAAATCCTCCAACTCCAGGATGACCACGTCGGCGCCGCTGGCCCCGGCCGCGGTCAACGCCGCTTCATCACTGCCACCGACGAACAGCCAGGATCGCCTGAGGTGCGGCGCGCGGCGCTCCCCTGCCGGCGGCATCAAACCCCAACCACGTTAAAGACGCCCCGCTCCTGGTCATCCAACTGGTCGACCAGGCCGATCTCCCATGCCAGATACTGGCGCATGTGGTCCTTGTTGCCGCCATGGCGTTGCGCCGTGAAAGCGGCGAAATCAATGCGGTCTGAATTCTCCGGTCCATCCCCGGACGCCGCAACGTCGCCATCGGCATCGGTCCAGGACGCCATGCCGCCCTGTAAGTGTGAGACCGAGGTGACGCCGCGCGCTTGCAAGTCGCCGGCCACCAGGGCCGCCGCCGCCGGATCATCGGTGACCAAAACGACACGGGCACCGGCATCGACGGCAACCTGATCCAATGTCGGACGGATCGCCCAGACAGCACCCGGTATATGACCGCCATGGAAGGCCTGGCTCGACCGCATGTCGACAACGATCGCCGTCCCGTTGGCCATCTCGGATTGCACTTCCTCGGCTGTCATTTGCGCCAGATTCGATGCCTGTGGCGACTGTGGTGGGCCGGATTCGAGATCCCCGTTGGCGATGCCGCCGCGCAACACATGTACCTCCCAACCCATTTGTTTCAACCAATGTGCGGTGCTGACAGCGCGCACTTCCGTATCGTCGTAAACCACGATGCGTGCGCCCCGAACGCCGACCCACCGGTCGGTGGCCTGGACCAACTGGCCGCCGGGGGCGGACCGGCTGTTGGGCAGACGGGCGGCCCGGAATTCATCGGCGCTGCGAACATCGAAAAGAAACAAGGTGCGCGCCGTGTCGGCTTGCCAGGCGGCCAATTGCGCTAGGTCGATGAACGACAGATCATAGGCATCGGCGACCCGCGCAGAGCGCTCCCGCGCGCGCGCCAAGGCCGGCGCCATGACACTGGACGGCGGGAACCGTTTGGCGTCGGTTTCAAGGGCCCGATCCGTCAACGACCATCCCTGGGTGCCGTTTTCAAGCGCGATGACTTTGTTGACGACGCCGAAATTGATCAGTGTCTGGGCGCCGATGATGGAGCGCGTGCGACCGGCGCAGTTGATGACCACCGTGGTCTCACGGTTTGGTACCAGATCATCGAAGCGCAGCGGTAATTCCGCGTTCGGGCACGAAATGCCGCCCGGGATATTGAACCTGGCGTATTCTTCCGGCGTGCGGCCATCCAAAATGATGAAATCACCGCCTTTTTCCTGCATGTCAGCCAGATCATCGGCGCTCAGGCGCGGCGTATCCAGGACGTGCTCGACCAGTTCTCCGAAGGTCTTGGACGGCAGATTGACGCCTTCGTAGAGTGTGTGGCCCGCCGCCGCCCAGGCCGGCGCACCGCCTTCCAGGACGGCCACGTCCGTGTATCCCATGGCGCCGAGCGCGGTAGCCGCTTTCTCGGAGACGCCGTTGTCCGCGTCATAAATGACAATCGGCACGGTCTTTCGGGGAACGAACCCGCCGATTTCGATTTCCAAGCGGCTGTAGGGAACGTGCGTCGCGAAAAAAAGATGACCGGCGGCATACTGTCCGGCCTCGCGTACATCAAGAACGGCCAATTCCGCGTCGCCGGCCAAGGCCGCGTCAAGGCGGGCCCGCAACTCTGGCGTGGTCATCAATGCCGTCATGTCGTTCTCCCTTTTCCCCCCTTGGTTTTATCCGCCACGGCTGACCTGGGCAAGGGGCGCGGGAACTGCTTGGAATCTGGTCCCGGGTGGTGGAAAACAGTGCTTATGAATGCGGATGTGATTGTCATCGGCGGCGGCATGGTCGGCTCGGCCCTGGCCTTTGGGCTGCGGGGCCAGGGGCTTGATACGCTGATGCTCGACGAGGGCGATGTGGCTTTCCGGGCGGCGCGCGGCAACTTCGGCCTGGTCTGGGTCCAGAGCAAGGGTTTCGACTGCCCCGAATATGCAGCCTGGACCCGTCGCTCGGCCGACCTGTGGCCTGATTTTTCCTCCGAAATGACCGAGCTGACCGGCGTTGAGCTTCAGCACCAGCGCCCGGGCGGCCTGCACGTCTGTCTGTCTGACGGCGAATTTGCCGCCAGAGCAGCCCAAATGAGCCGCCTCCACAATCACTCGGGCGGCGAGTTCCGCTATGAGATGTTGGACCGTACCGCCCTGGACGGCATGGCCAAAGGGTTCGGGCCCGAGGTCGTCGGCGGTTCCTACTCGCCCCTCGACGGGCATGCCAATCCTCTCTACCTGCTGCGCGCCCTGCAAGCCGGATACAAGGCCTGCGGCGGCCGCAAGATTCTGGACGCCCATGTCTCGCGGATCACCTGGCGGCGCGGGGTCTATCGATTGCAGACGGCACGCGGTGACATGGAAGCACCGAAACTGGTCATCGCCGCCGGCCTCGGCACAAAACCGCTGGCTGCCATGTTGGGTTTGGACACGCCCATCAATCCACTGCGCGGACAGATACTGGTTACCGAGCGCTGTGCGCCTTTTCTTGATCTACCGCTAACACTGATCCGTCAAACCGGCGAGGGCAGTGTTCTGATGGGCGATTCTCACGAAGAGGTGGGTTTTGATGACGGCACCCGCTGGGAAGTTTTGGCTGGTATCGTAGCCCGGGCCCGCCGCATCTTCCCGTTTCTGGATTCCGCACGCATCGTGCGTTCCTGGGGGGCACTGCGCCCCTATTCCCCCGATGGGCTGCCCATCTACGACCGGCCGCCGGAGGGCGATGGCGCCTTTGTCGCCTCGGTGCACAGCGGGGTCACCCTGGCCGCCATCCACGCCAGCGCCATGGCCGAAGCCATTGCCGACGGGCGGTTGCCCGATGAGGTCTCTGTATTGAAGGCGGAGCGTTTCCATGTTCACTGAAATCACCGCCGCTGATAATAGCACGAACCTCGCTTTTACTTTCGAAGGCCGGATGATTGAGGCGCGCGTTGGCATGACCGTCGCGGCCGCATTGTTGGCGGCCGGTGAAGTGGCAACTCGGGAGACCCCGATCAGTGGCAACCCACGCGGCGCCTACTGCCTGATGGGTGTGTGTTTCGAATGCTTAGTGATGATCGACGGGATTGCCAACCAGCAGGGCTGCATGGTGCTTGTCCGCGACGGCATGAACGTATCGCGCCAGCTTGGCGTGGCGGTGGTTTCCCCTTGAGAAATCACTACGACATCGCCGTCATCGGCGCCGGACCTGCCGGCATGGCCGCCGCGGTGACGGCCGCCGAGGCCGGCGCCAAAGTTCTGGTCCTGGACGAACAGCCGGGTCCGGGCGGTCAAATCTATCGAGGCATCGAGGCCCCCGGAGGCGCCGGTGACACGGTCCTTGGCGTGGAATACCACCATGGCCGGACCCTGAGCACCGCCTTGCGCAACAGCGGCGCCGGCTATCTGCCGGGCGCCACCGTCTGGCAGGTCTCGCCGCAACGGGAAATTGGTGTTTCCGTAGATGGCATGGCCCGCATTATCACCGCCGATGCAGTGATTATCGCCACCGGCGCCATGGAACGGCCCTTCCCGGTGCCCGGCTGGACCCTGCCCGGCGTGATGAGTGCCGGCGCCGCCCAGATCGCCTTGAAGGCCCACGGCCTGGGCGCGCCGGACGCCGTTTTCGTCGGCACCGGGCCGTTGCTCTATCTTATTGCTCACCAATACGTCCGGGCCGGTATCGCGGTGAAGGCGGTCCTAGACACCACGCCCTGGCACCGATATCTCACCGCGGCGCCATATCTTCCGGGCGCCCTTCTGGCCAGCCGCCAACTACTCAAGGGCCTCGGCTATATGCGGGCCATTCGACAGGCCGGCGTGCCGTTCATCAAAGGCGTCGGCAGCATCTCCATCGCCGGAAATGGCACAGCCGACGCCATCCGCTATGAGAAAAGCGGTCATCTTCACGAACTGGCCGCGGATCATATCTTCGTGCACCAGGGCGTGGTGCCGAACGTCAACCTGACCCGGGCCACCGGATGCGATCATCTCTGGAATGGCGCGCAGGAATGCTGGCGGGTGGTCGCCGATACGTGGGGTGAGACCAGCCTGGCCGGCATCTTCGCCGCCGGCGATGCCACCCATATCGGTGGCGCCCTGGCGGCGGAGCACGAAGGCCGCCTGGCGGCATTGGCGGCGCTGACCCATACCGGCCGGCTGGACCCGTCGGTGCGCAATAACCGGGGCGCTCCAATTCACCAAGCTCTCGCCCGCGAGATGCGCCTGCGGCCCTTCCTGGACGCGCTTTTTCGGCCACCCAAAGTGCACCGGGTGCCGGCCGACGACGCCACCATCGTCTGCCGCTGCGAAGAGGTGACCGCCGGCGACATCAGGCGGACGGCGGCACTGGGTTGTCCGGGACCGAATCAGCTGAAAAGTTTCTGCCGCGCCGGCATGGGACCATGCCAGGGCCGCTTGTGTTCCCTGACGGTGACGGAAATGCTGGCCGAAGCGAATAACGCGACGCCCGGCGCGGTTGGCGATTATCGCCGCCGCCCACCGGTGAAGCCGCTGACGGTCGGAGAGCTGGCGGCGTTGGCTGGCCCGGATTAAGTCAGCAAAAACCCGTGTGCGAAGGGATCGTGATCATCGATGGTGAGGATGTTGTCGCCGTAGATGCGCGCCCAGCCCTCGACGGACGGGATGATGGCGGGCTTATCGCCGACCGTCGTCGTCGCCTCGACGCGTCCGTTGAACAGGCTGCCGATGATGCTTTCATGGATAAAGTCATCGCCAACGCCCAAATCGCCGCGCGCCGCCCACTGGGCCATGCGGGCCGAGGTGCCGGTGCCGCAGGGCGAGCGGTCGATGGCCTTGTCGCCGTAAAAAACGGCGTTGCGGGCATGGGCACCACGCGATTTCGGTTTGCCCGTCCACATGACGTGGGACAGGCCTTGGATGTCGGGCTGTTCCGGATGGACAAATTGATAGACGGCGTTCATGCGTTCACGAATGAGCGGGCTCAGGCGCTGAATGTCGCCA
>CAZQPC010000077.1:0-16147 GCA_964595005.1 uncultured Magnetovibrio sp.
CCAAAACTACTTCATCGCGGCAGGGTATGAGGCCGATTAAATGCGACACGCTCTAGAGCCAGACTGCGAGCTCGATCATGATCGATGGAAACTGATGGCGGCGGCCTGAGATGATATTCATCTTAAAAACCTATCATGAGTCCAACGGCGACCGTTAATGTGACGTTGCCACTTGAACCTAGACTAACCAATAGGCCGGAAACTAACTACAGTAGTCATGCTGACACGTACTGCGCAGGATGGAAAATGACACGACGGTAATTTCGGTTATTATCCCCCCAAGCATCGATTTCGGTGGGTGGGTAACAACGATGACAAAGCTTCAGCTTTCAATTGCGACAACGGATTACGATCATTTCCGGGACTTCAGGCAGGGCGAGGTCAAGGCCGAAGGGATCGATCTGAATTGGCTCAATCTCGGTCATCATGAATGTTTCGCGCGATTTACCGCGAACCGCGAGTTTGATCTTGCCGAGCTTTCTTTCGCCAAGCTTAGCACTCAGGTGACGCGCGAGGACAGCGATATCATCGGCCTGCCGGTAATCTGTTCGCGGCTATTTCGCTTCAGTTCATTCTATGTCAACCGCAACGCCGGGATCAAAACATATGGATCGCAGATAGTCGAAGGCAATAAATGGCGCTGACCTTTTCGTCAGTCACCAGAAACCAATTCAATTAGCAGGTCCTTCGCCTCGACTTGATGCCCGATACTCGCAACGACGCGGTTGATTGTTCCAGGTATCGGCGCGGTCACGGCGGTCTCCATTTTCATGGCTTCCAGCGTCATCAACACATCACCGGCGATGACGTCTTGGCCGACCGTTACCGCAATCGTTGAAATAACACCCGGCATCGGCGCGGGAACATGTCCCGGATTTTCCGGATCGGCAACCTCATTGGCCGGCACATTTCCGGAGACGCTTCGGTCGACAACGCGGACGACGCGGGGCTGGCCATTGAGTTCGAAAAAAACCTCACGCTCGCCGGCCTCGTCGGCCTCACCGATGGTCAGCATGCGGACGACCAAAGTCTTGCCGGCATCGATGGTGACGGCCAATTCCTCATCGGGTTTCATGCCGTAGAAAAACACCGGCGTCGGCAGGACATCGACCCGGCTGTGCCGGCGCCGCTTCTCGGCATAAGTGGCGAAGACATCCGGATACATGAGATGTGATGCCAGTTCGTCATCGGAGATACGTCTCCCGGCGGTTTTTTCAGCAGCCAAACGCTCGGCTGCAAAATCCACCGGCTTAAGAAAATCTCCAGGCCTGCCGGTTATCGGGGCTGCCCCCTTCAAAACCTTTCTTTGAAGTTCCTGCGGCCATCCGCCGGGAGGATGGCCTATATCGCCACGCAACATCGACACCATGGATTCCGGAAATGCGATTTCACGGTCCGGATCAAGGACGTCAGCGTTCGTCAACCCGCTCGACACCATATACAGCGCCATGTCGCCGACGACTTTTGAGCTTGGCGTAACTTTGATAATATCGCCCAGCATCTGATTAACGTCGGCATACGTTTTCGCCACTTCATGCCACCGCTCAGCAAGGCCAAGCGCCCTCGCTTGCTCTTTCAGGTTGGTAAACTGGCCGCCAGGCATTTCATGAAGATAGACTTCAGAGGCACCCGCCCGTATATCGCTTTCAAAGGCCGCGTATTGAACGCGAACCGCTTCCCAGTAGTCCGAAAAACCCCGAATCCGGCCAGCGTCCAGCCCCGTATCCCGATCCGTATCACCCAGCGCCAATATCAGCGACCCCAGGTTGGGTTGTGAGGTCAGACCCGAAAGAGAATCCATGGCTGCATCAACGGCATCAGCGCCGGCTTCCGCAGCTGCTAAAATGCTGGCCGACGCGGTTCCACTGGTGTCATGGGTATGGAAATGTATAGGAAGCCCCGTCTCGGCCTTCAAACTTTCAACCAATGTACGGATCGCCCGCGGCCGGCAAACGCCCGCCATGTCCTTGATCGCCAGAATATGTGCGCCCGCCGACTTCAATTCCCGCGCTAGGTCCACGTAATAGTCGAGGTCGTACTTTGACCGCGCCGGGTCAAACAGGTCGCCCGTGTAACATATGGCCGCCTCACAGAGCCGGCCGGTCTCCAAGACCGCATCCATGGCGACTTTCATGTTGTCGATCAAATTCAGTGAATCAAAAATTCGGAAGAGATCGATGCCCGCGTCGGCGGCACGATCAACGAAGTAGGTCACGGCGTTGTCGGGATAGCTGGTATAACCGACGGCATTCGATGCCCTAAAAAGCATCTGCAGCATGATGTTGGGGGTTTGCTCGCGAATATCGCGCAAACGTTCCCACGGATCTTCCTCGAGAAACCGCATGGCCACATCGAAGGTCGCACCACCCCAGCATTCCAGGGAGAACATCTCCGGCAATCCGCGTGAATACGCGTCCGCGACATTGACGATGTCATAAGAACGCATGCGCGTCGCCAAAAGCGACTGGTGGGCGTCGCGCATGGTCGTATCGGTGATCAGGAGACGCTGTTGGCTGAGCATCCAGTCCCGAAACCCCTCCGGGCCCAACTGATCTAATAACTGTTTGGTCCCGTCGGGGCGCCGGTCAGGCAGCCCTCTGGGGAGGATCGGCGCGTGAGCGTGTTCCGGCGGTTTGGGCCGGGCGGCGACTTCCGGGTTCCCGTTGACGCTCACGTCGGCGATAAACCGCAACAATCGGGTCGCCCGATCGCGCCGCCTCGGAAACTTAAACAATTCGGGCGTCGTATCAATAAACCGGGTGGTAATCGAACCGCTGGCAAAATCAGGGTGATTGATAACGTTTTCGAGAAACGCCAGGTTGGTCGCCACGCCCCTTATACGAAATTCCCGAAGTGCCCGATCCATGCGCCTGACAGCGGCATCGGCAGTCGGCGCCCATGCCGTGACTTTTTCCAACAAGGAATCGTAAAACCGCGTGATCACAGCGCCGGAATAGGCCGTGCCGCCGTCCAGGCGAATACCGAAACCGTTGGCACCACGGTAGGCCGTAATCCGACCATAGTCGGGGATGAAATTGGATTCCGGATCTTCCGTGGTCACCCGGCACTGCAGGGCGTGCCCGCTGATCCGGATATCCGACTGCTTGGGGACGAAGGCGCCTTCGCCAGCGCCGATGACGGCACCTTGGGCGATCATGATCTGCGCTTTGACGATGTCGATACCGGTTATTTCCTCGGTCACGGTATGTTCGACCTGGACACGCGGATTGACTTCAATAAAGAAAAACGCCCCCGTTTCTGAATCCATCAGGAATTCAACAGTACCCGCATTGATGTATTTGGCCCTGCGGGAAAGTTTTAAGGCGGCATCGCATATGGAATTTCGAGCCTCATCGTCCAGGTAGGGTGCGGGGGCCCGTTCGACGACTTTCTGGTTGCGGCGTTGGACCGAGCAATCACGCTCGAACAAGTGTACCAAGTTGCCATGATGGTCGCCGAGAATTTGCACTTCCACATGGCGAGCCCGGCGGACTAGTTTCTCAAGATACACTTCGCCGTTGCCGAATGCCGCCCGTGCTTCGCGCCGGCCGGCATCGACCTGAGACTCTAACTGTGACGCGTCTTCGATCACTCGCATGCCACGGCCGCCACCGCCCCAACTGGCCTTCAGCATCATCGGATAACCGACATCCTCGGCCATAGATGAGATTGAACCGATATCGTCTGGAAGCGGGCCGGTCGCCGGCATTACTGGGACTTCGGCGGACTCCGCCATCTGCCGGGCCGACACCTTGTTTCCTAACGCCCTCATGACATCCGGCGAGGGTCCGACGAATATTATTTCGGCTTCGGCACAGGCCTCCGCAAACGCCGGATTCTCTGACAAGAACCCGTATCCTGGATGGACAGCGTCGGCCCCGACGTCTTTGGCGACGCGAAGAATATCGTCTATCGCCAAATAGGCCTCAATGGGGCCGAGGCCAGCGCCCACCAAGTAGCTTTCGTCCGCCTTGAACCGATGCAATGCTAATTTGTCTTCCGCGGCATAAATGCCGACCGTCTGAATACCAAGTTCCGTCGCCGCCCGCATTACCCGGATGGCGATCTCGCTGCGATTGGCGACAAGCAGTTTCCGAAACTTCTGATGTTTGACCATGTTTGCACCTGCTCCTTCATGCCACGTCCCGAAGTCCGTCGTTTCATCGAGACGGAAAAGAACATGCGGCGCCGGTGACGTCCAGTCTATCAGAAGATTGACATATTGTGGCCGGGTGAAACCTGGGCCGTGACTGAAAGATGTGAACGTTGCGTTCCCATTGGGGATGTTGGCGTCACCGATTAGAATCAAACAGACGGAGGCGCCGTGAAAGATGCACGATGGCGATCGGACGGCGCGTCACCATAAAGCGTTGTTCGTTGCTGAACCGGGCGGCCAAGCTTGTACGCGATAGACTCCATTCGCTCGGGCGTCATTTCCTGACCGTGGCCGGCGCCCGCTGCCCGAGTAATACTCTCGTTCATCAAGGTTCCGCCTAAATCGTTTGCGCCGGCCTCAAGACAGGCAGCCGCGCCGTCTGGCCCAAGTTTGACCCAAGACGTCTGGATATTGATGATGTGTGGAGTGAGAGCAAGCCGAGCGACGGCGTGCATCAGCAACGATTCCCGCCACGTCGGCCCCGGACGGGATTCACCCTTCAGGTATATGGGCGATTCCATGTGCACGAAGGGCAATGGCACCAGTTCCGTAAATCCACCGGTCAGCTTCTGATGGTCGCGCAGCCGCAACAGGTGGCGCACCCAATGGATGGGCTGTTCGATGTGACCAAACATAATGGTCGCCGTGGTCTTCAATCCCAACCGGTGGGCCGCGCCAACGACATCGAACCACTGCGCCGTGGACAGTTTATCAGGACAGAGTTCACGGCGAACCTCGTCGTCCAAAATTTCCGCCGCCGTGCCCGGCAAACTTCCCAGGCCGGCTTCCATTAACTGGCTAAGGAACTCGCTGATGGAAATTCCAAACGTTTGCGCCCCTTGTTGAATTTCCAAAGGCGAAAACGCATGGACATGTATTTCGGGGAGCTCCGCCTTTATGGCGCGCACTATGTCCAGATAGGTATGGCCCGTATAGTCCGGGTGGATGCCGCCTTGAAGGCACACTTCGACGGCGCCCCGGTCCCAGGCTTCACGCGCCCGGCCGACAATCTCGTCGAGTTCCAAATCGTAGGGACGGCCGCGCAGATGTTCGTGCGTCTTGCCCTTGGAAAAAGCGCAGAACCGGCATTTGAAATAGCAGATATTGGTGTAGTTGATGTTGCGGGTGACCACGTAACTGACGGTGTCACCACATACCCTTTGCCGCAACGCGTCCGCCGCCATGGCAACCTCATCGACCTCGCCGTCGCGGGCCGCCAATAACCGAAAAACCTCGGCAGCATCCAAGTCCCCGCCCTGGTCAGCCTTGCGCAAAATGCGGTCGAGTTCGACATTGCCTACATAAGCCGGGGCAGATGTCAGGTTCGGAATTGCATGCTCGGTCGTCCCCGGCGCCCAGATGTTGATCCGCGCCAAACCATCGCCGTCGACACTCCGCTGAACGGGGGCCCGAAATCGCTCATCCAGCCAGTGGCCGCGTTGGCGAACGTATCTTGGATAGATGGCCAATCGTTCGACCAGTATTTTTCCGGCGCCCGTCGTTTCCCCGCCCAATTCATCAAGGTGCGGCCAGGGCGCTTCCGGGTTGACATGATCGATGGTCACCGGGGAGACGCCGCCCCAATCATTGATCCCCGCTGCAATCAGCGCCGGTGCGTAGCCTTCGGAAAGATTAGGCGGCGCTTGAATGCTCATGTCGGCGCCGAAAATGATTCTCGCAACAGCAATCGTCCATTGCAGTTCGCGCGGCGTGGGTTCCGGTGCATCGGCCATGCGGGTGCCCGGTTTGGCCCGGAAATTCTGGATGATGATTTCTTGAATGTGCTCATAACGCTCATGCAATTCGCGAATGGCCAGCATGCTTTTGATGCGTTCGCGGCGGGATTCGCCAATGCCGATCAGAATGCCGGTGGTAAAGGGAACCCGTCGGCGGCCTGCTTCTGCGATCATTTCAAGCCGCGCGGCCGGATCTTTGTCCGGCGACCCATGATGGCATCCACCGTGTTCGAAAAGGCGCGACGATACCGATTCCAGCATCAATCCCATGGAGACGGAGACCTTCCTCAGGCGCGCAATTTCATCCACGCGCAAGACCCCTGGATTGAGGTGCGGCAGCAACCCGGTCTCTTCGAATACGGCGCCAGCGGCAGCTTCAAGATAGTCAACCGTGGTGGTGTAACCGAGCTCATCCAGAGCGTCTTGTGCCGCTTCATAGCGCAGTTCCGGCTTGTCCCCCAGGGTGAACAGCGCCTCCTTGCAGCCGGCCGCTTTTCCCGCCCGGGCAATATCCAGCACTTGGGCAATGCTCAAATAAGGGGCCGCCAGTTGCCTGGGGGCTTTCGCAAATGTGCAATAGTGACAGACATCGCGGCAAAGCTGGGTGAGCGGTATAAACACCTTGCGGGAATAGCTGATCAGGCGCCCGTGCCCGGCATTCCTCAACTTGGCGGCACGGGTGTGCAAGGTCTCTTGCGGTTGATCCAACAGTGCAAACGCTTCGGCATCCGGCACCCCGTCGGGCAATGAGTGCTCATAGGTGCCGTGATAATTCATGCGGCCCCCATTGCACAGACGCGACAGTCGGCCGCCATCTGCAAACTGTTGAGAAACTTTCCGGTTGCGCCGCCGGGCTCAAGCATCGACAGCGCGCGCAAATCGGCCGGCGTGTCGATGTCTTGGGCAAGGTACGGCGCGTGAAGCACGGTGGTTTCGACATCAAGTGCCCGCGCGACGCCGACATAACCTGCAAGACTGTTGGTCCCGAACATGGGAGACAGCAGGTCTTTGTCGGACAGAAATAAACCATTGGTGCCCAGGCGGTCATGGGCCGCCGCCAGGCGAATAGTCGGCCGCGGATCCGTCGGAGCAAGCAGTGCGGCAATTTCCCCATACGTCGCAAGCGGAACATCGCCTGGCAGAACGGCGATCCCCCGGCCCTCCGGCACCGCGTTGAACCCCAGCACCACGGCGGCGTTGTAGCCACGTATTTCGGGTTCTCGAATTTCGTGAGCCCCGAACCGGGCCCCCAAATCAAACACCGCATCATCGCTGGCCACGATCCATATCCGGCCACGGTCAAACGTACTCACAACCGCCAGCAGGTCCTCCAACATGGCCATCACCAAGTTGCATCGATCGGATGCGCTCAAGGCTCCGGAAAGACGGCTCTTGGCGGACGACAGCGCTTTAATGGGAATGATAATATCTGTCATTTGGCGCAACAAATCATACCCCTGCGTCCTTACCTTTTTGAGCTGTCCTCAAGTGGCACTGCCAGGTTCGCCGCTAATGCGGATGCCGGCCCCGTCAATCTTGTAGTGACCGTTGATGAAGATCAGCGCCGATGTAAACGCCTCGGCCACTGCCGAATTATCGATACGCCCCGCGTGCCAGGCCTTCATGCCAGCGTCGGCGGCCAAATCGATCACCGTCTGGCGTGACTCGCGGTCGTTGCCGCAGACCAAGACGTCGCAATCAATGCCGTGGTCCAGGTCCGCCAAATGGGCGGCGGCGACGTTCTGAAACGCCGAGACGACGCGCACGTCGTCACCCAAAAACAATTGTGCCGCCTTGGCTGCCGATCCCTCCGCCGGCAACTGCACGGTACGAACCTTCGGCGGCACCAACGGTACCGTGATATCGATGACGATTTTGCCAGCCGCGTGCGGGCGGATGGTCTCCAGATTGGGTTGGTGATTGGCGTAAGGAACCGTCAAGGCGATGATGTCGGCCGCCGCCGCAGCAGCGGCATTTTCCATGCCGTTGATCGTGGCTCCCGCTTTCTCAGAAAATTCCCCGGCCGTCACCGCCGCCCGGTCGCCGTCCCGCGATCCGATGATGACCTGATGACCGGCTTTGGCCCAGCGCATGGCCAAACCTGAGCCAAGCGCCCCGGTGCCGCCGATAATGGCGATTGTGCCGCCGCTGTTTCTATCTGGCATCTTCAAAACTCCAATCTTGGTTATATGGTGGGCCTAAATCGCATAACACGCCCGACCAACGGCTGACAGCCGCTTCGCATCATCATAAACATCAACGTCGACGACGCCGACCCGCCGGCCGGCCTTGCGGACTGTTGCAACGGTCGTCAAATCCGTCGACACGGCGGGCCGCAGGTAGTCGGTACGAAAATTAATGGTCGGCAGGGGTTCGGCGGCAATCAGTGCCAGCGCGTAACAGCCCGCGATATCGATGATGGCGGAAACCGTTCCACCGTGCCACTGGTCGGTGCCGGGTTGGCGTTCGAACTGGTCGCACATGTTGAACTTCACATCCAATTGCATGGCCTCGTAGTCAATGCCAAGGACTTCAGGACGGAACAGCTTGTGAAAAGGCGACGGCTCCATCAAGGCCTGCATATCGGCGACGCTCAGTTGCTTACCCATACCGTGTTTCTCCGCTCAAGCCTTTTTCAGGTTCTTTAGTTCCGGCAAGATATCGGTGGCGAAGCGTTCGACGTAATCCAGGCGCTCTTCCTCGGGCATGACCATTCCGACTATGACATTGTTGGCGCCAGCGGCCACGTAGGCCGAAAGTGATTCAACAATCTGGTCCGACGTACCATAGGCACAATACTTATCGACGATCTTTTCAAACGGCATGTTGAAGCGGTAACTAAGCTGTTCAATGGCTTTATCGCGCCCCTCCTCCGCAGATTCTGCCATGCTCACATACATGAAGCTGGTAAAAGCGAAATCCTCCGGCAGTTCCCTGTCAGCTTGGCCGGCAAAATCATGGACCTTGCCGACCGATTCGCGGAGTTGCTCGGCCGTGTACATGTAAGGCTGCCAGCCATCACCCAGCCGCGCGGCACGTTTCATGGCGGGATCGCTACGCCCGCAAACCCAAATCGGCGGCCCCCCTTCCTGGATTGGCGTCGGCATCATATCGACGTCCTCCAACTGAAAGATTTTGCCTTCATAGTCGAAGCGTTCACCAGACCAGTACTTGCGCATGATCTCAATGCCCTCATTGGCACGAACACCGCGCTCCTTCATGGAAACGCCGCAGGCTTGAAACTCACGCGGATAATCGCCGCCGATGCCGATAGAAGCAATCAGGCGACCGTTCGAGAGTTGATCAAGAGAACTGAGCTCCTTGGCCATGATCGTTGGATGGCGAAGCGGCAAAATGATCGTCGATGGTGCCAGTTTGATGGTTTTCGTTGACGCCGCCGCGTGCGCCAAAACCGTCACGACATCCAAGATCGGCCGGAAAAACACCATGTGTTCGCCCGTCGTCAGAATGTCGAAACCCTGCGCCTCCACGAACGCTAGTTGGTTCGGTGTCCAGACGTCGCCGTCCACATGAAACCCTACTTGAATACTATCCACCGTACTCTCCTTGGTATCTCTGAAATTGCTTAGTCCAGACCGTCACGTTGCCGCCGCTCGACGACCATTTCTTCCAACTGATCACGGCGCACCTTGCCGATCACCGACAATGGAATTGAATCGATCTCGGTCAGATATTCAGGCCATTTCGCCTTCGCCAAGCCGACGCCGTCGCAATAGGAACGAAGATCGTCGAGGTCTATCGGTGCCGTCGGCACGATCACCGCGGCCAGACGCGAACCCAATCGGTCATCGGGATAGGGGATGATCGCCACGTCTTCCACCGACGGATGGCCAAGCAGTGCGTTCTCGATCTCCAGCGGCGAAATGTTCTCGCCGCCGCGAAGAATGATGTCGCGGGCCCTGCCAATCATGCGGATATAGCCGTCTGCACGTTGTATGGCCGCGTCGCCGGTGGCGTACCAACCATCCGCCTTCATGCGGCCGTCCGGGTCGCCGGTCCAGTACTTGCTCATCAGCTGAAGACCGCGCAGTTCCAATTCGCCATCGACGACGCGTGTCTCCATGCCGGGCAACGCTTTTCCCTCTGTATCCAGGCGGGTCTCCAGGTCGGCGTCCAACGGCACCGCGGTCACTGCACCGGCTTCCGAGGTGCCGAAATAAGACCAGACCTGACAGTCCGGCAGGGCATCCAGGGCACGACGCACCAGTGCGCGGGGCACGGGCGCACCCGCGGACGGGAAGAATTTGAGGGATTTCCATGCGGCGTTGCCGTGGGTTTCGGCATGTGTCACCACGTCAATCAGGAACGGCGTGGGCGCCACCGTAAAGGCACATTTGTAACGCGACACCAGATCGGCGGCGACGTCGATCCGCCAACGCGGGATCAGCACCATGGGGGCGCTGGTCTGCAGTGCCATGCAGACGCCGAACAACAGCGCCACCGCATGCCCGACCGGCGAGCTGACGAATATGGGGTCGTCGGCGGTCAGTTCGAAATGCTCGACAAAGACCTCGGTCTGGCGGTGCCAGGTGGCGGCCGTGTGCATGGCGGCCTTCGGTGTGCCGGTGGTCCCCGACGTGCAGGCCATCCAAGCCAGCTCATCTGCGGCCTTGGCAATCGGTTTTTCCGGACCTAAGGGGGCGCCCTCAACGGCCCGGAAACGGCGCTCTCCCAATTGATCGAACAGGGGGTCATCGCCGACCAGTTCTTCGGTGATTATGACGCAGCTTGCGTCGAGTATCTCGGCCAGTTCGGGAATGCTGGTTCCGGCGTTCCAAGGCAGGTTGATGAGGAACGCGCCGCATAAGCGAACGGCCAGGTAATCGACGACGAACTCAATGACGTTCGGCCTGGCGACGATGACGCAACTGTCGGGGCTGACACCCTGGGCAATCAACTCACCGGCTCGAGCCCGGGCCGATCCCATCAGTTCGCCGACAGAGATCTCGCGCTCGGGCTCAGCGACGGCCAAGGCATTGGGATCACGGGCGCCCAGCCGTTCCCATTCCTCGGCGGCCAGGTCGCGGCCGCTGGCGGGATCGACGAGTTGCGGCTGTTCCGTCATCGGCCCCTCCCTAGATTTCCTTGATCGCCTTTACGAGCTTGGCGATATCGTCATCGGACAGGCCGTCGAACCATTCTTCGTCAAGCTGCAGGCGGCCGATGTGGCTGTCGTAACGCTGCTTGATTTTGCCGGGAAGGTCCTCGGGCCGCTCGACCAGGGAATAGGCGTCCAGCATGTCATCGCTGACCAACTTACCCATGTCCTCCCAGCGGTCCTGGCGGGACAACTCGATGAAATCCGACAGGTTGACGTCCCAGCCATGCATATCGAGCATCTTTTCGTATTCGGGGGTCGATGCGTATAGGGCGACGCGTTCCTTGAGGCCCTTGCGCATACGTTCCAGGCCTTCATCCGTGTTGGAACAGCCAATGAATCCATAACTGCCAAGATCCAGGTCTTTCAGGGAACGGCCGGCCTTTTTCGCGCCGATTTCCAGGTTCGGCAGCATCACTTCCTCATGCCATTTGTAGGTAATGGGATCGCCGGGCAGGTGGCCGTCGGCGACCTTGCCGCATAGCTGGCACATGAGCTTGTTGATGGCGGCGATGTAAACCGGCGGGCGTTTTACCTCAAGCGGACCCGGATCATAGTAGGGGATCATCAGGTTGTGCTTGTATATCTCGCCTTCGTAATCAAGCCGGGTGCCGTTCTGCCAGCAATCCCAGATGGCATGCATGGCCTCGACGTATTCGCGCATGCGTTTCACCGGCGGCAGATATTCCGTGCCGAACCGGCGGGTCAGATGCGCCTTGATCTGGCTGCCGATGCCCAGTTGGAAGCGGCCTTGTGACAAGGACTGAATTGACCAGGCGTCATAGGCCGTGGCCATGGGGCTGCGCGGAAACGCCACATACACGCCGGTCAGCAGATCAATCTTCGTCGTCGACAGGGCACCAGCGACGGCCGACAACGTCGGCGGGACGGTAAGCTCCAGCAAGGTGACACCGTCGTAACCCAATCTCTCGGCGCGTTGAATGGCTTCCGGGAAATCTTCCAGCCGCTTCGGCCGTACCATGGAGTAAACACGCATTGGATTACCTTTCGTTCTGCGCACTGGCGTAGTGCTGTTCGATGTATGCGGCGGAGAATTTGCCACTTTGTTGATCGGTTTGGACGGCGTCGGGTGATCTATCTTGGGGCGCCCCATAGCCGCCGGCGCCCGGCGTCTCGATGACAATCCGGGTGTCAGTTTCGACAGGCACTCGATTGGGTTTATTGTCGAGGCGCCGCTCTCCATCCGCGTCGCGGATCAGAAACCTTCCCGATCCCCCATCGGCGCCGCCGAACAACCCCCAGGGTTGATGAGTGAAGCGCTCGCCGGCACCGTTGAAGACGCAATCGTGGCCGACCGGCGTGACGACGCGGCGCAGCCCCATGCCGCCGCGGAATTTTCCGGCCCCGCCGGAATCCTCAACCAGGCTGTATTCCTCGACCCGCAAGGGATATTCCTGTTCGATCGCTTCCACCGGCAGGTTTGAGGTGTTGGTGATGTGCACTTGGACGCCGTCCTTGCCGTCCTTGCTGGGACGCGCACCCATGCCGCCGCCGAGGGTCTCCAGATAGACGTAGGGCTTATCATTCCGGGGATCGACGCCGGCAAACACGGCTGTCGTATTGGCGCCGTTTGCGGCGGCGATCACCTTGTCGGGCAGCGCCTGGGAGAGAGCACCGAGCACCACATCTATGGTGCGTTGGCAAGAATGAGCACGCGCCGCGACGGGAGCCGGGAACACCGAACTCAGTAGCGATCCCGGTTCAGCCTCAATGTCGACCGCATCCAAGACCCCTTGGTTGCTAGGCACGTCGGAATCCAGCACTGCGATAAGGGCATAGCAGACGCTGGCCTGAATGGCGTTCATGGTCGTGTTGATGTTGCCCGCCACCTGCGGACTGGTACCGGCAAAATCACAGTGGATTCTGTCACCGGCGACGGTGATTCTCACTTTGATAGGAATATCCAAGGTGCCCATTCCATCGCCATCCATGACGTCTTCGAATTGGTAGGTACCGTCGGGAATTTCGGCGATGGCGTTCCGCATGCGTTGGTTGGTGCGGTCGATGATCTCGTCGAAAGCGGTCAAAATGTTCGCCAAGCCGTGCACCTCGACAACCTCCTGGAACCGCCGCGTGCCAAGCCTGCAAGCAGCAATCTGGGCGTTGTGATCTCCACGCCGTTCTTCCTCAGCCCTGACGTTCAAGAGAATCAAATCCATGAGATCGGGCTGCAGTTCGCCACCGCGGAACAGTTTGACGACGGGTATCCGCAAGCCCTCTTGATAAATCTCGGACATACCGCCGGCCATGGATCCCGGCACCATGCCGCCGACGTCGGCGTGGTGGGCGATATTGCAGACGAAAGCGGCAATGTGGCCGTCGACGAACACTGGCATGGCGTAGTTGATGTCCGGCAAATGCGACCCGCCGGCCGTGTGCGGGTCATTGGCGACAAAGATGTCACCTTCCTGGATGTCGTTGCCGTATTTCTCCAGCACGCATTTCATCAGGCCGCCCATGGAGCCGATGTGGATGGGCAGGGTGTCCGTGGCTTGCATCACCAGCCGGCCCAGCCGATCGACGATGGCGACGGAATGATCGCGGCGTTCCTTGATGTTGGTCGAATAGGCCGAACGCATCAGGGCGGCGAAACATTCATCGGCGATGGAACGCAGTCCGTTGGCAATGATCTCAAGGCTGATCGGATCCAATTTGGCTGTTTCCGGGCTCATGATCCGTTTCCTCCTTGCACATTGATTTTTATCAGCAGGTGCCCGTCGGCCGTGATGTCGGCGCGGTCGCCCGGATACAGGGGCGTCGTCGTATCCAACTGTTCGATGATCGCGGGCCCGAAGATCGTTTGGCCCGGCACGAATTTGGCGCGGTCATAGACCGCCGTATCGGCCGGGGCCTCAGCTTCGAAATAGACGTCGCGCCGTTCCCGCGGTTCGGGGTTCGGGGGCATGCCACTCACCGGTGGCGCATCCGCCTGCCGGTACAGGCGGGCGCTGGCCGCCAGGCGAATATTGACGATCTCGACCGGGTCTTCCTTGCTGGCATAACCGTAGGCCATTTCGTGCGCCGCACAGAAGTCCGCGAGCATGCCGGCCGCCGTCGGCATGTCATCTGGTGATAAGACGGCACCACTGGCGATGGGCACGGCCAGTTCGAAATTCTGGCCGACGTAACGGGCATCGACAATTAGTTCCAAAAGCCGGCCATCCTGTGGCGCATTTGATTCGGCAAACCATTGATCGGCGCGTTCGAGCAACCCGCCGAGCGCCTCGCCGAGCACGCCGATACTGGCGTCGTTCAAGGCAAAGCGGCGGCTGGAGACGAAATTTTCCTTAAGATCCGAGACCAACAGCCCTTGGGCACAGACGATCCCCGGCGCCGACGGCACCAGCATTTCCTTGATGCCGAGGCTGACCGCCACATCACGGGCATGCAAGGGGCCGGCGCCGCCGAACGGCATCAGTACGAATTCCCGCGGGTCGTGGCCACGTTCGACGGAGATTGTGCGGATCGTCCGGACCATGTTGGCGACGACGATGCCCAGCACGCCGTGGGCCGTGCGTTCCACTGTGAACCCCAGTTGTTCCGCCAATGGCGCGTAGGCTTTGCGGGATAATTCCCCACCCAACTGCATGCTGCCGTCCAGCAATCCGCCGGACAGCCGGCCAAGCAATAGATTGGCGTCGGTGACCGTTGGCCGATCGCCGCTACGTCCGTAGCACGCCGGGCCGGGGTCGGCGCCGGCGCTGATGGGGCCGGCCTTCAACAGGCCGTCGCGGTCAAACCAGGCGATGGAGCCGCCGCCCGCGCCAACCGTTTCCACATCGACGCAGGGCAGGCGGATGGGAAAGCCGGCGACATCGCGGTCATAGGTCAGATCAATCTTGAAATCGCGGATCATCGCGACATCGGCGCTGGTGCCGCCCATGTCCAGCGTAATGATTTTGTCCCGGTCCGCCTGACGAGCCACGTGGGCGGCGCCGACGGCCCCGGCGGCTGGCCCGGACAGTGCCGTGCGCACGGGCAACTCACGGGCCCGCTTGGGCGACATCAGGCCGCCGCTGGACTGGTTGATGCCGAACACCGCTTGCGGTGTTTTCTCCGAAATGCCGTCTTCAAGAGTCTGCAGGTAGTCGCCCATCACCGGCTGCAGGTAGGCATTCAACACGGTCGTCGACAGACGTTCATATTCACGGAATTCAGGCTGTACCTCGGACGACCTGGAAACGGCGATTTCCGGTGCCTGGTCACGCAATGCATCGACGACCCGTTCTTCGTGTTCGGAATTCCGGAAGGAGAATAGAAATCCGACCGCACAGGCCTCGGAACCGGAATTCTTGACGGTTTCGACCACGGCCTGAATTTCGCCGGCGTCCGGGTCGCGCACGACGTCGCCTTCCGGGCCGACCCGTTCATTCAGTTCAAACCTGTATTCCCGGTCGACCAGCGCCTTTGGATGGTCGGCGTAGAGGTCATACATATGCGGCCGCGTCTGGCGGCCAATCTCCAGCAGATCGCGGAAACCTTGCGTCGTGATCAGGGAAACACGCCCGCCGGTGCGTTGAATAAGCGCATTGGTGCCAACCGTGGTGCCGTGTGACAGGCGGTTGATATCGTCAAAGGGGATATCGAACTTGCCGCACAGGTCGGTGAGCCCGTTCAGGATGGCGTCCGCCGGATTGGCCGGCGTTGATGAGGTTTTGTGGACGTGGATGACGCCCGTGTCATCGTTGGCCGCGAAAAAGTCGGTGAACGTTCCGCCGACATCAACTCCAATAGTCCAACTCATAAGCCCGTCCCTCCTTGGGATGCGCGTCGCATTGTTTTGTTGCTGGTCATTTTCATAATCCCGGTCAGCTCACGATGCTGGGCAGCCACGTCGCCAGTCCGGGGAACGCGATGATCACGCCGATGCCTGCCAGGAACAGTAGGACAAACGGCCATGTCGCCTTGTAGACGTCGCTGATGGTCATTTCCGGAACCACCGCCTTGAAGGCAAACAGTGTGTATCCGAATGGCGGCGTGATGGCGCCCAAAGTGATGTTCACCAGGAACAGCAGCCAAAACCAGACCGGGTCGAATTCCAATCCGTTGACCACCGGCTGATAGATGGGAATGGTCAACAAAATGACTGCGATGGTGTCGATGAACATGCACATG
>CAZQPC010000078.1:0-16146 GCA_964595005.1 uncultured Magnetovibrio sp.
CGTCGAAAGGCCCGTTGTAGATGCGCTTCGGCTCAAAGATCATCACCGGGTCGTCGTCCTCGATGGCGGCGATGAGGAGGCCCTTGGCGTCATAGGGGTTGGACGGGATCACCGTCTTGATGCCGGCGATATGGGTGAACAGGCTCTCCGGGCTCTGGCTGTGGGTCTGGCCGCCGAAGATGCCGCCGCCATAGGGGCTGCGCAGGGTCAGGGGGGCGGTGACATAGGGGGTTTGGCCGGCCGGCCGCCTGGCCAACACGGTAAGCACCAGTTTTGCCGCCGTCGCCTGACCCGGGCCGACCAGTTGGGCTGAGCGCAGGGCATCAACGGTTTCCATATACCCTTCGACGCGGGCCGTGAAGGCGCCGACCGGCTGCAGGTCCACGTCCAGCGCCAAGGTGCCGCTGCCCTGAAGCTTCAGCGGCCCGTGATCGATGCTGAGACGCGAGATCTCCAACGTGCCGCCGGCATCGCGCCAATTCGTCAACAGGGCCGGATCACGAAGGTGACCCAGGGCACCGGTCAAATGACCAATGATGCGGGCCGTCGCCAGTTCACGGCCGAGCGGTGTCGCCCAACGGGCCGGCATCTTGACCCCGTCGGCGCCGGCATCGATCTTCAGCGGCGGCGCATCACCAACGCCGTCACCGCGCCAGCCGAAATCGACGGCCAGATTGTCGACCCCCAAGCGGCCGGCCTGGGAGATGTCGGCGCTCAGGCCCTCGGTCCGGAGTCCGCCATCAACGGCGCCGCGCCGGCCCAGCACGATGTTGATATTGAACCGCCGAACCGCCATGGATATGCGCCGCGCGCCGATAATCTCATGCGGGCCGCTGAGATCGACCTGAATTTCCGCCAACCGCCAGGGCCGGATCAAGCCCCGCAGCGCCGGCGGGCGCCATTCCGCCGTCGCCTGGCCTTCGACAAAAACCTTGGCGCCAGCCATGCGGACATCCAGCCACAAGGGAAACCCGCCGACATCCAGGGAGATATAGCTGACACTGATACCGCGCTTCGCCTGATCATTGATCCAGGTATCGATGCCTGAGCGCACCGTATTGGCGGCGGTCATCCAATAGATGGTGTAGAGGCCGACGGCGACGGCCAGGAACAGCGCCGCACCTCCGGCCAAGCGCGGCCAGCGGCTGCCGGTACGCGGCGGCGGGGCCGGGTCGGATGGGTCGGCTTGGAATTCGCTTTCGGCCATCGCCGGTGGACCTCCAAAAATCACTGCAGTTTAGTCCGCACGGCCGGCCACGGCCATAGAACTTGCGACAGGGCCGCACCGATTGCACTCGGCCCCGGAACGGTCTAGAGCAAGGGGCCACGGAGGCCCCGCACGTCACCATAAGGGAATGCAGTTCATGGCGAATGTCCAAGCCCCAGCCAATCAGAGCCTGACCTGGACCATTGCCGCGCCGGCCGTGTTGGTGTTCCTGTGGAGCACCGGGTTCATCGCCGCCAAATGGGGCTTGCCCTTCGCCGGGCCGTTCACCTTCATCGCCATCCGCTTCGGCGTCGCGGCCGTCGTGCTGATTGGCATCTCCGTGGCCATGGGCGGCGTCGCCCTGGTCACCTGGCAGAGGGCCTGAAAAATGTTGTCAAACCGCCCGCCCGGCGATTTTTGGGTGTTCGCCTACGGCTCGCTGACCTGGAAGCCGGACTTCGACCACGCCGAGGCCAAGCCGGCCACCGTGCACGGCTATCACCGCGCCCTATGCATCCGTTCCGACGTCTACCGCGGCACCCCCGACGTGCCCGGTCTGGTGTTCGGCCTGGACCGGGGCGGGTCGTGCAAGGGCATGGCGTTTCGGGTCAGCGAGAAAAACGCCGCCGCCGTCGCCGCGAAACTGTGGTCGCGCGAGATGGTCACCGGCGTCTATCAGCCGCGCTGGCTGAAGGCCCACATTGGCCCCGCGGCCGCCACCACGACGGTCTGGGCCTTCGTCGCCGAACGCCGCCACGAACAATATGTCGGCCGCCTGGACGACACCGAGACGGTTCGGCTGGTATTGCAAGGCCACGGCCGGGCCGGACCCTGCCTGGAATACCTGGCCAACACGTTGCAACATCTGGACGCCATGGGCATCGGCGACGCAAACCTGGCGCGCATCGTCGGCCTGGCGGAGGCCGCCGCACCCGGCGGTCCGTGAGCGCCGGGTGAATGGTGGCGTCACGAAGCGATGTCGTGCTGCGCGTTCTGTGGATTGAGGCGTTGGCGCCGAACCGCCTCGTTAAGATGCCCGTCATCCGACGTCGAACTGGCGATCAGCCAGTCGCGGAAGGCCGACAGACCAGGCGATTTGGCGCGTTCCTCGGTGCAGACGAAATAGCAACCGAGGCCGCGCGGCAGGGTCACTTGGAAGGGCACGATCATTTCCCCGCGCTCGATTTCATCGGCCAGGTAGGTTCTGTTGACCATCGCCATGCCAAGCCCGGCGCGGGCCGCTTCCAGAGCCAGCAGGCAGTTGTCAAAGGTGATGCCGTCGGTCGGATTGATGCCCTCGGCACCGACCGCCGACAACCATAGGCGCCAATATTCGGTCGTGTTGGCGGAATGGATCATGGTGATATTTTCTAGATCCGCCGGCACCCGGACGGGCGCAATCTGCTCCCACAGGCGCCGCGAGCAAATGGGAACCACCTCTTCGCCGAACAAATACCAACTGTTCAATCCGTGCCAGTCGCCGCTGCCGTAACGAACGCCCGCATCGATATCCTCGCGTTTGAAATCGACCAGCCGATAGGAGGTCGAGACATGGACGCTGAAATCCGGATAGAGCGCCTTGAACAGCGGCAGGCGTGGAATAAGCCAACGGGTCGCGAAAATCGGCAACACGGAAATGCGCAGCCGGTGATCATGGCCCTTGCCACGCAGGAAGTCCGTGGCCACGGCGATCATATCCAACGCCTCGCGCACCGTACCCACATAGGCGGCGCCCTTGTCGGTAAGCGAAAGCTTGTTGTTCTGGCGCCAGAACAGGCGCACACCAAGACGCCCCTCAAGAACCTTGATCTGATGGCTGACGGCGGCCGGCGTCAGGTTCAACTCGACGGCGGCCTGCGTAAAGCTCAGCAATCTGGCGGATACCTCGAACGCCCGCAGCGTCTGCCAAGGCGGATCGCGAAACGATTTGAACGGCTGAATGTTTGGATCCTCCCCAAATATTATTTGACGAGTCTAACAATAACTTTCTCTGGTTTCAAATTGATTTGGAATTCAATCTGACATTGAAGGAAGGGAATATGGAACCGAAAACCAAGAAAAGCCTGAATGCGGCGATTTGCTGCCTCGAATACCTGCAAGCGGATCTGGGGGAACTGGGCGTGGAGAAGGCGGTCCATTTTTTGGATTGCGCGATCCAGGAAATTTCCGATGCCCTTCCCGACACTGAAACCCAAGCCAAAATTATTCATATCGGCACACGCCAACGCAAAAGCCTTTGAGCGCAATCTTGCGTTCACGGCCCCAATCAACGGAATAACCAGCGGAAGAAGGGATATCAGAACCATGACGGCAAACATCATTGAGAGCGTCTTCACACAAACCCAACCGCCTTTGGATTTCGTCGTCCACGAGGCGGTCTCCAGCTTCCTCGGCATTCCGCCGGAATCTGTTGTCTCCATGCCGAACAGTGAAAAATATCACGAAGCCGAACACCCCGGCATGGTGACCGGGGATCTGCATGAGGTGTTCGCCATCATGCGCGAGTTGAACAGCGAAGGCATTTCCAACCCGGCACTGTGCACCACGGAACACGGCGGCCCGTCGTTCCGCGACACCTTGATCTCCGTCGTCGGCGACATTTCCCGGCACGCCGGCGGACGGCCCATCCGTTACGTTGAACTGGGGCCTGAACCGGTGAAAACCGGGATGATCCTTGATGTCCTCCAAGATACCGACATTGAGATCAGTTCCTACACGGGTATCGACATCAATCCGGCATCCGAAGGCATCATTCGCCAGGCCGCCGGCCGGTTCCTGCCGGCCGAAAAAATTCGCCACGTGACCGCCGATTACCACACCATCGATGGCTTTGAGCCCGCCGATGACGATGCCGTCACCTTGGTCACCATGCTGGGCTTCCAAGAGGGCAATGAATCGCCGCGCCGCATGGCCGGCATGTTTCGCCGTATGCTGGATACGGGAGACGTCTTGTTGGCCGAGATGCAGCTTTTGCCGCGCGCCAATTGGCTGGCGATTTTCGATTTCTACTCAAATGAGTTGATGCGCCGTTTCTCGAAGATCGGTCTGAAGAAAATATTCGGCGAGATTGATTCCGTCTACGGCGTCGTCCTGGTGCCGGTTCCCGTCGATATCTGCGGTACCGGCTTTGTCGCCGTGACCACGGAACGGATCGTCGCCGAGGGCGATTTGAACGACACCGTCATCATCACCAATTATTGTCTGAAATTCACCCAGGAAGACTTTAGGCGGGTGCGCGAATTCGACGGTTGCTTCCGCATCCTCTCGCAGCGCACCACGGGCGACGAATCGGTCGGCTTCCAACTGGCCGAGCGTCTGTAAGACATGCCGGACGGGATGGACAGCATGCAACGGCCCGAAAAACCGAAGCTCGCCGAACGCCATCTGATCGGCCCCGGTCTGGCCATCGTCGCCTCAACCTACGGGCTGGCCAGGTATTGTTTCGGGCTGTTCGTGCCGGAATTCGAACGCGCCTTCGGTGCCGATCCGGCGCTGCTTGGATGGATCGCCAGCGGTTCCTACGCGGGCTATATGGTGGCCGCCGTGTTCGCATCGTGGATGTCCGGCCGCGTCGGCCCGCGGCTCCCCGTGGTCCTCGGCGGGATATCGGCGGCCATCGGCATGGCGATGATCGCGGCGGCCGAAACCCCGATGATGCTGGCGCTTGGAGTGATCGTCGCCGGCACCAGCCCGGGGCTGGCCTATCCGCCGCTTTCCGATGCCGTGGTCCGCATGGTCGACACGCCGCGCCAGAACAGGACCTATACGATCATCAATTCGGGCACCAGCCTTGGCGTTCTCATCGCCGCCCCCATCGCCCTGATGGCCGGCGAACACTGGCGCGCCGCCTGGGCCGTATTCGCGGTGCTGGCCCTGGCCACGACGCTTTGGAACCATCGGGTGCTACCAAGCGGCCCGTTTCCTTGCCGTGGCGGTACCTTGCCGAAACTGCGGCTTCGCTGGTTTTTGAAACCGGGCGCGCCCCGGCTGTTCATGGCGGCCCTGGTGGCCGGGCTCGGCACCGCCGTCTATTGGACCTTCGCGGTCGAAATGATCACCATGGCGGCACCCGGCGAGACGCACCTTGGCCAGATTTTCTGGGCCGTGCTGGGGATCGCCGGGTTCGGCGGGGCGATCGCCGGCGATGTGGTCAGCCGGCTGGGATTGCGCCGCGGATTACGCCTCGGCACGCTGATCATCGCGGTTTCCATGGCGCTGCTGGCGGTGGCGCCCGGGGTGCTGCCGGCGATGATGACATCGGCGGCAATGTTCGGCATGGCCTTCATCCTGATTACCGGCATGTTGGGTGTGTGGAGCATCAATGTCTTCCACGACCGGCCGGCCGCCGGTTTCGGCGCGACTTTTCTGGTCATTACCATGGGCCAGATGATTGCCCCGGCGCTGATCGGTTCCAGCGCCGGCATCTTGGGGTTTCCCCTGTTGTTCCTGGCGTCGGCCGGCATGGTCATGGCGATCGTCTTCCTGGTACCCGGCCGCGATATCCGGACAATGGCGGCCGGTTCGCCGGCCACGGCGGCGGAAAGGCAAACCGCTCCTCGGGTAGGGTTCCCCCCCAGAGCCCGGGCCGCCGACGTGGCCGTGCCGAACAATCAGAAACCGGCGGAAATGGAGCCCGCGGACAGGGAGCCGGCGGCCAAAGAGCCCGCCGGCAGGGGCCAGCATCTTGCCGCCGTGGAGCCATCGGAACCGCCGATCCTGTCGAAGCGGCTGCATGCCGCGCGATGAAACACGACATAATCACCTGGGAAACACACCATGACGGGGAATGACAAACGCGTTGCCTACGCTCAGCTTGAACGGGGCATTCGGGCCCTCGACAAAACACTTGAGGTCCTTGATTCGATGCTGCTACGGCGTGATTCCAAAGAAGCCCAACGCCTGGAAATTTTCGCCAGCATGGCCGAACTGAACGAACGCCGCCGGGTTCTCGATTCCCTGGTCGCCGGGTTCGGGCGCTCCGATGTCACCGTCCTGCCGCCCAGGGAATTCGACTACCTGGCCCTGGATCAGGCCGTCCTTCTGGTCAACGCCGTCAGCCACGCGCCCAAAGATATCCGATCCGGCCTGCATCTGGCGACCACCGTCTCCGATGCCCTGCGGACGACCTGGGAGAACATCAATCTGCGCAGCACGCTGTAGACAAGGCCGGATCGGGATTATCCCGGCAACGCAATCGCGCCATCCGCGCCGATCGGAAAGAACGGGTTCCAGGCGACTTCCCAATAGTGTCCGTCCGGGTCCCGGAAGTAGCCCGAATAGCCGCCCCAGAAGACCTCTTCGGCGGGCTTGGCGATGGTCGCGCCGGCGGCTTCGGCCTCAGAGAGAAGCGCATCGACGTCTGCCTTGGAGCGCGCGTTGTGGGCCAGGGTCAGGCCGCGGAAACCACTGCCGTCGCCGGACTTGAGGCCGATGTCTTCGGCCAGGGCCTGGCGGCCATAGAGACCCAGGATGATGCCGCCCAGCTGGAAAAAGGTGATCGCCTCGTTTGAGTTCTTCTCCGAGCGCCGCCAGCCCAGGCGTTCGTAAAAATCGCTGGCGGCGGCGACGTCGGCGACGCCGAGAGAGACCAGGCTGAGACGTTGTTCCATGTTGTTGAACTCCCCTGCGTTAACGGTCAGACCGGCAACCATTCACCCGTGTCCAAAAACCGGTTGATCTGACCGGTGTAGGGACCGATGTCGAAGCCCTTGGCGGCAAGCCAGTCGTCGTTGTAATAGGTTTCCCGGTAGCGCTCGCCGGGATCACAGAGCAGCGTCACGACGGCGCCGGCCAGGCCCTCGGCGGCCATGTCGCGGATCACCTCCAAGGCCGCATACAGATTGGTGCCCGTCGAGCCGCCGGGCAGGTGATCGACCCTTTCGGCCAGCACCCGCATGGCGGCGAAGGCGGCGGCGTCGGGGACCTTGATCATGTGGTCGATGACGCCGGGCACGAAGGACGGCTCGCAGCGCGGCCGGCCGATGCCTTCGACGTTGGAGCCCGTCTCGGAGGTCAGGTCACGGCGGCCTTGCTGATAACAATCGTAAAACACGGAATTTTCCGGATCGGCGACACACAGCCGGGTCGGGTGGCGCTGGTATTGGATAAAGCGCCCGATGGTTGCCGCCGTGCCGCCGGTGCCGGCGCTGACGACAATCCAGTGCGGCACGGGATGCGGCTCATCGGCCATCTGGCGGTAGATGGACTGGGCGATGTTGTTGTTGCCGCGCCAGTCCGTGGCCCGCTCGGCGTAGGTGAACTGGTCCATATAGTGGCCGCCGGTCTCGGCCGCCAACGTCGCCGAAGCGGCGTAAATCTCGGCGCCCGTATCGACGAAATGACAACGGCCGCCGTAAAATTCGATGGCCGCGATTTTCTCCGGCGAGGTCGATTTCGGCATCACGGCGATGAACGGCAAGCCCAGAAGGCGCGCGAAATAGGCCTCCGAGACGGCGGTCGAGCCCGACGAGGCCTCAATCACCGTGGTGCCCTCGCCGACCCAACCGTTGCAGATCGCGTACAGAAACAGCGAGCGCGCCAGGCGGTGCTTCAAGGACCGGGTCGGATGGGTCGATTCGTCTTTGAAATAAAGCTCGATATCCGGGATGCCGGGCAATTCCAGGCGGAACAGATGGGTATCGGCGGAACGATTGTTGTCGGCCTCAAGGCGCCCGACGGCCTCCGTTCGCCAGGTGCGGGAGGTGGACATGGCGGCGCCTCAGCCGCACTTCGAGTACGCGCACGACGTGCAGGTATCGCAGCCTTCCTGATGGATCAGGCTGGGTTGGCCGCATTTCGGACATTGGCGGAAGGGGGCCGTGCGCACAGATGAGCCGCCCTCACCGCCGGCGCCGGTATCGTCGGCCCCGCCGCCGGCCAAGGCCACGACTTGCGCTTCCGCCGACCCCGGGTCGGCCAGCGCGCCAGGACTGGCCAGGAAACCGATGTCGATGAGATGCGTCTCGATGACCCCGCCCAAGGCCGCCAGCAGGGACGGCACGTACTTGCCGTGCATCCATTGGCCGCCGCGGGGGTCGAACACGGCCTTCAATTCCTCGACCACGAAGGAAATATCGCCGCCGCGCCGGAACACCGCCGAAATCATCCGGGTCAGCGCCACGGTCCAGGCGTAATGCTCCATGTTCTTGGAATTGATGAAGATCTCAAAGGGCCGGACCCGGCCCGAATCATCAACAATGTCATTCAAGGTGATGTAGATGGCGTGGTCGCTTTCCGGCCATTGCAGCTTGTAGGTCTTGCCCGGCAGCTCACCGGGGCGGCCCAGGGGCCGATACATCTGATGGACGACGCCGCCGGTATCGCCGGAGCCCTTGACGGCGGCCTTGCGGACCGGGCTTTCCAGCGGCAGTTCCGGCTCATCATCGTTTGATGCCTTGTTGTCGCCGGCTTCCAACACGGCGCCGGTGACATCGTTGGGCCGATACGTGGTGCAGCCCTTGCAGCCGATGTCGAAGGCCTGCACGTAGACGTCCTTGAAGTCGTCGAAGGAGATGCTTTCCGGCACGTTGATGGTTTTCGAAATGGAGCTGTCGACATATTTCTGCACCGCCGCCTGCATCACCAGATGATCGTGGGGGCTCAGGTCGGGGACCGCGACGAAGGCGTCGGGCAGCGCGGCGGCGTCGCCCTTCAGGCGCTTGAACAGGCGGTAGGCATAATCGGAAACCTGCTCTTCGCGGCGTTCCCCGTCGGGCATCAGCACATGGCGGGCGTAGTTGAAGCTGAACACCGGCTCCAGGCCCGAAGACACATTGTCGGCATACAGCGAAATGGTGCCGGTCGGCGCCACGGAAGTCAAAAGCGCATTGCGGATGCCATGTTGGGCGATGGCGTTCTTGACGTCCAGATCCAGGCCCTGGACGGTTTCGCCGGCCAGGTACTGGTCCTTGTCATAAAGCGGAAAGGCGCCCTTTTCCTTGGCCAGATCGACGGACGCCAGATAGGCGGCGCGTTGCAACCGGCGCAGCCAAATTTCCGTCAGTTCCACGGCCCGGGCGCCGCCATAGCGCGCCCCGCACATGATCAGGGCATCGGCCAGACCGGTCACCCCCAAGCCGATGCGGCGTTTCGCCTGGGCTTCGTGGCGTTGTGCTTCCAGTGGGAAGTTGGAGACGTCGACGACGTTGTCCATCATGCGCACGGCCGTGCTCACCAGGTCATCCAATTCGTCCAGGTCCAGCTCAGCCGTCTCTTCGAAGGGCCCGTTGATCAGGCGCGCCAGATTGATCGACCCCAAAAGGCACGCGCCGTAGGGCGGCAGCGGCTGTTCACCGCAGGGATTGGTGCCGTGAATGGTTTCGCAGTAGTGCAGGTTGTTGCGGGCATTGATGCGGTCGATGAAAATCACGCCCGGCTCCGCGTAGGCATAGGTGGCGCGCATGATCTTGTCCCACAGCTCACGCGCCGGCAGGCTTCTGTACGTGGTGCCGCCGAAGGTCAGCTCCCAGGACCGGTCGGCCTTCACCGCTTCCATGAACTTGTCCGACACCAGCACCGACAGATTGAACATGCGCAGCCGTCCCGGATCGCGCTTCGCCTCGATAAAGGCGTCGATGTCGGGATGGTCACAGCGCAACACCGCCATCATGGCGCCGCGCCGGGACCCGGCGCTCATGATCGTCTTGCACATGGAATCCCAGACATCCATGAAACTGAGCGGCCCCGAGGCATCGGCACCAACCCCCTTCACCGGCGCCCCCTTCGGCCTGAGGGTCGAAAAATCATAACCGATGCCGCCGCCCTGCTGCATGGTCAGGGCGGCTTCCTTGAGGCCGTCGAAGATGCCGGCCATGTCGTCGGGGACATCGCCCATGACGAAACAATTGAACAAGGTAACGTCGCGCGCCGCGCCAGCGCCCGAGACAATGCGCCCGGCGGGTAGGAAGCGGAAATCCTCCATGGCGGCGAAAAATCTTTGTTCCCAATGGGATGGGTCCTGTTCACCGCCGGCAAGGGCGGCTGCGACCCGGCGCCAGGTATCACCAATGGTTTTATCCACAGGACGCCCGTCAACGCCTTTGAGGCGGTATTTCATATCCCAGATTTGCTGGGCGACGGGCGACAGTTCGACCATCTTGGGCTCCGAATTTCAGCAGATGAAATAATATTTCGTTTCACGTTTGAAACGACCGGCCCGAGACGCACGCTGAGCGCCCCCTGCAGACCAATTTCCCTTTAACCCTAAGCGTTTAGGGGGTGATCGTCAATGAATTTGTTCTCTTTATGTTTCCACATATCCACGTTTTTCACGCCGCCCTGGCGGCAAATCGAAAACTGCTTTGGCCTCAACGGCTTGCACCGGCAAGGCAATTAATCCGCAGATTTATCCACAGGTTCACCCACAGTTTCGGCGGGATCGGAACCGGCCTCTTCATCCGCTGCCGGGGTCAGGCGAAAGGCAACGGCGGGAAACCGTTCGGCGGCCTCGCGGGCAAGGCGTTCGGCGGCGCCTTCGATGCGATCTTCCAACAGCGCCATGAACTCGCGGCGCCGCAAGCCGGGATCAATCGCCGGCTGGAATTCGACGGTGATGATGCCGGGATATTTCAAATAGCTGCGCCGGCCCCAGAACAGACCCGAGTTCAGGGCGACCGGCACCACCGGCACGCCGCACTGGGAATAGAGCGCCGCGATGCCTGGATTGTAGGCCCGGCGCTGGCCCGGCGCGGTACGCGTTCCTTCCGGAAAAATCACCACCGGGCGGCCCGCCGCCAGCCGGTCCTTGGTTTCGCGGACCAAGGCCTTCAAGGCGGACCCGCCGCCGTCCCGGTCGACCGATAGGGCCCGGCATTTCAGCGCATAAAGGCCCCAGACCGGTATCCGCAACAACTCCTTTTTAAGAACATAGGCTGGATTCCAGAACAGCACGAAAAAGAAAAACGTTTCCCAGGCCGATTGATGCTTGCAGGCGTAGATGACGCCGCTGGGCTTGATGTGCTGGGCGCCCCGGATTTCGAAATCCAGCCCGGCGATCATCTTCAACATGCCGTTTTGGCGGCCCGACCACCAGGACACGAACCGAAGCGCCGCGTTCGTCGTTGTCAGCAGGACCGGCGATGCGAACACCAACACCAGACCGGTGCCGGCCAGGAAGCACACGTTGAACAGCAGCGAGCGCAACCAAATCATTCCGGGGGCCCCGCCGCCGTCATTTTTCCGCCGTCACGGTGCCGCTTTTTGGCGGCGCGCCGAAGAAGCGTTGGCTGCGATGGCGCACCCAGGCCATCAGGAACTTGTTGTATTCGCTGATAAAAAGCGCCGTCGTGCCCGGCCAGGCCCACCATTCATCCAATTTTACGTGGCCCGGAAAAACCGGGTTGGGAATAATCCGGATCGCCGGCATGGCGTGACGGAACTCCAAAAGGCTGCGCGGCATGTGATAAGCGGCGGTCACCAGGCGCAGCGATTGGACCCGGTTGTGGCGGGCCCAGGCTGCCGTTTCCATGGCGTTTTCAATGGTGTCGACGGCGTTGCCAATGCCGATGCGGTCGGCCAGATCGGCGGGGCTGCGGCGCGCCAGTTGCAGCAGCTTGCGGACATCGAGACCGCGGTAAACGCCTGAAACGAACAATCTTCCGGCCAAATTCCGGTCGAGCAACTTCAGGCCTTCGTTGACCCGGCCGCTGCCGCCGGTCAACACGACGATGGCGCCGGTCTTGGTGTTCGTATCGACAACAGCGGCCGGAATATCGTCAACGAAACGGACCAATCCGATCGTCCATAGGCCGGCAATCAACACCAACGCGAATAGCGTATTGGTCCAGATTGGCCCCCGCGGGCGTTCGCTGCGGCGTCTCATGATCTACAACATCCGAGCCAGGTTTCTGAGCACGGTGACCTTCGCCGTGGTCATGGCAATAAGCGCCACGGAAACCGGCAAGGCGACCAGCAAGCCCCAATGCCAAAGCCCGAAACCGATATCCGGCAACAGACGCTCATCCAGACTGGCCGCCAGATACGCCAGCATCCAAAGGGTTGGCAGAGCCAGCCCCAGCCCAAGCAGGCCGCCCAAAACGCCGAGCCCCAGCGCCCGGCGGGCGAAT
This sequence comes from uncultured Magnetovibrio sp., assembly GCA_964595005.1. Classification (GTDB taxonomy): domain Bacteria; phylum Pseudomonadota; class Alphaproteobacteria; order Rhodospirillales; family Casp-alpha2; genus UBA3470. The sequence continues at coordinate 12,271 of CAZQPC010000078.1, forward strand.
TGGCGGGCAATATAATTGTCATGGGCACCGATCAAGTGCAGCACCTCGATGGCCTCGCGATGAATGGCAAGGCCCGTGCGGGTGGTGAACACAACCGTGCCAACGGTCGCCAAAACGATGAACAACAGCACCACCAGCGCCAGCGCCTCAAAGGTTTCGATCATCCGCACAAGGCGGTCCAGCCAGACCCGGTGGTCATCGATGGTGACCCCCTTGACGCGGCCGCTCAGGCGTTGCCCCAGATTGGCGGCGGTGAGGTCGGTGCCCTGTTTCAGTTCCACATCGATGAGCCGGGGCAAGGGTAAATCACCGCGTTCCGCGCCGGCCCCCAGCCAGGGCTCCAAAAGCCGCATGAGACGGCTTTCATCCAATGCGTCATAACGGGCAATTTCCGGTGCCGTGGCCAAAACGGTGAGCACTTCGTTGAGCCGCGCCTCGTCGGCGGCGGCGTCCTCCGTCGGCACGACTTGCACGGTAAAGGTTCCGCGCACGCCGGCGTCCCATCTGGACGCCGTGGCGTAAAGCATCAGCATGCCGGCAACGGCCAGGATCGACAGAAACACCATGAAGGCGATGAGCCAGGGCAGAAACCGGCTGTGTTCATCCCGGTCCAGCGGCAGGTCGGAACGGCTGGCCAAGATCACAGATAGTTCTCCACGCCGGGCGCGTCGCGGAACCTGTCTTCCTCGGCGGCCGGTTGTTCAGCCGAATCGGGGGCTGAAATTTTCGTTTCCTGGGCCCCCTTGGCGGCGCCGTCGACGCGATCGGCCACCGGGGAAAGACCTTCGGGTTGGACCCGGCCGGGGATCACCGAAAGATCACCGTCGGCCAACTTCAACTGTGCATACCCCAGCCGCTCCACCAACTGTTGGGAGTGCGTGGCGATGATCACCGTCGTGCCCAAACGGTTCAGTTCTTCAAACAGATGAATGAGACGGTATCCCATCTGGTCATCGACATTGCCCGTCGGTTCATCGGCCAGCAAAAGGCTGGGCCTGGAAATTACCGCCCGCGCAATGGCAACGCGTTGTTGCTGACCGCCCGAAAGGGTCGGCGGGCGGGCCTTCATATGGTCTTTCAAACCGACCCATGCCAGCAATTCGGTGACATGTTTTTCCACCTCCTTGCGTTTCGCCCGGGCCACCCGCATGGGCAAGGCGACGTTGTCAAAAGCCGATAAGTGGTTGAGTAACTTGAACTCTTGGAACACCACGCCAACTTTTCGGCGCATCGGCGGCAAGGCGTCACGCGGCGTCGCGGCGATGTCGCGGCCAAACAAAGAGATCGCGCCGCGGGTCGGCCTGAGCGCCAGATAGATCAGCTTCAGCAGTGACGATTTGCCCGCGCCGCTCTCGCCAATGAGGAAATGGAAAGACCCGGGGTGCAGCGCAAAGGACACGTCGCGAAGCACTTCGGGCCCCAGGCCGTATCTGAGTCCGACGTTTTCGAAGCGGACGATGGGTTCGTCAATTTCCGCGATCACGATAACTCCGCAGCGCTCATCGACCGACGACCGGCAAAAGCCGGACGTGTTCCAAGGTAAACCGCACCATGCCATGAGTGTCACCAATCCGTCCAGGACAACCACGACAGTTCCCTGAAATTCGGATTTCGGTGCCGCCGGGTTGCGTTCGATTCCTGCAAACCCTATAAATGACGAAACTTTTCGGGGTCCGGCCGCCTATGATTATCACCTGCCCGAACTGCACGACGAAGTACAACGTGCAACCGGCACTCATCGGAAACGGACGATCAACTCGGTGCTTTAACTGCGGTCACACGTGGCATCAGGAAGCCGTCGTCTCACCACCGCCACCGCCCATGCAACCGCCGCCGCCGCCACAGCCAATGATGGCCGCACCGCCAATGGCAGCTTATCCGCAAGCCCAGGCTGCGGCCTACGCGCAGCCCGTGCCGCAACCGATGGCACAGGCCCCCATGCCGCAACAGATGGCGCAAGCCCCCATGCCGGCAATGGCCGAGGCTGTTCCGCCGGCGCCAATGCCGGCGCCGGCGCCGGCGCCGCTGCCTGAACCGGAACCTGAGCCGGAGCCGGAGCCCGAACCAGAGCCCGAACCGGAAGACAGCGATCCGTTGGATGACTTCGACCTGGACGGCGCTTTTGACGACGACGATGTCGCAGAGATCACGGACGAGGAACCGGCAAGCGACGACGATAGCGGTAGTGATGGCGATGACGACGCTGATACGGGACCCATTTCCGCCGCCGACCTGGACGAAATGTTCGGAGATGACGACGACGCCGAACCGGTGACCTCGATCATGGATAGCGGGCCTAGCGCAGACGATTCTGCTGGCGATGACATCGACCCCGAGGACCTCCCCGAACCCGACCCGGTGCCGCAAATGTTTTCACCGGACGATGCGCCGGACGCCCCCGCCAAGAAACGCAGCCTTGGAAAAATCATCGGCATTGTTGTCGCCGTTCTGCTGGTTGCCATCCTGGCCACAGGTTTCTTCGCCAAAAGCATGATCATGAGCATGCTACCCTTCACCAAGGGCGTTTATGAAATGATTGGATTGGGTGAAACGCTGGGCGCCGGGTTAAACCTCAGCAAACCGAAAATCGACTATGGCACTGAAAAGGGCAAGCCGACGCTGATCTTGCAAGGCGTGATCACCAACGTCACGGATGAGCCGCGCCCGGTGCCCATGCTGAAGGTCATCCTGCGCGATAGTGAAAACCACGATATTCAAACCAAGATGGCGGCGCCGGTTCGCAATGAACTGCCCGCCGGTGAACGCATGCGTTACAAGGTCACGGTCGTCGATCCGTCGCCGTTGGCCCGCGGTATCGCGGTCATCTTCGTTGCCCCGGAAGACTCGAAAGCGAAATAAGATCGCGCCCGCCTGCGGCTTCGGCGCAATGTGTGAAGGCGGCCGGCCTTACTCAGAACTGTTGCAGCAATCGATCCAGGTAATCCAACTCCAGGACGGGACGGCCGTGGTCGCCCGACCGGCGGCGCAATTCATCAAGGATTTGCCGTGAGCGGCGAAGCTCCATGCGGTTCGGTATCTTCACCGCGCCGTCGTCAAATTCACCGTTCGCGCCCTCACCTTGACGGCGCCCGAAGGGGTCACGGCCGCGCGGCCGCTGCTGGCCCTGGCGGCCCATGGAAAGCCCCATCTGGCCCTGCATGCGCCGCGCCATTTGTTCGGCCAGGCCTTCGGTGGCCTGGCGCAGCTGCTGCAGGGCTTCGGTCTGCTGCGGGATGGCACCGGCCCGGTCGCCTTTTCCAAGCGCGCCGCGCGCGCCCTTCATGGCCCGGTCGGCCTTGCCCATGGACGGCGGAATACCGCCCAGCATCTCATCCATCTGCAGCATCAGTTTGCCGAGCGCGCGGCGTAGCGCCTCCTGGTCGCCGGCCATCTGTCCGGCCTGCGGATCGCCCTGTTGACCTTGTTTCCCCTGGCCCTGTTGACCTTGTTGACCAGGCCGTTGCTGTCCCTGACGGCGCTGCATTTGACGGAACGTCTTGTCCAGCAGTTCCTGTTGGCGCTTGGTCAGATCGCGCAGCCCCTGCAGCATCTTGCGGCCCTTGTTGGCGCCGCGCGGCTGGCGGGCCATGCGCGCGCCGCGGCGCATGGCTTCCAGCATTTGATTGAGCTGCGACAGCATTTGCTTGGCCGCTTCGACGGAACCGGTGCGCATCATTTCGCGGATCCTGTCCATCATCCGCTGCAGGTCGCCACTTTCCATCATTTGCGTCGATGGCACCTGCGGCATGTCCTGCAGGCCTTCGCGTTGCAGATGTTCGGCCAGCGCCTGCATATATTCGTTCATGGCCTTCTGCAACTGGTCCAGAAGCTTGTTCAGTTCCTTTTGATCGGCCTTGTAGCGCATGGCGTCCATGA
>CAZQPC010000079.1:0-16080 GCA_964595005.1 uncultured Magnetovibrio sp.
CCGCCAGCAATTGGCCGGCCAGAACGCGCTGTTGCACACCATGCTGGACGCCGTGCCCATGGGCATTACCATTAAGAATGCCGATGGCCGCCTGGAATACATGAACCGCCTGGTGCGTGAGTTGTGGGGGTTGAGCGCCGCCGAGGCGCCGGGCCTGCGGTTCAGCGAGATCAACGCCGAATACGGGAAACAACTGGAGGCCCTGGACAAACAGGTGCTGCAATCAGGGCGCGCCGTCAGCGAAGTTGAACTGGTGGCCAATGTTCAAGGCCATGCCCAACGGCGCCTGGTCAGCAAGGTGCCGGTTCGCGACAACAGCGACAACATCGTTCATATCGTATCGTCGTTTGTCGACATTACGGAACGCGTGCGGATGGAAGAGGCGCTGCGCCGCAATCAGGTAGAACTTGCCCGCCAACGCGATGAGCTGGCCAGCCTCAATGCCGAGAAAAACCGCTTCTTTTCGATCATCGCCCATGACTTGAAAAGCCCGTTTACGGCGCTTCTCGGGTTGACCCAACTGATGGCGACGGCCTCGGACAAATTCAGCCGCCATATGCTGATCGAATTTGCCAAGAGCGTGAACGAGGCTGGCGAACAGGTGTTCGATCTCCTGCAAAACCTGCTGGAATGGTCCCGCCTGCAAATGGAAGGCGCGACGTTCGAGCCAAAACCCGTACGGTTGCGCGACCTTGCGCAAGAATGCATCGACGTCCTCAAGACCGTCTCGCTGGAGAAAAACATCGCCGTCAAAAACAACATCAGAAATACCGAAGCATTTGCCGATCCCGACATGGTTTTGATGGTGATCCGAAACCTTATTTCCAACGCCCTGAAGTTCACGCCAATTGGCGGCGCCATCACCATCTCGTCACGCCGCAAGGGCAAATGGGTCCATTTCACGGTCGCCGATAACGGCGTCGGCATGTCCGCGGCACAGACTGAAAGCGTTTTTGCCCTTGATGACCGGAGCTCAACGCCCGGCACGGCAGGTGAGCGAGGCACCGGATTGGGCCTGACACTTTGTCAGGATCTGCTGGCCAGGAACGGCGGCTCCATATGGATCGACAGTAAGGTTGGCGACGGCTCGCGGATACATTTCTCGCTGCCTGCCCAGGCGGAAACGGACTAGATAACTCAGGATTTGCTGAGATCCCTGAGGCCGGATGCCGCGTCGGCGCGGATTGATCTCCGGCGCGGGGGCTCGACATACCGGCGCCTTGGCCGCGGCCGCAGGTTCACGGCGCGATCACCGCGCCGGCGCAAGCTGTGCCAAATAGTCGCGCTGGATGGCGATCTGGTCGGCGATGAACCTGGCGTCGTGCCAGACCCCCCAGATGAACGACGACCCGCGCCGCGACAGCCACGGCAGGCCGAGGAAGTAGACGCCGGGTTCTTCCGAAACGCCGCGCTGGTGCCGGGGCCGGCCGTCGGCGTCGAAGGTATCGACCTTCAGCCAGCTGAAATCGACGGCGAATCCCGTCGCCCAGAGGATCGTCGCAACACCGGCCGCCGCCAGGTCCAGCTCAAGCAAAGGATCGATGGCGCAGGCCGGCAGGGGGCCGATGCGCCGCGCGTCCGGTTCATCGGGCAGATCAAGGCCGTGGCGCAGGGCATAATCGTCCGCCTCGTCGAGGACGGAGAGGAAATCGGCATCGCCCATGGCGATATTGTCGGCCAGGTCCGGGGCGAAAGTCATCACGCCGCCCTTGAACGACGCCGTCATGCCGACCAGCGTCATGCCGTGTTCGGCGAGTTCCCGGAAATCGACAGTTTCGCCGCCGTCGGCGCCGCTCACCGCAATGGTCACATGCTCCTTGCCCTGCTCGGCGACCTGCGCATCCCACTTGCCGAGCACGCCCAGCCACCAGACGTTATCAAGCCCCCGGTAGCGCCGGGGCGGCCGGTTGTGCGGCCCGACCGAGAGATAAACATCGCGGCCGGCGCGCCGCAGCTCGGCGGCGATCTGCACGCCCGACGACCCGGCGCCGACCACCAGCACGCCGCCCGCCGGCAGCTGATCGGGGTTCTTGTAGGCGTTGGAATGGAGCTGCGTGAGCCCTGAGTCGTCGGCGACGATGGGCGGGATGACCGGTTTCTGGAACGGCCCCGTGGCGGCGATCACGTTGGCGGCCTCGATGACGCCATCGGAGGTCTCAACCCGGAAGCCGGCCCGGCCCTCGATCCGGCCCACCTCAAGCACCTCGACGCCGCAGCGGACGGGCGCGGCGATCATCTCGGCGTAGGTTTCGAAATAGTCGGCTACCCGGTCCTTGGCCGCGAAGGCATCGGGGTCGATATCGGTGAATTCCCTGTTCGGAAACCGGTCATGCCAGGCCGGCCCGTTGGCGACCAGGGAATCCCAGCGCTCCGTGCGCCAGCGCTCGGCGATGCGGTGGCGTTCCAGAACCAGGTGCTCGATCCCGTGCCCGATCAAATGCTCGCTCATGGCCAACCCCGCCTGACCGCCACCGACGATGAGGGTTTGGATTTTTTCGACGGGCATGTGCGCGTTCCCTTGCGGCCTGCCGGCTTGCTCGGCCGGACTTGATGTCAGCCTATGGGATTGGGTGGGGGAGGGGAAATGTTATCTCGTCATTCGCACGCAATCGTCGTGCCGTGAAATTTTCGAAGCTGTCGGATGAGGCGCGATCTATTTTTTTCGTCCATGCAAACGTACTCTTTTGCTTTGTCCAAATTTATCGGCGTCTCATGTCCATCCACATAAAACTTCGCCAATGCATACTGAGCGTCCGCGCCTCCATTCGCCGCCGACCTATTTAGTAGCTCTAAGGCTTTCGAATGACTTCTATCAAGAATGCGACCGATCAAGTGTTCAATCCCCAAAGCAAAATCACATTGGACGCATCCATTTTTCGAGCCACGTTGAAATATTTTAATTCCTTTGCGCAGCGCATCCTTATTCTTTGATTTTGAGTAGAATATGCCGCCAGCCAGATAGTAGGCGGATGGCTCCCCGTTCTCCGCTGCTTGAATATAGTGCTCGAAGGCCTTTTCGGGGCTGGATTTTCTTTTTAACTGGTAATTGCCAAGCCTAATGAGAGCTAACGGATGCTTTAGCCGCGCTGCGGAAGCGTAATGGTTCAGCGCGAGTTCAAACCTTGGTTTTTTGATGAGTCCAAATTCCTCGATCATGCCGAGGTAAAAATGAGCAGCCGGATAGTTTCGTTTCGCGGCTTCGCCAAAATAAACCAGGCTTTTGTCTCCCTTGTCACCGAGAAGGAAAGACTTGCCCAATTGAAACCAAAAACGTGGATTCTCTGGCTCAGCATCGACGGCCTGAAGACAGGCTTTACTTGCTTCCCCGAAATTGAACTTGGTATCCGGAACAGGCTTCGCAGTTCTATCGTAGTCTACGCTATCCGCTGCCAGCTGGTCGCACGTGGCCGCCAAATCTCTGTTCAATGCGATCTGGCTGACACCCTCGGACGTTTCGTTGCTTGTCTTGTGGAGGCCTGCCGGTAAATCAAACGGAATTACGGCAGTACTGACAAGGAAAAGGACCATTGCGCTGAAGTTGAGCAATAAGAAGCGTTTCATCGTTAAATGGTATAACATGATTTTCAAGCCCCGCACGCGGTATGTCTGCGTGAGGTAAAGGGGAGATTTCTAAAGGCTTCAATCTCTTAAATCGGAATTAGTAAACGCTGCATCCAATGGAGGGACACATCGGTCCGGCCAACCCGGCCATCCCCGGACCTCACGCCGGCGGATGCCTAGAGTCCCGTCTCCTCGGCCACCCCAAGCATAATATTCATGTTCTGCACGGTCTGGCCCGACGCGCCCTTGCCCAGGTTATCGATCAACCCCATGACGACGGCCTGTTCGCGCTCTTCGTTGGCGAACACGTGCAGGCGAAGCTCGTTGCTGCCGTTCAGGTCTTCCGGGTCGAGCTTGCTCATGGCCGCCGCCTCGGCGAGCGGCGCGACGGTGACGAAACGCTGGCCGGCGTAGTGGTCGGCCAAGGCGGCGTGAATGTCCGCCGGCTTGGGCGATCCGGGCAGGGACCAGAGCGCCAGCGGCACCTGGACGATCATGCCCTGGTGGTAGCGCCCGACGCTGGGCACGAATACGGGCGCGTGCGCGAGGCCGGCCCACTTGGTGATTTCCGGCACGTGCTTGTGCGTGAGCGTCAGGCCGTAGGCGTAAAAGGCGGCGTCCGTATGATTTGCGGCAGCTTCGTCCTCGAAGGCCGCAATCAGGCCCTTGCCGCCGCCGGAATAGCCCGACACCGCGTTGATCGTCACCGGCGTGTCGGCCGGCAACAGGCCCGCCGTCACCAGGGGATGCAACATGGCCACCGAGGTAATGGCATAACAGCCCGGATTGGAGACCCGCGTCGATTGGGCGATGGCGTCACGCTGCCCGGCCTCGTATTCGGGAAAGCCATAGGTCCAGCCGTCGGCCGTGCGGTGCGCCGTGCTGGCGTCGATGATCTTGGTATTCGGATTGTCCACCAAGGCCGCCGATTCCCGGGCCGCGTCATCGGGCAAACACAGGATCGCCAGATCGGCGGCGTTCAGCGTGGCCGCCCGCCGGGCCGGGTCCTTGCGCTCGGCCTCGGGCAGGCGCAACAGGTCGATATCGGAGCGCCCTTCCAGGCGGGTCCGGATCTGCAACCCCGTGGTGCCGACGTCACCGTCGATGAAGACCTTGGCCGTCATGGTTCTGTCCCGTGTTGACGTTGGGCCCGTGCTATAGCGCCGTCATGCATCAGGCTCAATCACAAATATGGGACCACGCATTGAAATCCGCCACCGGGGCTGCCCATATGGGAGGCACCCCAGGCAAGGAGACGGACCATGGAACAGACCTCGGCAACCTCGAACTCAGGCCCCGGCTACGCCCGCGCCCCGGAACACACCGTCGACGTGACACCCTACGGCGGCACCGTCAGTGTGACCTTCGAGGGCCGCATTATTGCCGAATCGTCAAACGCTTTGGAAATGCGCGAAGCCAACCATGGCGCCGTCTTGTACATCCCCGCCGCCGACGTGCGTATAAATCTGGCGACAAAGCTGGAGAACTCCACCCATTGCCCGTTCAAGGGTGCCGCCACCTACTGGCGCTTCGGCGACGTGGACGACGTGGCCTGGAGCTATGAGACGCCCTATGACGAGGTCGCGGAAATCGCCGGGCATTTGGCGTTCTATCCGGACAAGGTAGAGATTTCGACCGGCTGACTTGCGGCAAATACCGGCGTGAGGCCTGGGGATGGCTGGGTCGGCCAGGCCGATGTGTCGTTCGGCGATTTTACTAGTTTTCCCCTCATCCTAACCTACTCCCCAAGGGAAAAGGGACATGAACTAACCCTCTCCCCTGGGGATAGGGAGGAGCCCGCGAAGCGCGACGGTGAGGGGATTAACGACTGTTTAGGCCGCTTGAATCTTTTCGATCATGCCCTTCAGCGCCTCGGCGTCCTCTTCCGTCTCAACGCCGATGGAGAAGCCAACATCATCGAGCACCCCCTTGAACCGCCCGACAATCTTATCGGCGATCTCATCATACCCGCCGACCACGGCGAAGGTATTGAGCATCTCGTCATCGACCAGCCCGGGCATGTCGTCCCACTTCTGATCCTTCGACAGCGCCGTCAGCTTTTCCGCCAGATCGCCGAGCCCCCAAATTTCGAAGCAGGGCCGGTAGGCGGGCGTCGAGGCATAGAAGGCGACCCGGGCGCGCACGTCCTCCGTCCGCTTGGCGAGGATTTCGTCGGTCGGTCCGGTGGCCACCAGCGGCTTCATGGCGACCCCCATCTTGATGCCGCCGCGGCCGGCCCGTGACAGGCCGTCGTTGAACGCCGGCAGCATGACGTCACGGATGTATTTCGGCGTACAGACCGGATGCGGCCTGAGACCGTCGCCCACCTCGCCGGCGACCCGGCACATGTATTTATTGACCCCGGCCAGATGGATCGGCGGGGCCGGCCCGTCCATGGGGCCGGGATCGAACAGGGGCACCAACAGGTTGAGGTTGTAGCGGTCGCTCCGGTAGTCGAGCTTGGTGCCATTCTGCCAACACTCCCAGATCGCCCGGACCGCGCCCACGTAGTCGCGCATCCACGGCCCCAGGGGTGAAAACTCCAGTCCAAACCGGCGCACGATATGACCTTTCACCTGGGTGCCCAGACCCAATGTGAAGCGGCCCTTCGACAATTTTTGCAGGCTCCAGGCGGCCATGGCGGCCACATAAGGCGCGCGCGGAAAGGCGATGGCGACGGAACTGGCCAGTGCCGTGCGTTCCGTGGCCTGCGCCGCCAGAGCCAACAGCACGAAGGGATCGTCCTTGGTTTCCGTGGCGACAATACCGTCGAAGCCGAGGCTTTCGATCAAGGCGGCATGTTCCGTCGCCTTGGTGATATCGTAGGCCGTTTCCGGCTCACGCAGGCCCGGGTCGGTCTTGCCGAGGTACAGTTCCGTGTAGACGCGCATGAGCGCATCCTATCGCCGAACGGGCGCCGCTCAAAATACCGGGGCATTTCATTTGATCCGCGGCGACGTTGTCGACAGCCATGGTGTCCGGTTACCATCGGGGCATGCTGACCTTGACCGCCGCGCTGCAACAGACCATACGCCTGCATGCCAAACGCCCGGCCTTGCTGGATGGGGATCGCCGACTCACCTGGGCCGATTATGGGCGCGAGATCGCCCGCGCCGCCGGGATGTTGGCCGGCCTCGGTCTCGTCAAGGGCGACCGGGTCGGCATCCTTTGCCGGAATTCCGCCTTGCAGGGCGAACTGATTTACGGCGGCTTCTGGTCCGGCGTCGTGCCGGTGCCTTTGAACTATCGATTGTCGGCGACGGAACTGGCCCACATCCTCGCCGATGCGGATCCCGGCGCGCTGGCGCTCGACCCGCTTTTTCTGAACCTGCTGGATGACCCTCAGTTGAGCCGATGGCGACATAAATCGTTCATCTTGGGCGCCGCGCCCGAGGCCCGGGATCGGCCGACCTATGAAGCGCTGAAGGAAACGGCATCACCTTTGCCCGCCGTCGAGGCCGCCGAAAATGACGACGCCCTGATGCTCTATACCAGCGGCACCACCAGCGGCGGCAAGGGCGTGCGCATCTCACACAAGAACCTGATTGCCAACGCCCTGCAGGCGATGCCCGCCTTCGCACCGGCCGAGAACGATGTCCTGTTGCATTCCGCACCCATGTTCCATGCCGCCGAGTTCAAGTCGACGGGCTTCATGATGCGGGGCGCGGCGCACGCGTATTTGCCGGAATTCACGCCCCGCGCCATGCTGGGCGCCATCGAACAGTGCCGCTGCTCCGTTGTCTCCATGGTGCCGACGACGATCCTGCGCATGGTCGAGGAACCGACACTCGGCGATTTCGACGTCTCCAGTCTGCGGCTGATCGCCTACGGCACCTCGCCGATTCTGCCCGCCCTCCTGCGCCGTGCGACGGAAGCCTTTCCCGGCGTCGGCATGGTGCAGTGCTACGGCCTAACCGAATGCTCGCCCTACATCGCTTTGTTGGATGAGGACGACCATCGTCGCGGTTTGGGCGGTGAGGAACATATCCTGTCGTCCGCCGGCAAGCCGCTGCCGGATATGGACATGAGGATTGTCGATGACGCCGGCAACGACGTACCGGTGGGCGAAACCGGTGAGATCGTCGTCCGCGGCCCGCAGGTGACGCTGGGCTACCGCAACCGGCCCGACGAACAAGCGGCGGCCTTTCGCGACGATGGGCTGCGCACCGGCGACATCGGCCGCTTCGACCAGGACGGATTCCTCTACCTGCTCGACCGCAAGCGCGACATGGTGATCAGCGGCGGCGAAAACATCTACACCCGCGAAGTTGAGGATGTGCTGGGCGCGCATCCGGCCGTCCAGGAAGTTTCGGTCATCGGCTTGCCGCATGCGGAATTCGGCGAGGCGCTGTTCGCCGTCATCGTCCCCGCCGCCGGATCGACGCCCAGTCCCGACGACTTGATCAATCATTGCCGCGCACACATCGGCGGGTACAAAATCCCCCGCCGCATGGCCTTCGTCGGCGAACTGCCGAAAAGCGCCATTGGCAAGATATTGAAACAGAAACTGCGTGAGACCCACGCCGACGCCTTTCGACAACCACCGCTGCAGGAGACCGCGTGATGAAAGAAGGATTGCAACCGGGCACCACCCACACGGCCCGCTATGAGATCGACACGGAACGGACCATCGGCTTCATGGGCGATGATCTGCGCGTCTACGCCACACCCATCATGGTCCGCGACATGGAAAACACATGCCGCCTGTTCCTGGAAGACGTCTATCTGGACGAGGGCGAAAACTCCGTCGGCGCCCGGGTCGAAATCGACCACATGGGCCCGACCCTGATCGGCATGCACGTGGACATCAAGATCACCGTAACGGAAGTCAAAGGCCCGAAGGTGGCGTTTGAGTTCGAGGTCCATGACCAGATCGAGCAGGTTGGCCGTGGCAAGCATCTGCGCTTCTGTGTACCCTTGGACAAGCAGCGCGAACGCCTGGAAGGCAAGCGGGCGCAACTGAAAGGATAGGCTCTCAATGGCACCGGACGGCGCCGGCCCGAAAAGCCGCAAGGTTCCCCTCTACTGCAACCAGTGTGTTTGCGGGCCCGACCTGTTCAAGGTCGAGGTCGAGGACGGCGTCGCCAAGTCGATCCAGCCCAACTTCGACGCCAAGGAGCATCCGGCCAACGGCCGGGTCTGCGTCAAGGCCTACGGCCTGATCCAGAAGACCTACAACCCGAACCGCATCACCCGGCCGATGAAGCGGACCAACCCGAAGAAGGGCCGCGACCAGGACCCGGGCTGGCAGGCGATTTCCTGGGACGAAGCCCTGGACATGGTCGCGGACCGCATGAAAGCCATGCGCGCCGCCGGACCCCAGGACGAAGAGGGGTATCCGAAACTGGCCGTGTCGTTTGGCGGCGGCGGCACGCCGACCCGCTACATGGGCGCCTTCCCGGCATTTCTGTCGGCCTGGGGCAAGGCCGATTTCGGCTTCGGTTCCGGCCAGGGCGCCAAGTGCTACCATTCGGAACACCTGTACGGCGAGCTTTGGCACCGGGCGTTTACGGTGATCATCGATTCGCAGAACTGCGACTACCTGATCAACTTCGGCCACAACGACGAAGCCGCCGGCGGCGTCACCGGCGTGTGGCGCCAAGCCAACGCCCGCGTCCGCGGCATGAAGCGCGTCCAGGTGGAACCGCACATGTCGATCACCGGCGCCCTGTCGGCGGAATGGGTACCGATCAAACCGAAGTCGGACCCGGCCTTCATGTTCGCGCTGATCCACCGCATCCTGCACGAACGCGAGTGGATGGATATCTGCGACATGCCGTTCCTGCGCGATGAGACCAATTCCCCTTACCTGATCGGCCCCAACGGGTATTACCTGCGCGATCCGGACAGCGGCAAGCCGCTGATCTGGGATAATTCGGATAGCACAGCCAAGGCCTTTGATGCGGACATCGGCGAGGCGGCCCTGGAGGGCACCTTCACGTTGGCCGGTGTCGAGCACGGCCCCGACAGCAAGACCTGGGAGCACGAGGCCGCCGAGGCACAACCCGCCTTCCAGCTGCTACGCGCGCATATGGCCGAATTCACGCCGGAATGGGCGGAAGGCGAATGCGACGTGCCGGCCGAGACCATCCGCCGCGTCGCCGACGAATTCGTCGCCCACGCGCGGGTCGGCGAGACCATTGAGATCGACGGCAAAACCCTGCCGCTCAGGCCCGTCGGCATCCTCTTGGGCAAGGGCATCAACAACGGCTGGGGCGGCTATCACATGATGTGGGGCCGGACGCTCTTGACCTGCCTGGTCGGCGCCCTGGAAGTACCCGGCGGCACGCTGGGCACCAAGGTGAAGCTGAACCGCCCGGCCAACAACCGCCTGAATAGTGCGACGCCCGGCGAAGACGGGTTCATGCACTACCCCTTCAATCCCACCGACCGGCAGAACTGGAAGTCGAAGCCAAGCATCCGCAACGGCTATGATACGCTGGTGCCGCTGTCGGCCAATTCACCCTGGTCGGCGGCGCTCGGCCCGGCGCACCTGCCGTGGCTCTTTCAAAAAGACCAGCCCACACCGTGGCCGCGCCAGACCTTGCCGGAAATGTGGATCTGCTATCGCACCAATCCGGCGATCTCGTCGTGGAACGCGCCCGAGGTGGCCGAGCGCATCGCCGAGTTTCCGTTCACGGTGGCCTTCGCCTATACCCAGGATGAAACCAACTACATGGCCGACGTGCTGCTGCCGGAAGCCGGCGACATCGAGAGCACCCAGTTGAGCCGCATCGGCGCCACCAATTCCGGCGAAAACTCCTGGCACCACGAGGGCTGGGCGATCCGTCAGCCCGCCGTGGAACCGGCCGGCGATTGCCTCGACATGACCATCATCGCCACACGGCTTGCTGAGAAGGTCGGCCTGTTGGAGGAATTCAACAGCGCCATCAACCGGGGTGCCGCCGGCATGCGCCTCACGGGCGAGGGGTTCGACTATTCCCTAGACGTCACCAAGGCGCACGATTGCGACGACATCTGGGATGCCGTCGCGAAAGCCGGCTCGCACGAACTGACCAACGGCGAAAACGTCGTCGGCCTGGATTGGTTCAAGGAGCACGGCTTCATGATCGGCCCGTTCTCGCGCCTGGAATGGTATCTGCAACCGCGCCTCAAGGAACAGGGCCTGCGGTTCGAAATTCCCTACCAGGAACGGATCAAGCGCCACGGCGAACAGTTGAAGCGGCGGTTGCATGAGAACGGCATCAACTGGTGGGACCATCAACTGACGGAGTACGAGCCGTTCCCCGAATACGAACGATTTCCGGACATTTGGGAGAACTATGCCAGCGAGGTCGGCCGAGACCCGGCGGAGTTTCCCTTCTGGGCGGTCACGTCCAGGTCCATGCAATACGCCTGGGGCGCCAATGTCGGCCTGCCGCTGATCCGCGAAATGGCGCAGAATATTTCCGGCCACGACGGGGTCATCGTCAACCGCACCCGGGCCCGGGAGCTCGGCATCAGCGAAGGCGATCCCATCACCATCGAATCCGCCGCCGGGACGACCCAGGGCCGGGCGCACCTGCGCGAAGGCATCCGCCCCGACACGGTGCTGATGATCGGCCAGTTCGACCACTGGGCGACACCCCTGGCCAAGGACTTCGGCGTTGCCAGCCTGAATTCGGTCACCGCCTTGTCCCTGTCGCTCACCGACGGTACCGGCAGCGGTGCCGATCTCATGCGGGTCGCCGTCCACAAGGGCCATCTTGATTTGAAAGGAA
The DNA here is from genome assembly GCA_964595005.1 of uncultured Magnetovibrio sp. Lineage (GTDB taxonomy): Bacteria > Pseudomonadota > Alphaproteobacteria > Rhodospirillales > Casp-alpha2 > UBA3470. The sequence continues at coordinate 11,283 of CAZQPC010000079.1, forward strand.
CCGATGCATGACCCGTTGGGGCATGACCGTTGATCTGAACCGCTGCGTCGGCTGTCAGACCTGCACCATCGCGTGTAAGCACGCCAACGCGACGCCGCCCGGTGTCCAGTGGCGCAAGGTCATCGACGTGGAAATGGGGACGTTCCCGGACGTCCAGCGCCTGTTCGTCGTCACCGGCTGCCAGCACTGCGAGGAACCGCCCTGCGTGCCCGTCTGTCCGTCGGGCGCGACGGCCCGGCGCGACGACGGCCTGGTGACGATTGATTACGACATGTGCATCGGCTGCGCGTCCTGCGTCGTCGCATGCCCCTATCAGGCGCGGACCATCGTCCATGAGAAGGAAAATTATTACCGCGAAGGCGCCACGGCGCAGGAACTACAGCGCCCGCACACCGAACGCCTGGGCGTCGCCAACAAATGCACCTTCTGTATCGAGCGCGTCGACGACGGCATTGCGGCGGGCCTGACGCCGGGCAAGGATATGGACGCGACGCCGGCCTGCGCCGCATCGTGCATCGCCAGCGCCTTGAAGTTCGGCGACTACGACGATCCCGACAGCGACGTCTCCCAACTGGTCCGCGACAACAAGACCTTCCAGATGCATGAGCAATTGGGGACCAATCCCCGCGTCCGCTACCTTTACGAAGTGCCGGCGACCATGCCGGGCCATACGCCGGATCGCGACGACGACGCCGAGGCCGATCCCGCCAATCCCCTGGTCGGCAAGCGCCAGCATTTCTGGGACTACCGGGCCGCCATGAACTTCGCCCTGGGCGGCATGGCCGCCGGGTTGGCGGTGGTCGGCTGGCTCATGTATCTGGCCGGGTTCCTGGATACCAGCGACATGCAGGGCGTCAACTTCGCCGCTTCCGGAATCATGGCCGTCGGCCTGTTCTTCGTGTTCCTGAAGCTCGGCCGCAAGATGCGGTTCCTGTATGTGCTGCTCAGGCCGCAAACGTCGTGGATGACCCGCGAGACCTATTGTGTCGCCGCCTTCTTTCCCGCCGTCGCGCTGACATTGCTGGCGCCGCATCCGGCATGGTTCGCCATTGCCGGCTTGGCCGCCGCGGGATTCCTGATCTCGCAAGGCCAAATCTTGTTCACCTCCAAGGGCATCCCGTCGTGGCGCGCCCCGCAGGTACCCTGGATGCTGATGGCGACCGGCCTGATGGAAGGTTTGGGCCTGTTGATCGTCATCACGGCCGTGCTGGGCAGCGCCGCCGCGGCCAATGGCCTGTTGACCTTGGCAGGCGTCGGTCTCGCCATGATCAACGCGTACCTGGTGCTGTCCTACAAATGGGCCGGGCCGGAAAACGGCATCGGCCCCCTGGCCATGAGCGACATCAACCGCCTGGCGCCGATCATCATCGGTGTCGCCTATGCCGTGCCGGGGGCCCTGCTGGCCATCGCCTCGGCCGTGCCCGTGGCGGCCATCGTCGCCGGCCTGATGGCGGCGGCCGGCGGGTTCACCTGGAAGTTCATGCTGGTCACCCGCATCTGCCACCAGCAGGGCTTCGCCCTGCCGAAGGTGCCGCAGCGAGGGTCGGGGAAAATGGCGGCGCCGGCGCGGCTGCATCCGGCGGCTTAGTTTTTAGTCCCCGCACCCTCCCTCTCCCCAGGGGAGAGGGTACGTACTCCTTCTCCTTGGGGAGAAGGATGGGATGAGGGGACAATGACGACTACTCAGCGGCCTGTTCTTTTCCGCCACGCCGCAAAATCAGCCTGCGCCTTTTCCGACGTCGCTGGGTAAAGGCCGATCACCGCTTCGCCGGCATTCACCTGTTCGGTGACGAAATCCTCGAACGCCGTCATCTGATGGGCTTCCTCGGCGATGTCTTCAACGACGTGCAGCGGGATCACGACAACCCCTTCGCGGTCGCCGACAATCACGTCGCCCGGAAACACCGCCACATCGCCGCAGCCGATGGGGCCGTTCAATTCGATCGCCTGATGGAGGGTTAGGTTGGTCGGGGCTGAGGGCCGGTTGTGATAACACGGCATCTCCAGCTGGCCGATTTCCGGCGCATCGCGGAAGCCGCCGTCGGTGACGACACCGGCGACGCCGCGCTTCATCATGCGGGTCACCAGGATGGAACCGGCCGACGCGGCGCGCGGGTCCTTGCGGCTGTCGATGACCATGACATGGCCCGGCGGAATTTCCTCAACGCCGACGCGTTGAGGGTGGGCGGGGTCCTGGAAAACGGAGATCGGGTTCAGGTCTTCGCGGGCCGGTATGTAGCGCAGCGTATAGGCCTGGCCGACCATGTTCGCGGGCTTTTCCGAAAGCGGATGGACGTCCTGGATAAACTGGTTCTTCAGGCCGACCTTGAACAGGGCCGTGCACAGGGTCGCCGTACTGACCTTCATGAGCTTTTCGCGCGTCTCGGCGCTCAGCGTCGTCGCCATCGTCTCGTCTCCTGAGCTAGAAGATATCGGGTTCGGCGACGGGGGCGCCGAAGGAGGTCTTCAAGAAATCAAAATCGCAGCCGTCGGGGGCCTGTTCGATGTGCTTCGAGAAGACCCAGCCAAAGCCCCGCTCGAAGCGCGGCGGCAACGGCTTCCAGGCGGCGCGGCGGCGCTCTAGTTCTTCGTCATCGACCTCCATCTGGATCAACCGCTTGTCCACGTCGACGGTGATCATGTCGCCGGTTTCGACCAGAGCCAGGGGACCACCGATATAGGATTCCGGCGCCACATGCAGAATGCACGCCCCGTAGCTGGTGCCGCTCATGCGCGCATCCGAGATGCGCAGCATGTCGCGCACGCCCTGCTTCACCAGTTTCGTCGGCACCGGCAGCATGCCCCATTCGGGCATGCCGGGCCCGCCCATGGGGCCGGCGTTGCGCAGGATCATCACGTGGTCTTCCGTGGCATCAAGGTTTTCGTCGTTCACGGCAGCCTTCATGGCCGGATAATCGTCAAACACCAGCGCCGGGCCGGAATGTTTGAGAAACCGGTTGTCCATGGCCGAGACCTTCATGACGCAGCCGTCGGGCGCCAGGTTGCCCTTGAGGACGACCAGCGCGCCGGAATCGTAAATGGGATTGTCCACCGTGCGGATGACGTCGTCGTTGTAGACCTCTGCATCCGCGATGTTTTCGCCGACGGACTTGCCGTTGACCGTTTGCGCGCTGCCGTCCAGATGCATCTCGATCCGCTTCAGCATGCCCTTCAGGCCGCCCGCGTAATAGAAATCCTCCATCAGGTAGGTATCGCCGTTGGGCCGGATGTTGGCGATCACCGGCACATCACGGCCGATGCGGTCAAAATCGTCCAGGCTGATGTCAAAGCCGGCGCGGCGGCCCATGGCGACCACATGGACGATGGCATTGGTCGAACACCCCATGGCCATGGCGGCGGCGATGCCGTTCTCAAAGGACGCGCGGCTCAGCATGGAACTGGGGGTCAGGTCGTCCCAGGCCATCTCGACAATGCGCCGGCCGGTTTGCGTCGCCAGGCGGATGTGGTTGGCGTCGGGCGCCGGAATGGAGGCGCCGCCGGGCAGGATAAAGCCCACGGCTTCGGCGATGGAGGTCATGGTGCTGGCCGTGCCCATGGTCATGCAATGACCGAAGGAGCGTGCAATGCCCTCCTCCACTTCCGTCCAATCGTCCTTGGTGATCTTGCCTTCGCGCAGGTCATCCCAGTATTTCCAGGAATCGGACCCGCTGCCCAGGCGCTGGCCCTTCCAGTTGCCGTTCAGCATGGGTCCCGCTGGAAAAAAGATAGCCGGGATGTCCATGGACAAGGCGCCCATGATCAGCCCCGGCGTGGTCTTGTCGCAGCCACCCATGAGCACGCAGGCGTCGATCGGATGCGAACGCAGCAATTCCTCCGTCTCCATGGCCAAAAAATTGCGGTAGAGCATGGTGGTGGGCTTGACGATGGGTTCGGCCAGGGAAATCGCCGGCAGTTCGATGGGGAAGCCGCCGGCCTGCAAAATGCCGCGCTTCACATGTTCGACCCGGTCCTTGAAGTGGGCGTGGCAGTGCGCCATGTCCGACCAGGTGTTGATGATCCCGATGATCGGCTTGCCGGTCCAATCGGCGGCGTCATAGCCCATCTGCATGGTCCGCGACCGATGCCCGAAGGCCCGGAGGTCTTCCGGTCCGTACCAGCGATGGCTGCGGAAATCTTCGTACTTTTTTTTGTATTTGGTCACGTTGGCCTCAATGATCTGGCGTCAGGCAAAACCGTCCGCGAAGTAGAACAGGACGAAGGTGATGAAGGCCCCGAAAGCCATGCCAACGATCCAGGGCCAGGGCCCATACATTTTCATTTCCTCTTCGTGGGTATCTTGATCAATCATCTCAAAACATCCTCAGACTAATTGTTCAATATCTTCGGCAGGTAGAGCGCCACATCGGGGAACACCATGACGATGATCAGGCCGATGATCTGCAGGCCGATGAACGGGATCACGGCGCGGAAAATCTCGTGCAAGGAGATATCCGCCGGCGCCACCGACTTCAGCCAGAAACACGCCGGTCCGAAGGGCGGCGACAGGAAGTAAATCTGGATGTTCATGACGAACAGCACCCCGAACCAAACGGCCGCCCATTGCGGGTCCATGCCCAGTTCCGGCGCCAATTGCACGACCACGGGGGCGAACACGGGCACGGTGATGAAGACGATGGCGATCCATTCCATGAAGGTACCGAGAACCACCAGGATGCCCATCATCACGAAGATCACGCCGATGGCCGGCAGGCCCAGACCCGTGAACAGGCTACGCATGAAATCGGCGCCGCCGATCAGGTTGTAGATGCCGACGAAACTGACGGCACCCAGGATCAGC
>CAZQPC010000080.1:0-16055 GCA_964595005.1 uncultured Magnetovibrio sp.
CTATTTTGGCCCATGCCAAATGGTTGGCTATTTTGGCCCATGCCAAATGGTTGGCTATTTTGGCCCATGCCAAATGGTTGGCAATCCCCGGGACGGAGAACCGCCGGGACTGATACGATTGTGTTGGGCTCGGGGCTGAGAAGGACATCCGCCGGTGCGGGACCGGCGCGCGTGCGCCCATGATCATTCCATGACATTGCAAAGGCGACGAATGGCGGACACATGCGACAAATGTCGCACAAACGGTCGCATTTGTGGACATGCCTAAAGCATTGAAAACGTTCGGATCCGGTCTGCGCCGTGACGGAAAATGCGTACAATCGCGTACAGATGCGTACGTTTGCGTACATCGGGTACAGATGAACAAGCTCTTGTCAGTTGCCGATTTCCTCGCCCTTGCGGCGGGCCTGTCGGCTTGAAAGCCGGCGCCCAATCAGGCGTGATCATTTCAATTAGCCGTTTAAAGTTCGCGCATGGGGACTATAACTGGACCGTCGGCCCAAGGGATTCGCGGAGAGTTTGCGGACCGGCGATTGAGGAGGCTTCGCATGGACGGACATATCTTCCCGCGCGCCAAGAAGGCCTATCCGACGGCGGTCGCGGCCGAGGGCTGCTGGATCATCGACAGCGAAGGCAACCGCTACCTGGACGGTTCCGGCGGCGCCGCGGTGTCGTGTCTGGGCCACACCCACCCGAAAGTCGTCGAGGCGATCCGCGATCAGGTCGGCAAGCTGGAGTTCGCCCACACCTCGTTCTTCACCAATGAGCCGGCGGAGGCCCTGGCCGACATCCTGGCCTCGCAGGCGCCGGGCGATCTTTCCCGTGTCTATATCGTCGCCGGTGGTTCGGAGGCGGTCGAATCGGCCCTTAAATTGGCCCGCCAATACCACGTGGAAAACGGCCAACCGGACCGCTACCGGATCATTTCCAGGCGCCAGAGCTACCACGGCAACACCATGGGGGCGCTGAACGTCGGCGGCCAGCCGCAGCGTAAGGCGATCTACGAACCCATGCTGCCGGGCGCCGATCAGGTCTCGCCCTGCTACGCCTACCGGGAGAAACGGGACGGCGAGAGCGACGAGGATTACGGCACCCGTCTGGCCCGGGAACTGGAGGACAAGATCCAGGAACTGGGCCCCGAAACCGTCAGCGCCTTCCTGGCCGAAACCGTGTCGGGGTCAACCCTGGGGGCGGCCCCGGCGGTGGAAGGCTACTTCAAGAAAGTCCGCGCCGTTTGTGACCGGCACGGCATCTTGCTGATCCAGGACGAGGTCATGTGCGGCATGGGCCGCACCGGTTATCTGTTCGCCTGCGAGGAAGACGGCATCGTCCCCGATATCGTCTGTTGCGCCAAGGGCCTGGGCGGCGGCTATCAATCCATCGGCGCGATGATCACCACGGCAAAGATTTACGATACCATCGAAGCCGGCTCGGGCGCCTTCAAGCACGGTCACACCTATATGGGACACCCCGTGTCGACGGCGGCGGCCCTGGCGGTGCAGAAGACCATCATCGAAGACGACCTGTTGGCCCGGGTGCGCGACAAGGGTGAACAATTTGTCGCCATGCTGCATGACGCCTTCGGCAACGACCCGCATATCGGCGATATCCGCGGCCGCGGATTTTTTCAGGGCCTGGAATTGGTCGCCGACCGGGCCAGCAAGGAACCCTTCGACCCGGTCCACGGTCTGCATGCGAAGATCAAAAGCACCGCCATGGACGCCGGCCTGATCTGCTATCCTTACAACGGCAGTGTCGACGGCACGCGCGGCGATCATATCCTGTTGGCGCCGCCGTTCATCATCTCCGATCGGGAAATGGAGGAACTGGTCGGCCGGCTGCGCTCTGCGGTGGATGTGTCTTTGGCGTCGCTGCGGTAGAACCGAGCGGCGGGATTGAAACAGGAGAAGGAGCGCGCGAACCATGGCCGACCCGACGCGGATCATCATCGGGATAACCGGCGCATCGGGCACCATCCTGGGGATGCGGCTGTTGGCGCTCATGCGTCCGCTCGATGGGGTCGAGTCGCACCTCGTCATGTCGCCTGCGGCCATTCGCACCCTGGGGATTGAGACCGAATACGGTGTCGATGAGGTCCGTGATCTGGCCGACCACGTGCACAGCTTCACCGACATCGGCGCCTCCATCGCCAGCGGTTCGTTCCAGAGCGCCGGCATGATCATCGCGCCGTGTTCCGTCAAGACCCTCAGTGCCGTCGCCACCTGCATGAGCGACGACCTGATTTCGCGGGCCGCCGACGTTTGCCTGAAGGAACGCCGCCGCGTCGTGCTGTTGTTCCGCGAAACGCCCCTGCACGCCGGCCATATCGCCTTGATGGACCAGGCGACCCGCAACGGCGCCATCGTCATGCCGGCGGTCGTCGGCCTTTACTATCAGCCGCAATCGGTGATGGACATTGTCGATCACCTTGCCGGCCGGGCCCTGGATCTCATCGGCGTTGAGGCGGGAACGGTAACGCGCTGGACCGGCTAGGCACCGAACGACACGGGCGGCACCGGCGGCGAGCCGTAAAATCCACAGGGAGCATCGGCCATGAGCAAAGGCGACGCTAAGCATTACAACGACCTGCATGCGCATATTGCGGAGCTGGAGCGCCATGACTTGTTGGTGCGGGTCGAGCGGGAAATCGACAAGGACAGCGAAATGCACCCCCTGGTGCGCTGGCAGTTCGTCGGCGGCATGAAGGAAGAGGACCGCAAGGCGTTCCTGTTCACCAACATCGTCGACGGCAAGGGCCGTGCCTATGATATCCCCGTGATCGTCGGCGGCATGGCCGCCAACCGGGCCGTCTACACCACCGGCATGGGGTGTTCCCTGGACGACATTCAGGAGAAGTGGGACCAGGCCATGGCCAACCCCATTGTGCCCAAGGAAATCAGCGACGCGCCCTGCCATGATATCGTCGAGACCGGTGACGTTCTTTCGGTTGAAGGCCACGGCGTCGATATCCTGCCGATCCCCATCTCGACGCCGGGCTTCGACAGCGCGCCGACGCTCAGCGCCACCAACGTCATCACCAAGGACCCGGACGACGGGGTGCAGAACATGGGCACCTACCGCTGTGCCCTGAAGGCACCCGATCGATTGGTTGTCCGCATGGCGACGCGGGTCGGCGGGGCCGGCGGCTACCAGCATTATTTGGGCCACCAGCGGCGCGGCGATGCGGAGATGCCCATCGCCATCGTGCTCGGCTGCCCCCCCTACGTGGCCTTCATGGGGCCGCAGAAGCTGCCCATCGGGGTCGACGAATTTACCGTCGCCGGCGGCCTGGCGGGCGGGCCCATCAATGTCGTCAAGGCGAAGACCGTGGACCTGCTGGTGCCGGCCGAAGCGGAGGTGGTGATCGAGGGCTATATCGACACCACCAGGGTCGAACCGGAAGGTCCGTTTGGCGAATCACACGGCCATGTGGCGCTGGAAGAATACAACATGCCCATGCGGGTGACCGCCGTGACCCGGCGCAAGGACGCCGTGATACCGTCCTATATCTCGCAAGTGGCGCCCAGCGAATCGAGTGTTATCAAACGGGTCGCCTATGAGCCTTTGTTCCTGCGCCACCTGCGCGACACCATGAGCATCAAGGGGGTCAAGAAAGTTTCCCTGCACGAACCCCTGACCGGGCTGCTGCGGGTCACCGTGGTCACCGTCGAAGACGGCATGGTGCCGACGGAAGTATGGCGGGCCCTGCACGGGGCGGCCAGCTTCAAGGGCGACTGCGGCAAGATTTGCATCGCCGTCAACGATGACATCGACGTCGACAGCCCCGATTCCATCCTCTGGGCCATGGCCTACCGCTCAAATCCGATTCAGGACGTGCAACTGGTGGGACACCGCGGCCAGGGACATGGCCCGAAGCGTGAACATGCGGGTGAAGAGGATTCGACCATGCTGATCGACGCCACCATGAAGTCGCCGATGCCGCCGCTGGCGCTACCGGGGCGTGAGTACATGGAGCGTGCCAAGGAGATTTGGCAGGAGATGGATCTGCCGCGCCTGACGCCGCAATCGCCGTGGCACGGTTATTCCCTGGGCGCCTGGCATCCGGTGTGGGACGCCGCCGCGGCCCGCGCTTCGGCCGGCGAATATTTGGAAAACGGAGCCATCAGCCTGGGCCAGCAACGCCCCGGACTGACCCCGGAAACCAAGTTTGATCCGGAAACCGGTGAGCCCGAATAAGATGCAAGGATGCGCTGATGACGGCGCCGTTGGCGCGGCAAAGGACGTCATGGCCGCGCACATAAAGGCTCTGAATGCCGGCGATGACGCGGCCCTGGCGGCAACCCTGCACTTCCCCCATTACCGGCTGTCGGGCGGGCGCCTGCAAACCTGGGACAGCGCAGATGACTATCTGTCGGATTTTCACGCCCGGGCTGGCAAGGGTTGGCATCACAGCCGCTGGGATTCTTTGGATGTTATCGCGGCGGAACCTGGAAAGGTCCATTTGGATGTCCGGTTCACCCGCTACCGGGAAGATAATTCCGTCCTTGGACAGTTCCGGTCGCTTTGGGTGTTGGCCAAAATTGAAGGCGTGTGGGCGGCGCAGTTGCGGTCGTCCTTCGCACCCTAGTCCGAACCATCGGCAGATCTGGCGCCATATAATTGGTCAAAGCGGTCGAGCAAAACGGCCAACGACGATGCGTCGGGATCGGCACCTATAAAACCTGCGTAGACGCCCAGATTGATCCGCGCCGCTTCGCCTAGCGGCTTCCATGCCGCCACGCCAACGTCCAGTGCATCCAAGTGAAGCTGCTGGTGCATTTCGGCGCGCAGTTCCAGGCGCTTGATGTCGTTTCGCACGTCCGTCTGAGCGTCCTCCGAGAGCGGAAAAGGCAACGGCTTCAAATGCCGGCGTATGGCCCGCAAGGGCTGCACGACCTCGCCACGCCAAGCCGCCACTTGGGCATCCAGGTGACGGACGGTGTCGTCCGCCAGGCAATGGCCCACGCTTGCCTGATACAAACAGAACAGCATGAGGTTGACGTCCGCACCATGATTGTCCTGAATATCCAGGCAGGCCTCTTGAACCGCTGAATCGCCATAGAAGGCCAATGAGAAATCCCAAAATTCGTTGCGCGGACTGTCCGTCATGGTGCCTCTTTCCTAACGCCCGCCGCCCAGCCATTCAGTCAAACCCGAGGCCCGCAACGCATGATGTCGCTTCGCCCTTGATCAAGTCGATCAGGCGGTCAATTTCCCGGGTCCGCTTGGCATCCCGCGGATACAACAAGCCGAAATCGAAAAAGGCTTTCGGTTCGATGGGAACGACACTAACGCTGGCTCCGAAAACCTGCGGGATCAGGGCATCGGCGATGGTCACGCCAAAGCCCTGGGCGGCGAAACTGCACGTGGTTGGCGTTTCGGACACTTGAATTTGCGAAGCCGGCTCGAAATTTGCCTGTTCCAGAATTTTCGCGCTTTGGTCGCCGATCAAGGTCGTCCTGGGCATCATGATGAACCGATCTCCGCTAAGCTCCGTCACGTGCACGGACCGGCGTGACGCCAAGGCATGCCCGGCCGGCAGCACCGCCACGGCCGGCACCCGGCAAATATGTTCCGTTTCAATGGCCGCGTGGTTGGACGGCAGAGAGCCAATTCCCAAGTCGAACTGCTGGCTGGCCAGCCACCGCTCCATGTAACGTCGCGGGTGGATCTCCAGGGAGATTTCCATGTCCGGGTGTTCGTCGTGAAACTTTGAGATCGCCGGCACCGCGATGGTCGCAGCAATGCGCGGCATGGCGACGATCCGCATGCGGCGGCGCGGGCCGCGCCGGATTTGGTTGGCAATCTCCGGAATCTGCTCAATGGAATCCAATATCCGTTCGGCTTCCGCAAAGAACGCTTCGCCTTCCGGCGTTGGCACCAGGCGCCGCTTCTCGCGGGAAAACAGGACCAGTTTGAGTTCCGCCTCCAACAGGGAAAGCTGCCGGCTCAGCGCCGATTCGCTGACATGCAGGCTCTTTGCGGCGGCCCCCAGGGTGCCCGTCGCCATGATCCGCGTGAACGCCCGGAGGCCTTTGATATTCAATGCCGCATCCTTCGGTTTTTTCGAAGATATCTTCCAAGTATTGCGATAGACAAAAGATAGAGGCGGCGGGCATGATAGGTCAATCAGCACAACAATTCGGGACCGATCGCGGGCCGTACCAAGGCGGACCGAACCGTGCGGGACCCGGCAGCGATAGGCGCCCTGACATGTCCAACGTTTCCCTGTTCGACTGGACGATTTACCGCCACATGTTCAGCGCCAAACGCATGGAGGCGATCTTCGGCGAGCGCGGCACCATGGAGCGATGGATCGATGTCGAGCGCGCGGTGGCACGGGCCCAATCGACGCTTGGCATCATCCCGGCGGACGCCGGCGTCGAAATCGACCGGCGCCTAAATGCCGACGGCATTGATCTTGAGCGGCTGCATGAAGATACCGTTGACGTTGGTCGCCCTATCGTCGGGCTTGTCCGTCAAATGGTGGAACAGGTTGGCGGCGATCACGCCGCCTGGGTCCACTACGGCATCACCACCTACGACGCCATGGATACGGGCAAGGTTTTGCAATTGCGGGACGGCCTGAACGAAGTTTCAGCCCAGTTGTCCAGCTACCGTAACCTCCTAAGTGATCTGGCGGCCAAGCACCGCGACACGGTGATGATCGGCCGCACCAACAACCTGCACGCCCAGCCCATGACTTTCGGCGCGAAAGTCGCCAATTGGATTGAGGAAATGAGGCGCCATGAAGAGCGTCTGACGCAGGTCCGGGAACGCGTCCTGGTCGTCCAGTTCGGCGGCTCCGTCGGCTCCTTGGCCTCGCTGCAGCCCGATGGTCTGGCCTTCCGCGAAGAAGCCGCGAAGGAACTGGGCTTGGGCACCATTCAATCCAATTGGCACAATGCCCGCGACTCGGTCACCGAAATGTCCCTGTGCCAGGGCAATCTCTGTGCATCCCTGGCCCGCATCGCCCAGAACATCAACCAGCTTGGCAGCACGGAAATCGGCGAACTTGCTGAAGGCGGTGAGCCCGGCCGCGGCCGCTCATCGGCCATGGCCCACAAGCGCAACCCCCGGGCCGCCGAATTTGCCGAGGCCGTCGCCCGCTTGGGCCGTCAGCGCGCCATGGGCATGGTCGAGGTCATGGGCCAGGATCACGACCGTTGCGGCGGCACCTGGATCAGCGAATGGATGCTTCTGCCGGAGACATTCCTGTTAACGTCGGGGGCACTGAGCTGGGCGATCGATTTATTGAACCGCCTTGAGGTCGACAAGGGCCGCATGCGGGCGAACGTGGAGATGACCAACGGCCTGGCGTTGACGGAGCGCTACACCATCGCCTTGTCAAAACGCATCAACAAGTTGGAAGCGCGCAGCCTGTTGGATGAGGCCTGCGCGTTGGCGACGGCGGAACAGGTTTCCCTCAGTGCGGCGCTCTGCCTCATGCCGAAAGTTCTGGCCGTCATGAACGCCGACGAGATCGCCGCCCTGGCCGATCCCGAAACCTACATCGGTTCATCCCACGACATCGTCGATGGGGTGCTCGGCACCGCCAAGGACGGATGAGCCGCATGCCTAACCCCGCCAACTTGATCTTTTTCCTTTCCGACAATCACAACCGGAAATTCCTGGGCGCCGCTGGCCATCCCATGGTCAAGACCCCGGCCTTGGACAGCATCGCGGCCAGCGGCGTGCGCTTCGCCAATGCCTATTGCACCAGCCCCTTGTGCTGTCCGTCGCGGGCCGCCATAGCGACGGGGCGCTACCCCCATCAGACCGGCTACTGGGACAATGCCCTGGCCTACGATGGCCGCGTGCCGACCTGGCATCACCGCGTCCGCGATGCGGGCCATGATGTGACGGCCATCGGCAAGCTGCATTTTCGCTCCCCGAAAGATGACAATGGTTTCACCGATGAGATTGCCGCCATGCACATCGTCGAGGCCAAGGGAGCCCTCATTTCCCTGCTGCGGGCGACCCAGGACGGCGTGCCGCGCCGGCAATCGCACAAGGCGATCTACGAAGATTCCATCGTTGGTGAAGCGGACTATCAGACCTATGACCGCGATATCACGGCACACGCCATCGATTGGCTGCACACCCATGGCAAACAAGATAAGCCCTGGGTTCTGTTGGTCTCCTATCCAAGCCCCCACCCCCCATTCAAGGTGCCGCAGAAGTTTTGGGACATGTACCCCCTGGAAGACGTGCCCATGCCGGTACAGTGGCGCAAGGATGAACAACCGGGCCATCCGGCCACCGAGTACCTGGCCTGGATGAACCACCTGCAGGATGGGTTCAGTGAAGATTTCATCCGCCGCGTCATCGCCGGGTACTGCGGCTTGATCTCTCACACGGATGAACAGATCGGCAAAGTCATTGAGACGGCAGAAATTCTGGGACTAATGGGCACGACCCGCATTCTCTATACCAGCGACCACGGCGAAGCCGCCGGCCATCACGGGATACTCGGCAAGGCCAACCATTATGAACATGCGCTCGGCGTGCCGCTGTTGATGGCTGGGCCCGGGATATCTGAAAATCGGACCATCGATCAATTCGCCTCCCATGTGGATTTGTTTCCGACCATCGCCGAGGCGCTTGGCGTCGAGCTTTCCAGCGATGACGCGGATCTTCCCGGCGCCTCTCTATGGCCGGCCATCAATGGCAACGAAAGACAGCGGACCGCGTTTGCCGAATACCATGCCATGGGCAGCCGCAACTCAGGCTTTGCGTTGCGCGACGGTCCATTAAAACTGATCTACCATGTCGACATGCCGAACCAGCTGTTTGATTTGGCTGCCGATCCCATGGAGGAAATCGATCTTCTGGCCGATACCGGCGACCATCCGGCTGCCGCTGATATGGAACATAAACTGCGCACCATCGTTGCCCCGGAACAAACCGACGCCCGCTCGAAGGCCGACCAACGATCTCACATGGAGAAATTCGGCGGCATAGATGCGGTGCGCAGGGCCGGGGTCTTTTCCGTCTCTCCGGTCCCCGGCAAGGTGGCCCAACTGGAACACGTCGAGCACGTAGAAGGAGCGACAGCCTGATGACCGGGCCAACCAACATGCTGATCGTCATGTCCGACGAGCACAGCCGCAAGGTGCTCGGCTGTTACGGCAATTCATTGATCAAGACACCCAATCTGGACCGGCTGGCGGCGCGCGGCACATTGTTCACCGATGCCTACACGCCGTGCCCCATCTGCGTGCCGGCGCGGGCGTCTTTCGCCACCGGGCATTATGGTCACGCGACCGGTCATTGGGACAATGCCACGCCCTATGTGGGCGACCCGCATTCCTGGGGCCATCGGCTGCAGGAAAACGGCCATACGGTGGGCTCCATCGGCAAACTGCATTATCGCAATCCCGACGATCCGACGGGCTTCGATTTTCAGGAAATTCCCTTGCACTTGGTGGAAGGCGTCGGCGACGTGTTGGGCAGCGTCCGCGAGCCCCTGCCGCGGCGCTGGAAATCACGCACCATGGCGGAAAAGATCGGCCCCGGGGAATCGGGCTATACGAAATACGACCGCCAGATCACCGATGCCGCCGTCGATTGGCTGACGGCGCGCACGGGCGAGACATCGGAGAAACCCTGGACCCTGTTCGTCTCCTTCGTCGCGCCGCATTTTCCGCTGATCGCGCCGGAAGAATTTTATGCGCTCTACGATACCAACGGCCGCATGCCGTCGAAGGATGCAGACGATCCGGAACATCCATGGCTGCAAGCGCTTCGCGAATGCTTCGTCTATGACAACTTCACCGACGAGACGACCCGCATTGCGCTGGCGTCCTATTACGGGCTGGTGAGTTTCCTGGACGCCAATATCGGCCGCGTGCTGGGCGCCTTGGACGACGCCGGGTTCACCGATACCACCCGTGTCGTGTACGTCAGCGACCATGGCGACAACATGGGCGAACGCCGGCTGTGGGGGAAGTCCGTTATGTTCGAGGAATCGGCCGGCATCCCGACCATCATCGCCGGCCCCGGCATTCCCGAAGGCCGGGTCAGCGCGACGCCCGTGAATTTGGTCGACGTCTACCCCACCGTGTTGGATACGGCGGGCCTCGAAAGCGCCGATGTGGAACGCCCCGGACGTTCCATGGTTGATATCGCCGGCGCCGATGATGATCGCGAGCGGGTCATATTTTCCGAATACCACGCCGCCGGCGCCACCTCTGGCGCCTTCATGATCCGGCGCGGCCGCTGGAAATACATCCACTATGCCGGCATGACGCCACAACTTTATGACCTTCAAGAGGACCCCGATGAACGGCGCGATCTGGGCGAAGATGCGGCATATGCCAAAATTTGCGATGAACTTCATGCCGAGTTGCGCGCCATTTGCGATCCGGAAGCAGTCGACCGCAAGGCCAAGGCCACGCAAGCCGCAATCATCGAAAAGCATGGCGGACGCGACGCCGTGGTCGCCAAGGGCGGCTTCGGCGGCACGCCGGCGCCCGGAGAAAAGGCCGTCTTCGAAGGCGGGCCGCCGGCGGCATGAAAGCTGCGCACGACAATAGCGGGCCGCTGTCGGGCATTCGTGTCGTTGATTTTACGCACGTCCTGGCGGGTCCGGCCTGCGCCTATTTCCTGGCTGCCTTGGGTGCCGATGTGATCAAGGTGGAAACCCCGGGGCGCGGCGATACCACCCGAACCCGGGGCGGCACCGATCCGGTTCGTGCCGCCGAGGCGATGAGCACGTCCTATTTGACGCAAGGCGGGGGCAAGCGATCCCTGGCCGTCGATCTCCGCCACTCGGACGGCTATGCGGTCATGCACCGGTTGCTGGAACGGGCCGATGTGTTTGTCGAAAACCACCGGCCCAGCACGCTCAAAGACTTGAAACTCGATTATGCCGATGTGTCGGCCATCAACCCAGGCGTCATCCATTGCGCCATGACCGGTTACGGGCGCGGCGGCGCCAAGGAAGACACGCCCGCCTATGACGTCAACATCCAGGCCGCCAGCGGCTTGATGACGATGACCGGCCAGGCCGGCGGCGGGCCGACGCGGGCGGGCGCGCCGATCATGGATTACGGCACCGCCATGGCAGGCGGCTTCGCCGTCGCCGCGGCTCTGTTCCAACGTGCCACCACCAACACCGGCACCTTCATCGATGTCTCCATGTTTGAAACCGGCCTGACCTTGATGAGTTCGGCGGTCACCGATTTCCTGACCACCGGTAATGCCCCCAAACAGCGCGGCAATGCCGCCAACAGCCGCTCTCCCGCCGCCGGCAGCTTTCCGACGGCCGACGGCTTGATCAGCCTGGGCATCAACGAAGAACATCAGTTCAAGGCCCTGGCCGGCGTTCTCGGCCGGGCCGATTGGCAAGACGATCCCCGCTTCATTGACCGCGCGGCCCGCATGGACCACGCGGAAATCCTGGAGGCCCAATTGGTCGAGGCCCTATCGGCACGCACCGCCGCCGAATGGGAAGAGATCATGGGCCCGGCCGGCGTCCCGGCGGCCCGGGTGCGGACCCTGCCCGACGCCTTGGCCGACCCTCAAATTGAAGCCCGCCATTACCTGCACCGTCACCCCGGCGACGATGCCGCGGGCGTCAGTGCCTCCGCCCTGCCGTTCCGGATCGGCGGTGCCCGTGCCCATACGCCAACCCACCGCCCGCCCCGGCGCGGCGAACAAAGCACTGAGATCCTCCGCGAACTTGGCTTCGATGAAAACAAGATTACCGAACTGCTGAACCTTGGCGTTGTCGAACAGGCGACCGCCGGCCAATAGCGAATGATAGAGAGCCACCATGCCTTACAACGATTACCGTCCCGACCTCATGGGCAGCGCCGTTATCGAACCGCAAGGACGGTTCAAAGCCGGCAGTTGGCAGTCCTTCACCCTGGTCTACACGGCCGGCAAGTTCGGCATCGATGATCAGGGCGGATTGAAGATCGGCTTTCGCGGCCATTTCGACGGCTCGGCCCTGCAGACCGATGACCCGACGGCCGCCGGCTACACGACCATCGAAGCCTCCAACGGTGTTCCCCTAAGCGCCGTTTACGAGACGCGCCGCAACATCCGTCCCTGGAACAAAAGCCTCTATGTCCGCTGTCTACGTTTTCTCAAGGAAGGCGACACCCTGACCATCCGCTTCGGCGACACCCGCGAAGGTTCGCCGGGAACGCGCATGCAGACCTTTTGCGAATCCGCCTTTACCTTCCAGGTCACCGTCGATCCCTTCGCCACCCACGACTTCATTTCCTTGCCCGAGGACAGCCACCCGACCATTGCCATCGTGCCGGGGCCGCCGGTCAACTGGAAGGCCGTGATCCCGACGCTGCGCCGGCCCTGCGAAGAATTCCGCCTGTCGGTAAAGGCCGAGGACGCCTGGGGAAATCCGTCCGATCAGATCGATCGGATCGTGCGGATACGGCCAAGCGCCAAGATCAACGGCTTGCCGGAAACCCTGAACTTTGCGCCCGGCGACTTCACCCAGGTCATCGACGGCCTCAGCGTTGATCAGCCCGGCACGGTGCGGATCGACATTCTGGATGACGCCGGCGATGTCCTCGCGGCCACCAACCCGCTGGTCATCCGCGACATGCCTTATGCGCATTTTTGGAGCGACATGCACGGCCAAAGCCGCGAGACTATCGGCATCAACACGGCGCAGGAGTATTTCGACTTCGCCCGCAACAAGGCCTTTGTCGATATCTGCGGCCATCAGGGCAATGACTTTCAGATCACCGACGCGTTTTGGTCACACCTCAATGAACTGACGGCCGCTTTTAACGAACCGGGCCGCTTCGTCACCCTGCCCGGCTACGAATGGTCGGGTAACACGGGGCTAGGCGGTGACCACAATGTCTGGTACCGCAAGGAAGGCCGACCCATTTACCGGTCTTGCCGGGCCTTGGTCGGCGACCGCACGCACTCCGACAACGATGCCCATTCGGCCGCCGACCTGATCGAGAAATTGAAGGACGAAGACGCCTTGGTGGTCGCCCACGTGGGCGGGCGCTACGCCGACATCAAATACGCCCACGACGCCAAATTGGAACCTTCGGTGGAAATCCATTCCGCCTGGGGGACCTTCGACTGGATCGTCCGTGATGCCTTCGAGGCCGGTTACCGGGTCGGCATCGTCGCCTCCAGCGACGGCCACAAGGGCCGGCCCGGCGCCAGCTATCCAGGCGACAGCGCGTTCGGGTCGTACGGCGGCCTGACTTGCCATTTACTGGACAGCCTGGACCGTGATGCCGTGTTTACGGAGTTTCGCCAACGCCATCATTACGCGACCACCGGCATCCGCATGTTCCTGAACGTCACAGCGACCTTTGCTGACGACGCCTGCATGATGGGCGATGAAATTCAGGTGCCGGATGAACAGGTATCCCTGAACATCGAGGCGGAAGGCTCCGCGCCGCTTGAACGTATCGACATCTTCGACGGTCTGGATCTGCTCAGAACCATCCGGCCCTGGGACCTGTCGGCGGGCCCGGACCGGTTGCGCATCACCTGCGCCGGCCAGCACTATCGCGGTCGCGGCCGGTTGGTAAAGTGGACCGGCAAGGCGACGCTGGACGCCGGCAGGATCGAGCGTTTGGGGGCCGTCAATTTCTGGAACCCGAACCGGCAACCCACGTTGACGGACGCGCGGACGATCGATTGGCAGACCGTTACAACCGGCGGCAGTTCGTCGGTCGATCTGTGGCTGGATAAGGATGCCTGGTCTGGCGGTGCGGCAATCGAGACCAGCGAGAAGGCCGTCAACGTATCACTTGCCGATCTTACGGCAGACGGCGAAACCCATGCCTGCGGCGGCATGGATATCCGTCTGATGGTGTCGCGTCTGCCGTCTCGGATGACGGAAATGCATTACCTTGAAACTCATGACATCCCCCTGCATCCGGACCGCGAAGCGCGATTGTATGTGCGGGTGACGCAGGAGGACGGTCATCAGGCCTGGTCCAGCCCCATCTATATCCAAGGAAATCAATAGCGCACGAAAGCCCAAATCATGGTAACCCGACCCAACATTCTGTTCATCACGTCGGACCAGCAGCGCGCCGATTGTTACGGCTTCGCCGGGCGCCGCGTGAAGACACCGCATCTCGACGCTTTGGCCGCCGCCGGCACCCGCTTCGATACCTGCATCACGCCCAATCTGGTCTGTCAGCCGTCGCGGGCCTCCATCCTGACCGGCCAGCTGCCGCTGACCCACGGTGTGGCCGACAACGGCATCGATCTTCGGCCCGACGTCGGTGAGGCCGGTTTTGCCGGGCAATTGACGAAAGCCGGCTATGACACGGCCTTCATCGGCAAGGCACATTTTTCCACCTGCCAGACCTTTCAGGCCACCGGCACGCCGGAATGCAAACTAAGCTCAGCCAACTTCGGCGCCGATTGGACCGGCCCCTACATGGGGTTTCAGCACGCGGAGTTGATGACGCTGGGCCATTGGCACCAGACCCGCGACCCGATCCTGCCGCCCGACGGCCAACACTTCGAGCGCTGGGTGTTCGGCGACGTCGGCGGGCCTGAGGCTTTCGAGGCCTGGAAGGCGGAAACGCGGCCCGGTATCGGCGCCGCCCAGACCTGGAATTCGGCCTTGCCCGCGGCCTGGCATTCGTCGACCTGGTGCGGTGAGCGCGCCAACGCCTATCTTCAAGACCGCAAGGAAAATGCAGATCCCTTCTGTCTTTGGGTGTCGTTCCCCGACCCTCACCACCCCTTCGACTGCCCTGATCCGTGGAACCTGTTGCATCATCCGGACGAGGTCGAATTGCCGGTGGAAGGGGCAAAAGATTTGGACAACCGGCCCTGGTGGCACCGCGCTTCCTTGGAAGGTGAGCCCGTTTTGGCAGATCCAAAATACAAGGCCTTCCGCGCCAAGACATCGCGCACCCCGGACCAGAATGAGGCCCAACTGCGCGAAATGACGACCAATTATTACGGCATGATCTCGCTCATCGACCACAACGTCGGACGCATTCTGGCGGCCCTCGACTCATGCGGGTTGGCGGAGAATACGATCGTCGTCTACTCCACTGATCACGGCGACCTGTTGGGCGATCACGGCCTCTATCTGAAGGGCCCGACACCTTATGAGGCGCTGCTCAGGGTCGGCCTGATCATGAAGGGGCCGGGCGTGCCGGCCGGCAAGGACAGCACTGAGCCCGTCTCGACCCTCGATCTGGCCGCGACGTTCTGCGAATACGCCGGCGCCGTGCTGCCCGGGGAAGCGCAGAGCGCCTCGCTGCGTCCCTTGATCGACGGCAACGACGGCCGCGATGTGGCTTACAGCGAATGGGACGTCGATGCCAGCCGTTGTGGCGTCGCTCTGCAATTGCGGACGGTCAGGACCCGGACCGCAAAGTTGACCCTTGAACTGGGCACAAACGCCGGCGAAATGTATGATCTGGCGGAAGACCCCCATGAGATGCGCAATGTCTTCGACGATCCGGCCCAAGCGGCCCTGCGCAAGGAACTGACCGACATGATCCGGGCCCGGCCCGGTCCGCAGCGCGACAGCTTCGACGCTGCAGTGGGCGTCGCCTGAGAATGGGATGAGAGTGGCATGATGTTTGAAAACTTCGAAACCCGCGATCTGGATACCTCGGGCGCACGCATTCACTTCCGCCACGGCGGTGACGGGCCGCCTTTGCTGCTGCTGCACGGCAATCCCATGAGCCATGTGTCCTGGCACAAGATCGCGCCGCGTCTGGCCCAGGATTTTCACGTCGTTGCCCCGGACCTGCGCGGCTACGGCGATTCCTCGGCCCCGGAACCGGAAGAAGGCGATCTCAACTATGCCTTCGGCGCCATGGCGCTCGATGGCGTCGAGGTGATGGAGAGCCTGGGCTACAAGGAATTCTACGTCGCCGGCCACGATCGGGGCGGGCGCACGGCCCACCGCATGGGTCTTGATCACCCGGACCGGGTGCAACGCCTCGCCATCATCGATATCCTGCCCAGCCATCATGTGTGGTCCAACGCCGACGCCCAATGGGCAAAGAAATCCTGGCATTGGCTGTTCATGATCCAACCTTGCGCCGAAGAGATGATGAACGCCGTGCCGG
>CAZQPC010000081.1:0-15949 GCA_964595005.1 uncultured Magnetovibrio sp.
GCAAACAGTTCGGCCGCCCCTTGGCCGCCAACCAGCTGGTGCAGAAAAAGCTCGCCGACATGCAGACGGAAATCACCCTGGCGTTGCAGGCCTGTCTGCAGGTCGGGCGCCTGCTGGATGCGGACGCCTGCGCGCCGGAGAACATCTCATTGATCAAGCGCAATTCCTGCGGCAAGGCCCTGGACGTGGCCCGTCTGGCCCGCGACATGCACGGCGGCAACGGCATCTCCGACGAATTTCACGTCATCCGCCACATGGTCAACCTGGAAACGGTGAACACCTATGAAGGCACCCACGACGTCCACGCGCTGATCCTGGGCCGGGCGCAGACGGGCCTGCAGGCGTTCAGCGGTTGATGTTGGCATGAGCAACGCAACGGGCCGGCAATCACCGGCCCGTTCGTCATTTCCATTTCCCCCCTGTGGCATTCAGGGGCGTTCGGGGGCGTTCGGTGTCTTTGGCGTCTTAGGCGCTGCGCACTTGGTTGAGAAACTTATCGACTTCCGAGCGCAAGACCGCCGATTGGGAATTCAGGTCTTCCGCCGCCCCGGCAATGCCGGTCGCCGCGTCGCCGGTTTCCACGGAGGCCTGGCTGACGCCGGCGATGTTCTGGTTAACCTCCTGGGTGCCGGCCGACGCCTGTTCGACGTTGCGCGCGATCTCCTGGGTGGCCGCGTCCTGCTGTTCGATGGCGGCCGCGATGGACGACGAAATCTCGCTGACCTCGGTGACCGTCTTGTGGATGCCGTCGATGGCACCGACCGCGTCCTCGGTGGCCGACTGGATGGAACCGACCTGGCCGGCGATTTCTTCGGTCGCCTTGGCCGTCTGGTTGGCCAGGTTCTTGACCTCGGAGGCGACCACGGCGAAGCCCTTGCCGGCATCACCGGCCCGGGCCGCCTCGATGGTCGCGTTCAAGGCCAACAGATTGGTTTGTTCGGCGATGTCGGTGATCAGCTGAACCACCTCGCCTATGCGCTGGGCGGCTTCGTTCAAGCCCTTCACCTGGCCATTGGCGCTGTTGACGTCGGTGACGGCCTGACCGGCGACGGTGCTGGCGCGCGACACCTAGCCGGCAATCTCGCGGATCGTCGCCGACAGTTCCTCGGCCGCCGTGGCCACGGTCTCGACGTTGGTGGCGGCCTCTTCCGAGGCCGCCGCGACGGCCGTCGACTGGCGGCTGACTTGTTCGGCGGTGGCTGACATGGCCGTCGCCGACTGGGTCATTTGCGCCGACGCCGAGGCGACCGTGTCAACGACCGAGCCAACACTGCCTTCGAAGCTGTCGGCCATGTCGTTCATGATCTTGCGTTTTTCCGCTTCGGCACGCTTTTCGGCCTCCGCCTGCTCGTCCTCCAGACGCTTGACGCGCTGGGCGTTGTCCTTGAAAACGTTGACCGCCGCCGCCATGGCGCCAATCTCGTCGGCCCGCTCCTGGCCCGGAATTTCCGTCTCCAAATCGCCGTCCGCCAGGGTCGTCATGGCGCCGGTGATGGAGGCCACGCCGCCGGTGATGTTGCGCCCGATGAGCACGCCGACCACGGCGCCCAGCAAGATGCCGGCCAGACCGATGCCGATCAATATCTTGATGCCGCCCTGCTCCACTTCCAGGGCGTGTTCGGCGGATCGGTGGGTAAACTGTTCAAGCTCCAAAAGCAGGTGCGACAGTTCCTTGTCCAGCTGTTCTTGCTCGTGTTCGATGGTTTCGACCAGTTCACCGACCTCGCCGGCCTTTCCAGCTGCCACGGCGGCCAGCACCTTGAAGGCGTGTTCTTCATACGTCTTGTATTCGGCCTCGATCTTTTTCAGTTGGTCCAGAACGCTTGTAAATTCCTTGCGGCCTTCGTCGGTGGTGGCGTCCGCGATGGCGTTCTCCGCCAACTTCTCGCCGGCCTTGATTTCCTCGTCTACCTGGTGGGCCAGCTTTTCGAAAGCCTCCTTGTCGCGGTGCAGGTCCGTGCCGGCCTTGATCTCGGCGCCCCGCAAGGCGCGCTCCAATAGGATCGCGTGTTCCAACTGGCGCAAGGTGATCTGGGTGACGTTCTCGGTCAGCGGAATGTCCTGATGGGCAATCTCCGTCAGTTCCGTGCCGATCTTCGACATTTTCAGAATACCGGTGCCGGCGATGACCGCCGCCAGGATTCCAGAGAGGGCGACAATCGCATAAATTCTATGGGAAATAGACATGTCCGCATGATCTCCAAAGTGTTTATCGGCGCCATCTCGAGCCCACAATTTGCCCGAAAACGGCTTCTCGGTTGCGCGCTTTCGTGGTTCCTCACCGGAACGGCGCAATTATTTGATAACACAGGTATTTTGCAAGGAGATATCAATTATGTGAACGGATGTAAATTGTTTGTGATTTCAACTGGTTAGAAGGCAAATGCGCAACTCACCGTCAGGTTGCGGGGCTGCATATGGCACGGCGTCAGGCCGCCATGATCTCATCGATCTTGTTGGTGATTTCGGCCAGATCGATAGGCTTTTGGACCAGGTGAACGCCGTGCGTCCCGGTTATATCGTCGCTTTCGTCATCGGAGAAAATTTTTCCCGTGGTAACGAATATCGGCAGGGACGGCGAAATTTCACGCAGATGGCCGATCAATGTTTGCCCGTCCATCTGCGGCATCTGGATATCGGTGATGACGATGTCCACAGGCCGTGCCCGATAGGCTTCCAGAGCCTCCAACCCGTTCCCCGCCGTCACCACTTCATATCCGCGGCTACGCATGGTCCGCGCAAAAATCTTGGAGGCCTGAAATTCATCATCGACGATCAACACGGAGCACTTCGCCGCGGCTTCGTCAATCACTGGTGCCGGGCCGTCGACATTCGGTTCCGGGAGCCCTTCGGCAACCGCCATACCGGCGTGCTGTGCGCTTACGCCAAGCGGCAACGATATCTGAAAACACGCGCCTTCCGGAACGTTGGCGGCAATCAGCGTGCCACCCATACTTTCGATGATTGAATGGCTGACAGATAAACCAAGGCCGGTGCCGGTGCCGACCTCCTTGGTCGTGAAAACCGGATCGAAGATGTTTTTGAAAACTTCTGCATCGATCCCGCCACCGTTGTCCATAACGTCGATGTAGATTCGGTTTTGCTGCTCATCTGCCGATACCTTAAGATTAATCTTGCCGGAAAAACTGTGCCCGGCATCCTCTTCGCGTATGTTGCGCGCGGAAACCGCGTCGCGGGCGTTGGTCAACAGATTCAAGACGACCTGCCCCAACCGACCCTCGGCGCCCAGGACGTTGCCGCAGGGTTCTTGAATTTCGGAGCTCACGACCACCCCATCGGCGGCGAACTGCTTTTCAACAATGGAGACGA
Organism: uncultured Magnetovibrio sp.; assembly: GCA_964595005.1. Classification (GTDB taxonomy): domain Bacteria; phylum Pseudomonadota; class Alphaproteobacteria; order Rhodospirillales; family Casp-alpha2; genus UBA3470. The sequence continues at coordinate 3,331 of CAZQPC010000081.1, forward strand.
CGCGGCGCACCGCCTGGGCCGGAGAAAAGACCGCGCCGGGCTGATCGTCCTTGCGGCTGAAAATGTTCATATGTTCGATGATTTGGGCCATCCGGGTCACCTGCTCGGCAATGACCTGCAGTTCCTCACGGGCAACGGCAACCTCTTGGGCGCTTTCGTCAGCGGCGAAAGCAGCGGAATCGGAGATGATCCGGATGATGTTCAAGGGCTGGCTCAGTTCGTGGGCCGCGCCGGCGGCAAGGGTCCCGAGGGTCGCCAGCTTTTCCGCCTGAATTAGCTGGGCTTCCGCTTCCTTGCGCTGGTTTTCAGCCAGTTTGCCTTCGCTGACGTCAACCACATGGATGATATAGTGCAAGGGGATATTGTCGGACAGGCGGACCAGCGCCACATTGACCTCGCCCCAGAGGATATGGCCGTCCTTGTGGCGGTAGCGGGTCTCGTTGCGAAAGCTGTCGATTTCGCCGGCCAACAACTGCTTGCGCAATTGCGCGCCGCGCTGCCGGTCCTCAGGATAAACCACCGTATCAGTCAGATTGGTGCCGGTCAGTTCTTCGATGGTGTAGCCCAGAAAATCGGCCATTGCCTGATTCACCTTGAAACGCACCCCATCCAGATCAACCAGAGCAATGGCGATGGGCGCTTCTTCCAGGGCGTGGCGAAACCTTGTTTCGCTGGCATACAGGGCTTCCGTCCGTTCGTTGACCAGAATTTCGAGCTTTTCATTGAAATCGCGAATTTCCGTTTCCGCCAGTTTACGCTCAGTAATATCCAGAGTGGTCGTCGCCACGCCATCGATGACATCCGAATCCGTGCGCACCGGCGTCTTGTAGATCAAAACGTCACGGTGGATGCCGTCGGGCCAAACAAACCCCAGCTCAAGCATTTCCGGTTTACCGGCCGAGAACACCCGTTGATCGGCAGCCGTGATTTGCTGAATGATATGGGGATCGCCGAAATCATCGAAGGTGCGCCATAATATGCCGGAGGTATCCGTATTGGCCCAGCGCGCGTAAGTATCATTCGACACAAGATACCGCCCATCGCGGTCTTTCATGGTAATCGCCGCAGGGGAGCCGTCTAAAATGGCGCGCAGGCGGGCATCACTGGTCTGCATCGCCATTTCGGCGCGGTGCCGTTCGACGACGCCCAGATCAAACTCCGTCACGGCGTCATTCAGCGCCCGGATATCCTTCGACGCAAAGGCGGGAGGCGCCGCCGCATTGGCAAATTCGTCCGTCGACAGAGACACCAGTCTTTCGTTAATCCCATTGATCGGTCGAACCACGAGAACATGGACAGCCGTAACGATCGCCGCCGTCGCCAATAACATAACGGCGGCAATGGCGGCGATTATGATCGGCAGTTTTCCTGAAAAAGCCTTGAATAGTGCATGCGTATGCCAGATGACGGTGACGGTTCCAAACTTTTCGCCACCGACGACGATGTCACTGCTGCGTGACAGGAATTCCGAATGCGGAATCAGATACATAGGGGCGGTTGAATGGCGCATCGCCACGCCGTGTTCGTGGTCCGTCATAACAGAAGACGCCAAGACTTTCCCGTCTTCGTTGGTAAATCGAACCGCATGAATTTGCTGATCATTTTGCATGGCTTGCGCGATCACCGTCTCGAGAACCGGAATATCTTCGGTGATCACAGCTTCAACAGATGCACCGGCAAGATAGCTGACGGAGCGGGCCGAGTTTTCAACTTGTTGTTCGAAAAGCAGATCGACCGCCATATGGGAAAAAAAGCACGACAACCACCGCCAAAACGATGATCGTCGATAAGGATGCCGCCAAAAATACCTGAAATCCAAGCCGGCGACTGCCAATGAACGAAACAATTTCCTGCACGTTTACATCCTATTTGAAAAACTGATAGTTCATATCAATCGCCCGGCGTATCAAATTAAAATCGTCGTCCGATCCGGCCAGCAAAGGGCCGCTATTGAGGGCCTTCAACGCCTTTGCGTCGCGCATCTGCAAGAGAGATTGACGTAACGCCACCGTCATCCGGATCGATAATTGCGCGGCCGCGATCCAAGGCTGTGTGACATTTTTGATCAAAGCAATAGCGCGGATCTTGCGGCCTTTTTCGACCATGGCCTTAAAAGTACTTTCCTTTAGGGCACCGGCGTCAAATTTCTTGGCGGCGATGGCCGTGCCGACCAGGTCGTGACGCCCCAAATATTCATAACGTGCCAAATCGGCCGCACGCACGCCGTTTTCAAGCAACAGCAATTGCGAAAGATAGCGCCCGATGGTCGAACGTTCGCTGCCGAATGCGAAGTTCTTACCCTTGAGGTCGGCCAGATTGTGGACGTTACTGTCCGACGTTATAGAAATAACACCGTGAAACTCCTTCCGCCCGCGCCGGCTTTCTAAGGCGAGAACGGAAATTTCGGGGGTCCGCCGTTTCACGGCAACATAAGACGCAGGACCCATGCGCGAGAAATCGACCCGGCCCGAAACCAGATTATCCTGCCCCTCGGCATAGCTGCGGGCGACAATCGTCTTTATCCGTACCTTGCGGCCAAGCAAAGCGGTCAAGCTCTTTTCGAGCCGGTTTAAAATCGGCCGGAACTGCCGAATCATCTTGCTTGGTTTTTCCGAAGCGTAGAGCCCGAATTTGAGCACGACATCATCGGCCGCTTGCGCGGGTCTAATGCGAAATGCCACAACGCCAAGCGCTGCGAATAAATTTATCCACTTCATCCGCTTAGCAGGCCTGACCTAGAACAAAATCTCAAGCATGCAAGCGGATACTTTGGGGGATCAAACGTATACCGGCTGGGCGCGTGCGTACCGCACCGAACGATCGTCGGCGCGGCTTGAAAATATGCAATCGTATGATTTTCCGGCGTATGGTTTTCCGGCGGCGCAACGATCTGCTATCAATGGCGCCGACCCATCCCCGCCTTTGCGGCGCGTCAATGAAATCATTTAGGGAACCGAGCATCCATGCCGACAACCTACCCCATCGAAATCGAACCCGTGGATATCTCCGCTTATGAGGCCGGCAACACCGGTGTCTCCCATGTCACATCCTTTGACAGCGGCCGGCCGGGTCCGCACGTGATGGTCATGGCTGTAACCCATGGCAATGAACTGTGCGGGGCGATAACGTTGGACAGGTTGTTCCGAAGCGACGTTCGGCCCCCGCAGGGCAAGTTGACGCTTGGGTTCCATAATGTTGCGGCATACCAATCTTTCGACGCCAATGATCCAACGGCGTCGCGGTTCATTGACGAAGACTTGAACAGGGTTTGGGGAACGGATGTTCTGGACGGTGAACGCGACACCCAGGAAACCCGCCGGGCCCGGGAAATGCGGCCGATCATCGATTCCGTGGACCTTTTATTGGACATTCATTCCATGACCAGTGATTCACCGGCGCTAATGCTGTGTGGCCCCCTGGAGAAAGGACGCGACCTGGCCCTTAAAGTGAAGTCACCGGCCTACGTGGTGGCGGATGCGGGCCATGCGGCCGGCACGCGATTGCGTGACTACGGGCATTTTGGCGACCCGCAAGCGGCACAAAATGCCGTACTGGTGGAAGCCGGGCAGCATTGGCGCAAGGATGCGGTCGCGGTCTCCATGGACGTAACACTTCGCTTCCTGCGCCACACGGATGCCATCACCGAAGATTTTTTCGGCCAACATATCGCGACTGTGGAAGCGGACTTGCCGGCCCAGCAATTCATTGAAGTTTCAGGGCCGCACACCATCGAAAACGATGCCTTCAAATGGGCCGAAACCTATACCGGCATGGAACTGATTGAGAACGCCGGTACCGTGATCGGCTGGGATGGCGATGACGAGGTCCGAACGCCCTACGACAATTGCGTCCTGATCATGCCGAACCGCTTGAAATCCAAAGGCCATTCCGCGGTGCGGTTCGGCAAGCTGATACGGTGAGCGCATTTTCATGATGCCGCGTCGGCTTTCGCCCATGCTTTGCGTTGGTCCAAAGTTGGCGTTGCCCACATCGATTGGTGTAGACTTTGGCAATGGACATTCAGGTTATCTTCGACACGATTTGCCCATGGTGTTACATCGGCAAGCGCCGCATTGAGCAGGCCTTGGCACTGCGCCCGCATGTCCAAGCGCGCCTCCAGTGGCGGCCGTTTCTTTTGAACCGCGAGATTCCCGCTGACGGCATTGACCGCACCGCCTATCTGATCCGCAAGTTCGGATCGGAGGCCCGGGTGCGGCGCATTTACGGCGCCATCGCGCAGGCCGGCGAATCCGTCGATATTGACTTCGCCTTTGAACGCATCGACCGCACCCCCAACTCCGTTGACAGCCATCGCCTGATCAAGTACGCGCTGGCCAAGGGCTGCGATGACGGCATCGTCGAAGACCTCTACGTCGATTATTTCATCCACGGCGCAGATATTGGCCGCCGTGATGTCTTGGTTGAGATCGGTGCCCGCATTGGCTTGAACACCAGCGAAGTCACCAACTACTTGGATAGCGAAGACGATATAGACTTCGTCTATGACGAAAACACCAGGGCCCACCGCATGGGCGTGAACGGTGTGCCGGCTTTCGTCTTCAACAACTGCATGGTGATCTCGGGCGCCCAGGAACCACAGATTCTGGCCCGCATGATTGATGCCGCCCAGGCCACCGAGACGGCGGCGTGACGAGCCCGCTGCATCAGCTGACCATGACCTATTCCCCGGAACAGGACCGGGTCATGTTGCGCATCGGCACCAAGGAAAAGACCGAATATCAGCTATGGATGACGCGGCGTTTCGTGCGCGTCATGTGGGGCGCGTTGGTGCAAACCATCGAACGCGACCCGAACCTGGCCAAGGATCTTTTACCTGACGTCAAGGACGCGGTGATGGCCATGGAACATCAGGAATCCATCCAGGGCAGCGATTTCTCCCAGAAACACGAGAAAAGTAATGTCAACCTGACGTCAAACACTGGGGCTCTTTTGGTCACCGGCGGTCAGGTGAAACCGGTGAATAGCGATCTCACCCGCATCAACCTAAAAACGGAGAACGGCATGGGCGTCGAGTTCTCGCTCAACAAACAGCTGTTGCATGCACTCTGTCATATGATGGTAACCTCGGCGCAGACAGCCGAATGGGATTTGGAATTGGCCATTGGTGACCCGCAGGTGGTGGTCCCGGCGGACGCCTCGTTGGTGCATTGAGATCATTCGATCGCGCTGTCCGCAGGTGCCTTTCCCAGTGACCACTGATACCGTTGATAACCGCTGAGCCGGCGCGGCAGATGTCTGCGGAGATGGGCTGCCATGCCGGCGGCTGTGGAAAACACCTGGTAATGGCGGACGGTGCCGCCGGCGGTGGCTGTTACAACGCGGCCGTTGCCTTTGAACGCCGCGGCGATGATCGGACCGCCATCGCCCGGCAACATAGCCAGCGCGCGACCACCCTCACTTTCCCATAATCGCGCCGTGCCGTCGACCGACGCGGTCACCAGGGCGTTGCCGTCATCACTAAAGGCAACCGTCAGGATCGCCGCCGTATGGCCGGTCAATCGGCCAACCTCAGCGCCGGTTTCAGTGTCCGTCAACTGGACCTCGTTAGCGGCCTTGATCTCGGCCTTGCGGCGAACGCCGCCATGAATGGCGACGCGGCCGGCCTTCGGCACCCGCCCGCCGGGCTCAATGCTCACGGCGGCGCCGTCGATGGCGTCCCAGAGCCGCGCCGTGCCGTCGCCGGCGGCACTCACCACGCGGGCGCCATCAGGGCTGAATTCGACCCAGGTCACGTCATTGTCATGGCCCGCCAAAACCGCCAACGGCCGACCGCTTTCCGTATCCCAGAGGCGCGCGGTCCAGTCCCTCGATGCCGTCGCCACCTTGCGTCCGTCTGCGCTGAACACAGCCGCGTTCACCCAACTGCCGTGGCCCTTCAATTCGCGCAAGGGACGCCCTGTTGCCGTCTCCCATAGCCGCGCCGTACCATCCCTCGACGCGGTTACCACAAGCCGTCCACCGGGGCCGAAACGGGCTGTATTGACGTCTCCCTCGTGGCCCCTGAGAACCGGCCCCGCCACACCCGTGGCGGCATCCCACAGCCGCGCCGTGCCATCCGCCGAAGCGCTTAGCGCCCATCGCCCGTCGGGGCTGAAAGCCGTGTCCAGTATGGCGTCATCGTGCCCGGACAAAGTTGCCAGCGGCGCACCGGTCGCCGCGCTCCAGAGGCGCGCTGTCGCATCGTCTGAACCGGTCAGGACCTGCGTGCCGTCGGGATGGAAGGTTACCGACCGTAATCCGGCACCATGGCCTCGCAGGATGACGGATGTCCCGGTTTCGATGTCCCAAACGCGGGCCGTACTGTCGTAGGACGCAGTGGCCAGCCGGCGCCCTAAGCTGTCAAAGGCAACGGCCGCGACCTCAGCCGCATGCCCGTCAAGGACCGCACCCGCCTGCCCCGTTTCCGCATCCCAAAGGCGCACCGTGCCGTCGAAGCCGGCTGTCGCCAATTTCCGGCCGTCAGCGCTGACGGCGCCGGCCCAAACCTGATCGCGATGACCCTGCATTTCGGCCAGGCGGGTCCCGTCGATTGCCCGCCACAGGGCCGCGGTGCGGTCCGAAGAGCCGGTCACAATGCGCCGGCCATCTGGACTGAACCGGGCAAACCGGACGACGCTCAAGTGCCCTTTGAGGACGGCGGCCTCGCGGTTCGCGAGATGCGCTTTGAATAACATGCGATGCAAGTCGAGGCGCAGGCTAGCGGGAATCCGGTTCTTTGGTTGTGACAAAACATTCAGGGTCACAAGTGCCGCGTTAATCGTTTGGCCGCTATCCAGGAACCGCCGTGCCAAGGCGAGCCTGCGCTCCACCTCTGCCACATTCGATGCGGCCGGCAGCGGCAGCGCGGCCGACGCCACTGTATCTCTGGTATCTGGTGTTTGCGACGGTAACGTCCAATCAGGATTGAACCAGGAAACAGCAATAGCCAGGGCCGAGAGTGCGACGCCGCCACCGACCTCCCACTTTAGCCGCTGCGCCCTGCGGCGATCGTCCCGGACGTTATCATATTGCGCCATCAACCATTGCCAAACATCGATGCAGAAAGGCCGCAAGTCTATCTCCTGGCGGTCCTGCGAACACGGCGAAAGTTCCGCTTCATCACCACTACATACTCTATATTGACAGTTTGTCGACAATCCTATTATCCTACAATCGATTTCAACATGAGGAGGCTCCTGGATTCAGGAGGTAGCATATGTTTAAAACCGTTTTCACCCGGCTGGCGGCATCGCTGGCCCTTATCGTATCGGTCGTCGCTTGGTCCGGCAGCGCCGATGCGCAAAGCAAATCCACCTGGCAGGCGATCAAGGACCGTGGCAGTTTGCGGATCGGTGTCACCCAGGCGCCACCGTGGTTCTACAAGGACCCCGCCGGCAAGGAATGGACGGGTCTAGGTTCGGCCGTCGGCAAGGCCATGGCCAAGGAATTGGGCGTCAAGTTTGAGCCCGTCGAAGTCACCTGGGGCACCTCCATCGCGGCCCTGCAAGCCAACAAGATCGACGTCATGTTCGTCCTGGACGCGACACCGAAGCGCGCGCTGGCCATCGATTTTCCGGCCCAGCCCCTGCTCTACTACGCGCTGGCGGTGCTGGCCGATGATGACATGAAAATCAAGAACTGGTCGGACTTGAATAAGAAAAGCACCAAGTTGGCGGTGACCCAGGGCACCACCATGGATATCTACGTCACCAAGCACCTGCCGAAGGCAACCATTCTCCGCTTCCCATCGAACGGCGAATCGGTGGCGGCGTTCCAGTCCAAGCGCGTCAATGCCGTGTCCCTGTTCCACCCGCCGCTGATCGCCATGCGCAAGAAGATCGGCCGTGGCCAGATCGTGCTGCCGGCACCGGTGCGTCAATCGGCATCTTCGGCCGGTGTGCGGCGCGAAGCCGACAAGACCTGGCGCGACTGGGTCAACACGGCCGTCGCCTACTACTACGCCACCGGCCAGACCCAGGTCTGGTACGAGGATTTTCTGAAATCCTTCGGTGTCGACCCGTCAACCGTTCCCGCCATTCGCCGGGAAGACTGGTAAGATGATGAGCGTGGGCGGGACTTTGCTGTCTCATCCACGTCTCACCACCTAGGCAGGAACAGCGATTATGGGTTACGAATGGGACTTCGGCATTGTCTTCAGGGATTTCGATCTGCTGATGCTGGGTCTCGTCAATACCCTGAAGGTCACCGGCCTGGCGCTGTTGTTCGGCGTGCCGCTTGGTTTGTTCCTGGCCTTGCTGAGGCTCTACGGGTCCTGGCCCATTCGCATTCCTGTCGGTGTCGTTATCGAATTTCTCCGTTCGACACCGCCCATCGCACAATTATTTTGGTTTTTCTTTGCTTTGCCGATCCTGATCGGGGTCGAGATCGATCCGTTCCGGGCATCGGTGCTGACCTTCTCCCTGCAGTCATCGGCGTTTTTCGCCGAGGTGTTCCGGGGCGGCATCGTTTCCATCGACCGCGGCCAGTGGGAGGCGGCGAAGGCCATTGGCATGGACCGCAAACGGACCCTGCGCCGCATCATCTTGCCGCAGGCCGTGAAACGTATGGTGCCGGCATTCCTGGAGCGCGCCATTGAACTGATGAAGACGACCACCCTGGTCAGCACCATCTCGTATGCCGATTTGCTCTATCAGGCCAACTCCATCGCCCAGTCGACCTACCGCTCCTTGGAGGTCTTCTCCATCGCTGCCGCCATCTACTTCGTCGTCATCTTCGCCTGTTCCATTGGGGTCCGCCGGATCGAACGATATATGGCGCGGACCGGCGAGACGACGGCGCATTAGGGGGTCCGGCATGGAACACAATTGGGATTTCTCCGCCGTCTTCACCAACAAGGCCCTGTTGCTTCTAGGCCTGCAGAACACTGTCATCCTGGGCGCCTTGTGCCTGGTCCTGGGATTGTTCTTCGGCATGTTCGTCGGCATGGCGCGCTATTCCAGAAATCCCGTGCTTTACTGGCCGTCGACGGCCTTCGTCGAGGTCTTCCGCAATACCCCCGTTTTGGTGCAGATCGTCTGGTTCTTTTTTGCCTTCCCAATTATCTCACCGTTCGAGATTAATGCCTTCACGGCGGCGACGCTGGGGCTGACCCTGAACACCACGGCCTTTTCATCGGAAATCTACCGGGCCGGCATTCAATCCATCGACCGCGGCCAATGGGAAGCGGCGAAGGCGCTGGGCATGGGGTATGCCGAGCAGATGCGGCGCATCATCCTGCCGCAAGCCATGCGCCGGATGATTCCGGCGTTCATGAACAGGGCCGTTGAATTGATGAAAATGACGTCGTTGGCATCGGTCATCGCCTATGGTGAGTTGATGCATCAGGCGAAGACCATATCAACCATCGCCTTCAACCCCATTGAGATGTATACGGCCGTCGCCCTGTTGTTCTTCGCCTTGATTTACCCGGCGGCGATCGCGGTCCAACGATTTGAGAAGCGCCTGGCGGCGAAGGGATAAGGCCATGACGGAAGTCCTGAAAATCGACAACCTGCACAAATCCTTCGATGAATTGGAGGTGCTGAAGGGTATCGACCTGACCGTCAACAAGGGCGAGACCGTGGTCTTGCTGGGCGCGTCGGGGTCCGGCAAATCGACCATGCTGCGCTGTGTCAACTTCATGGAAATCCCGACAGCCGGGCGAATTGTTTTGCAAGGTCAGGCGGTTGGCCGCGAAGACGGTGATCGGATTGTCTATGCGGAAAAGGAACTGACACCGCTGCGCGCCCGGGTCGGCATGGTCTTCCAGCACTTCAATCTGTTCCCGCATATGACGGCCAGGGAAAACGTCATGGAAGGCCCGAAGACGGTTCTCAAACTAGACGCCGACGAATGCGGGCGCCGCGCCGACAAGTACCTGGAAAAAGTCGGCCTGGGCTGGAAGGCGGACGCCTACCCCTCGCAGCTATCCGGCGGCCAGCAGCAGCGCATCGCCATCGCCCGGGCGCTGGCCATGGAACCGGAACTGATGCTGTTCGACGAAGCGACCTCGGCGCTGGACCCGGAACTGGTCGGGGAGGTGCTGGAAACCATGAAGGAACTGGCCGAGGAAGGCATGACCATGCTGATCGTCACCCACGAACTGGGGTTCGCCTATACGGTGGCGGATCGGGTACTGTTCCTGTCCGAAGGCAATATCCTTGAGCAAGGAGTCCCGGAACAGGTGTTGATCCATCCTCAAGAGGAAGGCACCAAGAACTTCCTGCGCGGTCACGGGTCGTTCCGCCTGCCGACGCCGCAATTGGATTGAGGAGCAGAGCGCCGATGAACAAGGTTGTCCCCGACGAAACAGCCGACAGTCACTCCACCCACGACGCCGAAGACGATGTGCGGAATCGCGACATCAAAATATTCGTCAACGGTGATCTGGTGCCGCGCGACGAGGCCAAGGTTTCGGTCTACGATTCCGGTTTCATGCTCGGCGACGGCATGTGGGAAGGCATGCGCCTTTATCACGGCAAGTGGGCCTTCTTCGACGAACACATGGACCGCCTGTTCGCCGGCCTGAAAGCCGTGGAGATCGATATCGGCATGGACCGGGCCGGCGTCCTCGATGCCCTAAATCGCACGGCCGCCGCCAACGGCATGACGTCGGACGCTCACTGCCGCCTGATGGTCACCCGCGGCGTCAAGGCGAAACCGTTCCAGCACCCTGCCCTGTCGCGGTCCGGTCCGACGGTGGTGATCATCATCGAACATTCGAAGCCGGCGGAAAGTTTGCAGAAACGCGGCATCCGCCTGGCGACGGTGCCGCAGGTGCGCGGCCTGCCCATGACCCAGGATGCCAAGTACAATTCACATTCCAAGCTGAACTGCGTCATCGCGTGTCTGCAGGCCGAACAGGCCGGCGCCGACGAAGGCCTGATGCTGGATCCGCTCGGTTTCGTCAACACGACCAACGCCTGCAATTTTTTCATCGTCCGTAAGAGCGAGGTGTGGACGTCGACGGGCGACTATTGCATGAACGGCGTGACCCGCCAAAAGATCATCGACCTTTGCCGCGCCAACGGCATACCAGTGTTCGAAAAAAACTACTCACTGTTGGAGGCCTACAGCGCTGACGAGGCATTTCTCACCGGTACCTTCGGCGCGCAAACGCCGGTCGCGGAAATTGACGGCAAGCCCATCGGCGACCACACTGGCGCCGGCCCGATGACGCGGCGCCTGCAGGGCCTTTACAAAAACCTCATCGAAATGCACATCGCCTGACATGGAATCACTGGCCGACCTAAAACCCGTTGAAGACCAGACCCGGCGCGGCCAGATCGTTCGCCAGGTCCGGGAATTGATTGTCAGCGGCCAGGTGGCGCCCGGCGAACGCCTGACGGAAACCGATCTGGCGACGCGCCTCGGTGTCAGCCGCGCGCCGCTGCGCGAAGCAATCCGCGAGCTGGTCGACGGCGGCCTGGTCGTCTCCATTCCTTACAAAGGCTTGTTCGTGCGCTCCATCACGCGGCGCGACCTGGAAGAGCTGTACTCGCTCCGGACAGCCCTCGAACAACTGGCGTTTCGTGAGTGTTGGGACAAGCGCGACGCCGCCGCCTGCGACGATCTTCGCCAGCGCAACACGGAACTTACGCGGGTCATCGGCGAGGGCACGGCACCGCTGCTAGCGATTGAACTGGAACTCAAACTGCACAGCTGGTGCTACGAATTGGCCGGCCACACCTTGCTGGAGCAATCCTGGGTACGGATGAAATCCAACCTGCAGTTCTATTTCACCCTCCACCAAAAAGCCCACAACCGCAAAGGCCCCTTGCGCGAAGCCCACGACATTTATGTGGAATGCGCCTGCGGCGCCGACCTGAATGCCATGTTAGAACATCTTGAAGACCACATGCGTCAGGGCCTGGAAACCACCATCAGCTTCCTCGACGACGACCAGCCGGCCTAATTTCTGCCGTTTCTTGCTCATTTCACCATCTGTCGTGTTATCATTTTCGCATGGTCACCGATGCAAGGTGGAGTGTGGCACATTGGCCGCAGGTCATGGTCGCGGCGATACTGGCGTGGGCATGGTCGGCGCCGGTTGCGGCCGACGGCGCTTGGCAGGCCGTCGGAAACCGCCCCGGCTGTGCGGTCTGGAACGCCAGTCCAAAAGCCGGTGAAACCGTGACCTGGACGGGGGTCTGCAAAGACGGCAAAACCACCGGTCTCGGCGCCCTTCATTTGCGCCGCCAAAGTGATTCCGACTACGGACGTTATCGTGCCTATATGGGCTACATGAAGGCCGGCCGCTACCATGGCGACGGCGCCTTCCTGATGGGCCGCGGCACCAAATACGACGGCAACTGGAAAGAAGGCCGCAAGCACGGTTTCGGCACCTACCGCTGGGCTGACGGCACGCGTTATGAAGGCGAATGGCTGAACGATAAACAACATGGGCGCGGTATCCTGGAAGAGCCCGACAAGTATCGCTATGAGGGCGATTGGCAGTACGGCATGCCGCAAGGTAAGGGCATCGAAGAGGTGCCCGGGCGCGGCCGCTACACGGGTGGATGGAAAAATGGCAAGCGCCACGGCCGCGGTATCCTGACGATCCCCGGCGAGGGCACCTGCGAAGCCGACTGGCGCGATGGAAAGTCGGTTCCGGGAACCG
>CAZQPC010000082.1:0-15912 GCA_964595005.1 uncultured Magnetovibrio sp.
GAGGGCGCCATCGGCGATTTCGGCCGCCGCGCCCGCGACGGCAAACTGGGCATGGACGATATGATGGGCGGCAGTTTCACGATCTCCAACGGCGGCGTGTTCGGGTCGCTGAATTCCATGCCGATCCTGAACGTGCCGCAATCGGCGATCCTCGGTATGCACACCATCCAGAAACGCCCCGTCGCGGTGGGCAACGAAGTGGTGATCCGGCCGATGATGTACCTGGCGCTGAGCTACGACCACCGCATCGTCGATGGCCGCGAGGCGGTGTCGTTCCTGGTCCGCATGAAGGAATGCATCGAAGATCCGCAGCGCATCATGTTGGACGTCTGATCGCAACCAGCCCATATAAAGCCGGCAAGAAGGAAATCGAACCATGAGCGACAAATATGATCTGGTCGTCATCGGCGGCGGACCCGCCGGCTATGTGGGCGCCATCCGCGCCGCGCAATTGGGCCTGAAAACGGCGATTGTCGAATCACGGGGCAAGCTGGGCGGCACCTGCCTGAATGTCGGCTGCATTCCCTCGAAAGCGCTTTTGCAATCATCGCATCACTATGAGATGGCGGAAAAAGAGTTCGGCCACCACGGCATCGATGTTGCCGGCCTGAAACTCAATCTGAAAAACATGCTGGGTCGCAAGGAACAGGTGGTCGATGACCTGACCAAGGGCATCGAATTCCTGATGAAAAAGAACAAGATCGACTATGTGGTCGGCACCGGCGAAATCACCGAGCCCGGCAAAGTGTCCGTATCGCCCGGAAAGGGGAAAAAGAAGCAAGTCCTGGACACGGACAGCATCATGATTGCCACCGGCTCCGACGTCACCCCGCTGCCCGGCGTCACCATCGACGAGAAACAGATCGTGTCGTCGACCGGCGCGCTGAGCCTGGCCAAGGTGCCGAAAAACATGGTTGTCATCGGCGCCGGCGTGATCGGCCTGGAATTGGGTTCCGTCTGGCGGCGCCTGGGCGCCAATGTGACCGTCGTGGAATTCCTGGATGTCGCCCTGCCCGGCATGGATGCGGAGGTTTCCAAGAACATGCAACGCATCCTGAAGAAGCAGGGCATGGAATTTAAAATGAAGACCAAGGTGACCGGCGCCAAAAAGGCCAAGGCCGGCGTGACGCTGACCATGGAACCCCGCGACGGCGGCAAAAAGGAGACCATGAAGGCCGACGTCGTTCTGGTCGCCATCGGACGCCGGCCCTACACGGACAAGCTGGGCCTGGACAAGGCCGGCGTCACCGTCGACGACCATGGGTTCATCCCCGTTGACGAAGATTTCCAGACCAACGTGCCCGGCATCTATGCCGTCGGCGACGTTATCGGCGGTGCCATGCTGGCCCACAAGGCCGAAGACGAAGCCGTCGTCTGTGCCGAAATCCTCGCCGGCGAAACCGGCCACATCGATTACGACTCAATCCCCGGCATCGTCTACACGCACCCGGAAGTGGCCGCATCCGGCAAGACGGAAGAGCAGTTGAAGGAAGCCGGCATCGAATATAACTCCGGAAAATTCCCTTTCTCCGCCAATTCCCGGGCCCGCTCCAACGCCGATTCGGACGGCTTCGTGAAAATTCTTTCCGACAAGGCGACGGACCGTGTTCTGGGCTGTCACATTATCGGCCCGCAGGCCGGCGATCTGATCCAGGAAGTGGTCAACGTGATGGAATTCGGCGGCTCGGCGGAAGACATCGCGCGCATCTGCCATGGCCATCCGGGCCTGCCGGAAGCCGTCAAGGAAGCGGCCCTGGCGGCTGGCGGGCGCGCCTTGCATATCTAGGACATCTTGCTTGGCCTAGGCCAATGAAGGAGTAATTAGACCGTCATTCCCGCGAAAGCGGGAATCCAGGATGGGACTCTCGGAGGTTGCGGCACTGGATTCCCGCGTTCGCGGGAATGACAGATGTGGCCAGTCCCTGCCGATAATATCGGAAACGGACTGCACACTTGGATATCGCCGGCACCCTAAATCAGGCCCTTCAAAGCCATCAGAACGGTGAACTGTCGGTTGCGCGGCGTGGCTATGAAAGCGTCCTCAAGCAACAGCCGGACAATCTGGACGCCTTGCATCTGCTCGGCGTCCTGGAGAACCAGTCGGGCAACGCCGATGCAGCGATTGCCCTGATCGGCCGGGCAATCGAAATTCAGCCGACATTCGCCGAGGCCCACAATTCGCTGGGCAACGTCTTTAAGGATTTGGAGAACTGGGACGAAGCCGCCGCGTGTTACGGCCAAGCGGTGAAAGCGGACCCAGCGTTCGCCGGTGCCCATCTCAACCTGGGCGTGGCGGTCCGCCAGCAAGGCGACTTGAATGCGGCATTAGCACACTGCGACCGTGCCATCGAAATTGATCCGGCACTTGCCGCCGGGCATTTCAATCGCGGCAACGCCTTGCGTGAATTGGGCCGCGCCGAGGAAGCCATGACAGCCTATCGGGACGCCCTCGGCCGAGACCCGGCATTTGCCGATGCCCGCGGCAGTCTTGGCGCCGTCCTGCAATACATCGGCAACGGCCACTTGCAAGCGGCCCGCTGGGCGGACGCCGCCCGGGACTTTCGCGAAGCGATTGAATTGGGCACCAGTGGTGCCGCGCTTCACAACAATTATGGCAATGCGCTGCGCAATTTGGGCGACACCACGGCGGCGATCGAACAGTTCGGGAAGGCCCTCACCGCGGACCCGAAGAACGCGGCGGCGCACAACAATCTGGGCAATGTGCTGGAGGACCTGGGTGAGCCGGCCCGCGCCATCGAGTATTACGAACGCGCCCTTGAGGCCAGGCCCGACTTTGCCGCCGCGTTGAATAATCTGGGCAATGCCCTGCGGGCCGTTGATCAAGCGGACAGGGCGAAGGAACGCTACCGCCAGGCTTTGGCCCTGGACCCGTCATTTTTGGACGCGCATTTCAACCTGGGCCATGCGTACAAGGAGACGGGCGACTTCGCCGATGCGCAAACAAGCTATGAGCAGGTCCTGAAAATCAACCCGGTGCATCCCGGCGCGTGGCGGCACCTGGCGTCCCTGGGTGCCCTGCCTGGCGACGACACGTCCTTAGCGCCCCTGGAAGCCGAGTTGGACCGCGACGGCCCGAGCGATCTTGAGCGCGCCGAGTTGGCCTTTGCGCTGGGTAAGGTTCATGAGGACCGGGGTGATGTCGACAAGGCCTTTGCCATGTACCAACGCGGCAATGCGGCGAAACGCCGGACGATGAATTATGACGTCGCCGACGATGCCGCTTTCTTTCAACGCATCAAACAAACGTTCACGCCGGCAATCTTCGATATCCAAGGCCGACAGGGGCATGACGGCGCCGCGCCGATCTTTATTGTCGGCATGCCCAGGTCCGGCACCAGCCTGGCCGAACAAATCCTGGCCAGCCATCGGGATGTCTTCGGCGCCGGTGAGCTGATGTTTATCACCGACATTGCGGCCAAGGCGAATTATCCGGAAGGCCTCCAGGACATGGGCTCAGACGCGCGGCGGTTGGCCGGCGCCGATTACATGGACCAGGTGCGTGCCCGCGCCGGCGGCGCCGCCCGCATCACCGATAAGATGCCGCACAATTTCATTTACCTGGACCTGATCCGCCAGATTCTGCCGGGCGCCCGGATCGTCCATTGCACCCGGCAGCCGGAGGCCACGTGTCTGTCGCTTTACAAGACGCTGTTCACGGACCGCCTGGAATTCGCCTATGATCTGGCCGAGCTTGGCCAGTATTACGGCCTTTACGCGGACCTGATGGCGCATTGGCGCCGGGTGCTGCCGGGCGGCTTTTACGATATTTCCTACGAAGCCCTGGTCACCGATCAGGAAACCGAGACCCGGCGCCTCCTGGAATATCTGGATCTGCCTTGGGATGACGCCTGCCTGTCGTTCCATAAGACCCAGCGGCGCGTGACCACGGCCAGCAACGTGCAAATCCGGCGCGCCCTCTATTCGGACGCGCTCACCGCCTGGCGGCAGTTCGAACATCATTTGCGGCCGCTGTTTGACGCGCTGCCGGCAGGCCCGAACTAGAACCTCGTGCGGTATTTTCAAGCGCCGGACTTTCGGCTGAGTTTCATGAAGGTCGTCAAGGAAATCGATTTCAACGTCGCCACGGTGATGTCATCGATTTCGGTGAGCACCCGGTCCAAGGCCCGTCCGCCATCCGTATCAGCGCCCGGTTCCGGCGGCGCCCCCGCATCATCACCCAGTTCCTCGAACTTGCCGACGATGTCATAGAGGGTCAGCCGTTTCGGGTTTGCGGCCAGTGTGTAACCGCCACCGGCACCGCGCACGGACTGGATGATCCTGGCGCGGGTCAGTTCTCGCAGCACCTTGGCCAGGTGATTGACCGAAAGATCATAGGTTTCGGCAATGTCGGCGGCGGAAACCTGACGGCCCGGCACACGCGCCAATTCGAACACCGCAAACAACGCACAGCGGGTCGCCCGTTGCAGCTTCATGACGCCGCCTCCGCCTCGTCATCGCCGGGCCAGGCCTCATCGACGGACATCTCCAACTGCACGAAGGGTCCGGCCATCATGCCCTGGGAGCGGAAGAAGGACATGATCAGATCGTCGTCGCGGGCGATCATGGTTCTGAGCGTATCAACGCCGCGTCCGCGAAAGGCCTCGGCGATGGCCGCGAATAGACGGCTCGCAACCTTGCGTTGACGGGCGTCCGGGTCCGTGCCGATGGCGAACACCCAGCCCGAGGGCGGTGAGCCGAATTCCCAGGCCCGCACTTCACCGGCGATATAACCTTCTACCCGGCCGGCATTTTCGGATAACAGAAAATAACGGTCGGCCCGGTTGCCGAAGCGATCAAACATGTCACGCCAATAGGCGTCCTTCGCCGCCCCGGTGATCCGTGCATCAATGGCGCCGATGGCCGGCAGATCGGCCTCCGTTGCCGGTCTGATTTGATTGCCGTCTTGGTCCGCACTCATGGCCAATGTACCCCTGAAATACCATCAATTCGGAATTTTCTGGTCTGGCACCTTTATATACGTAATTCAGTACGGATTTAAGTGGTCATTTTTCCATACAGCTGAAATTGGCGGAAATCTAAGGATTAGCAGTTCCCGACCAGCGGACTCGGGTATTACCCTTAAATTTTCTATGGACATATAAATAAATTGGTATTACAGTACGTAATTATGAGTTAATGATGTGCGACGGAACCTAAAAACGGAGCGCGGCACCCATGAGAACCACCGATCAGATCATCGATTTTTGCCAGGAACTCTACGACGACATGGACTTCGCCGCCGCCAAAGCGTGGAAGGAGGCGGCGCCGGGCCGCAAGGTGATCGGCTACATGCCGGTCTACGTGCCGCGTGAGATCATCCACGCGGGCGGCATGTTGCCGCTGGGCATCCTCGGCGGTGGTGACAACCTGGAGGTCATCCACGGCGACGCCTATTATCAAAGCTATATCTGCCGAATTCCGCGCTCGACCATTGAACTGGCGATCACCGGGCGTCTGGATTTCGTCGACGGCATGCTGTTCCCCTCCATCTGTGACGTCATCCGCAATCTGTCCGGCATGTGGAAAATGATGAAGCCGGACGTTTACGTGCGCTATTTCGATGTGCCGCAAAACTATCTCGACGATGTCGGCGGCACCTACTACGCCGAGGAACTGCGCGAACTGAAGCGCGGTCTGGAAGCCCTGATCGGCCGCGAAATTACCGACGACGCCATTCGTCAGTCGATCACCCTGTACAACGACAACCGCGATCTGGTGAATGAGGTCTATGCACTGCGCGCCACCGAGCCGTGGAAGGCGCCGGCCAAGGAGGTCTATCTGTTGATGCGCGCCGGCATGGTCTTGCCGGTGGAGGACCACAGCGCATTGATACGCGAATACCTGGCCGCCGCCGCGGCCAACGACCGGCCCATGCGCGACAACTGCCGGATCATCCTGCAGGGTTCGTTTTGTGAGCAGCCGCCGCTCGGCCTGATCAAATCCATCGAACTGGCCGGCTGCTACATCGTCGATGACGACTATATGCTGGTCAACCGCTGGCTCACCGATGCCGTGCCGGCGGACGGCGATCCCATCGATAATCTGGCCGACGCCTTCATTAAGCATTCCACCGACACGGCCGCCAAGTACGAACCCGACGGCAGCCGCAAGGGCAAATACCTGGTCGAGGCGGTAAAGGACCGGGCCGCCGAGGGCGTCATCTTCGCGGCGCCCAGTTTCTGCGACCCGGCGCTTTTGGACCGGCCCATGCTGGCCAATGCCTTGAGCAAGGCCTCCGTACCCTACATTTCGTTCAAGTACGCCGAAAACTCCGGTCAAATGCAGCCGATCCGTGAACAAGCCGGCACCTTCGCCGACACCATCAAACTATGGGGGGAAGCATGAGCACCCAATCGCAAAACGTCACCTCTGACGACGGCGTCGTCAAAGAAGCCTCCATGCTGAAGCAGAAGGCGATGATTGCCGACAATTACGAAAAACTGACCAGCGCGCCGGAGACCGGCGCCAAGGTGGCGGCGACCTACGTTCCCGGCAATCTGAACGAGCTGATCATGTGTTTCGACATGCTCAATAACCTGCCGGAAATCAACGCCATTCAGAACGGCATGCGCAAGAAGTCCGGCGCGATGATCACCGACGCCGAAAAGATGGGCCATTCGGAAGACGTCTGCACCTACGTGAAAGCCGACATCGGCAACATGGCGAAGGGCTCCATTGCGCCGAACGGCAAGCCCCTGCCGGTGCCGGATCTGTTGCTGCTCAGTTACACGGGCTGCTTCACCTTCATGAAGTGGTTCGAACTGCTGCGCGATCAATACGGCTGCCGGACCACCATGCTGCACGTGCCCTACGCGGCCGACGGCAACACGACCCAGAACATGCGCGACTACGTGGTCAAGCAGTTGAAGGAAGACGTGATCCCGGCGCTGGAAGAGGTCTCGGGCGTGAAGTTCGACATCGACCGGCTGCGCGAACACCTCAGGCATTCCGCGGCGGCTGAAGATGACGTGGTTTGGGTGCTGGAAAGCGGCAAGAACCTGCCCAGCCCCATCGACGCCTATTTCGGCGGCGTCTACTACATCGGCCCGATCTTCACGGCCTTCCGCGGCACCGAAGCGGCCGTCGACTATTACCGCCTGCTGCGCGGTGAAATCGAAGACCGCATCGCCAAGGGATTGGGACCGGTCACCCCGGACGGCGAACCGGTGGAGGAAAAATACCGCCTGGTCGTCGAAGGCCCGCCCAATTGGACCTCGTTCCGGGATTTCTGGAAAATGTTTTCCGATGAAGGCGCGGTCGTCGTGGCCTCGACCTACACCAAGGTCGGCGGCGTCTATGACTACGACGGCTTCCGCCACGATCCCAACAATCCCCTGGAGAGCCTCGCCGACTATTGCCTGGGCTGTTACACCAACCGCAACCTGCCGACCCGGGTCGACATGATCGAAAAATACATGGATGACTTCCAGGCCGACGGCTTTTTGGTGAACTCCATCAAGAGCTGCAACAGCTTCTCCGCCGGCCAGCTGATGATGATGCGCGAGATCGAGACACGGACCGGCAAGCCGGCCGCCTTCATCGAAACGGACCTGGTCGACCCGCGCTATTTCTCGCCGGCCAACGTCAAGAACCGGCTGGAGAGTTATTTCCAGATGATCGAACAGAAACGCCGCGGCGGCGGTCCGGCGAAGGCCGCCTGAGGGAAGGAACGCGTCATGAAATGTTTTATCGGTATTGATCTGGGCTCCACCACCACCAAGGCGGTTCTGTTGGATGAGGCCGGCGACGTACTCGGGCGCGGCATCACGAACTCGCGCTCCAACTACGCCACGGCGACGGCGGTGGCCAAGCAGGAGGCCCGCACAGATGCGCGCCTGACCCTGTTCCGCCGCCATTTCGACGACGCCCTGGTCGCCGGCGATCCACAAGCCGTCATCAACGGCCTGGAACTGGCGATCAAACGCGAACACTTCGTCAAGCAATTGGCGGATCTGAAGGAAACCTGCATCTCCCATATCCCGGCAGACGCCGGCGGCGTGGCCGACGCTTTGGACGAAGTTTTCTCACGGCTCGGCGATGAGGCGGATGACCTGTTCGCGCCGGGCGCCGAACGCAAGTCGGATTTTTTCCGCGACCTGGCCGGCGCCAAGTTCATGCAGATCGGTGAACAGGTCACCAAGGACGCCGGACTTGGCTTCGACACCGTCCTCAACCTCTACGACAAGTCGATCATTGAAGTCGAGAACCGGCCCCCGGAAGGCGGTGTGCGGTCGTCGTTCACGGATGCCCTGGCGCACGTCCTGGAGAACGCGCCGGAGATCGAGGTGGACGAGACCAAGGTCGGCGATGCCGTCTCCGCCGCCGTCGATGTGGACCTGGAAGAGACCTATGTGGTCGGCACCGGCTACGGCCGGGTCACCCTGCCGTTCCCGAAGGAACATATCCGCTCGGAGATTCTCTGCCACGGGTTGGGTGCGCATGTCATGTATCCCGATACCCGCACGGTCCTCGACATCGGCGGCCAGGACACCAAGGCCATCCAGGTCGATCCCGACGGCGTTGTCGAAAACTTCCAGATGAACGACCGCTGTGCCGCCGGCTGCGGGCGCTATCTGGGCTATATCGCCGACGAGATGAACATGGGCCTGCACGAATTGGGGCCCATGGCCATGAAGGCGACCAAGTCGGTGCGCATCAATTCCACCTGCACGGTGTTCGCCGGGGCCGAGTTGCGTGACCGGCTGTCCCTGGGTGAGAAACGCGAAGACATCCTGGCCGGCCTGCACCGGGCGATCATTCTGCGCGCCATGTCGATCATCTCGCGTTCCGGCGGCATCACCGATCAGTTCACCTTCACCGGCGGCGTCGCCAATAACGGCGCGGCGGTCAAGGAGTTGGAAAAACTGATCGAGGAAAATTACGGCGAGGTCACCATCAACATCGACCCGGCGTCCATTTACACCGGCGCCTTGGGCGCCGCCACCTTCGCCAGCCGCGAAGTCATTCATTAAGGAGACAGGCCATGACCTTAAGCGCAGGCATCGATGTCGGCACCGGGGCGGTGAAAACCGTCATCATGGAAACCACGGAGGCGGGCGAGGTCAAATGGCTCGGCCGGCAGCTTGCCAAGGTGCGCCGCCGCGATCCGCTGAAGCTGGCGCGGTCTTCCTTCGACGACGCTTTGGACGAAGCCAGCGTCAGTGAAGACGACATCCATTACATTGCCACCACGGGCGAGGCGGAAAGCCTGACCTTCTCGACAGGACACTTCTACTCAATGACGACGCACGCCCGTGGCGGCATCTACCTGGAGCCGGACGCCCGCGCGATCCTGGACGTCGGCGCGCTGCACGGCCGGGCCATCACCATCGATGAGCGCGGCAAGGTGATCGATTACCGGATGACCTCGCAATGCGCGTCGGGGTCGGGTCAGTTCCTGGAAAACATCGCGCGCTATCTGGGCATCACCCAGGAGGAGATCGGCACGCTCTCGACCCAGGCCGACGACCCCGAAAACGTCTCGTCCATCTGCGCCGTGCTGGCGGAAACGGACGTCATCAACATGGTGTCGCGCCAGATCACCGCGCCGAACATCTTGAAAGGCATTCACCTGTCCATGGCCGGGCGGCTGTTGAAACTGCTGCGCGCCATTCGGGTCATGGACGGCCGGGTGCTGTGCACCGGCGGCCTGGCTCTGGATGCGGGCTTGCTGGCGGCGCTCAACGAAGCCATGGCGGATCAGAAGCTCAAGGTGAACGTGGATATCGTCAGCCATCCGGACTCGATCTACGCCGGGGCGCTGGGGGCTGCCATCTGGGGTGGGTTTCGGCATAACAAGCTGGCGGAGATTGGGGCGTTACAAAAGGCATCGTGACGTCGCCGATCTTTCGACAAGCTCAAGATGAGGTTGTGCAGTGTTGCTGTGTCAGGATTTCGGAGAAATCCTCATGCTGAGCCTGTCGAAGCATGCGGCTGCGGGCACTGCGTTCCTTAGTCAGCGGTATAGTTCACCCAGGCACCCAATTTCGATTTGATCTGTATCAGCGTTGGCGAGACACATCGGTCCCGCCGACGGCCGCGCAGCAAAGATACCCGGCGCAATCTCCTCCCGGGGCCCTCGCGCCGTGACCGTGGCCCCGGTGGGGCCGCGTAAGCGCGGTGCGATCCCCCGGAGGGGCTTCCCGCTAGGAGCAACTCCATAAGGACGCATCGGTCTGGCCGACCCAGCCATCCCCAGACCTCACGCTTCTATTTGCCGAAATTTCCGTCAACCTCCCTTGACATTTCCATATTTCCAGTTATATAGAAATATAAGAATTGATCAGAGCAAGAGGACACGGCCATGACACAGCTGGTAATGGCGGCATCGAATTGGGGCAAACGGCTCGGCAACATCGACCGGGCCTGGCTGGCGACGGCGGTCATATTCGCCATCGTCGCCATATTCTCCCCGGCCCAAGCGCCGGCCAGCGCCCAGTTCACACTGGACGCCCTGGTCGGTATCGCGCCGTTCCTGTTGTTCGCCATCGCTGTCGCCGCCTATGCCAAGGCGACCGGCGCCGACGGCCTGATGGCCCGCGCCTTCCAAGGCCGCTTGTCCGTGATGATCGTCTTGGCCGCGGTGTTCGGAGGCTTGTCACCGTTCTGTTCGTGCGGCGTCATTCCGCTCATCGCGGCGCTGTTGGCCATGGGTGTACCGGTTCCGGCGGTGATGGCGTTCTGGCTCGCCTCGCCGCTCATGGATCCGTCGAAGTTCGTCTTGGCCACGGGAACACTCGGTTTCGATTTCGCCGTCGCGCTGACCTTGGCCGCGGTCGGCCTGGGTCTGGCCGGCGGCTTCGCAACGCGCCTGGTCATGGCGCGGGGCGCCTTCGCAAATCCGCTGCGCGACGGCGTCGGTGACGGCGGCTGCGGCGCCGGTTCCATCCGCACGGAAAAACCGGTCAACTGGGCCATGTGGACCGAGCCCGATCGCCGCCAGGCCTTCGCCAAGGAATCGATGACCACAACCTTATTCCTGTTGAAATGGCTGACCCTGGCGTTCCTGCTGGAAAGCCTGATGATCGCCTATATTCCCGCCGATGCCATCGCCGAGATGCTGGGTGCGGGCAGCACCTGGGCGATACCGCTCGCGGTGATCGTCGGCGTGCCGGCCTACCTCAATGGCTTCGCCGCCCTGCCCCTGATCCAGGGTTTGATCGACATGGGCGTCATGCCCGGCGCCGGCATGGCCTTCCTGGTGGCCGGCGCGGTGACCAGCCTGCCGGCCGCCATCGCCGTCTTCGCCCTGGTCAAGCGGCCCCTGTTCATCTGGTACATCGCCATGGCGCTCTCCGGCGCCTTGATCTCCGGTTTGCTCTATCAGGTCTACGCGGGATAGACTCCGGGCGCACCTCTACAACGCAGGAACATCCGGGACACATCATGGCGGAGACGCCCGCCGACGAATCCAAGGCCTCCACCATGCCCCTGATCGCCGCCTTCGTCGTCGCCCAGATGGGGATCATGCAGGGCTCGGGCAGTTTCCCCGCCCTGCTGCCGACCTTCATCGACGCCTGGACCCTTTCGAAGACCGATGCGGGCTGGATCAACGGCATTTACTACGCCGGTTACCTGGGCACGGTGCCGTTCCTGGTCAGCCTCGCCGACCGGGTTCCGGCGCGGCCCATATTCATCCTCTCGGCCAGCGTCGGCATCATCGCCAGCCTGGGCTTCGCCTACTACGCCGAGGGGTTCTGGTCGGCGATGCTGTTCCGCACGCTGGGCGGCATGAGCATCGCCGGCACCTACATGCCGGGCCTGAAACTGCTGACCGACCACCTGGAACAGCGCTTCCCCGACAAGGACCACAGCCGTGGCGTCGCCTTCTATGTCTCCGGCTTCGGGCTGGGGTTGTCCTTGTCGTATTTCATGAGCGGCGTGATCAACGAAACCTGGGGCTGGGAGATGGCTTTCGCCGTTTCGGCACTGGGGCCGCTGGCGGCCATTCTTGTTTTGACCTTCACCGTGCCGCGGCCCGACCCGGTGCCGAAATTCGTGCCGAAAACCCACCTGCTGGATTTCCGCCCGGTGCTGAAACGCGGCGAGGTCATGGGCTATGTCTTCGCTTACACGGTCCATAATTTTGAGCTGTTCGCCTTCCGCTCCTGGGCCGTCGCCTATCTGGCCTTCGCCGCCAGCGCCGGGCCTGATCCGGACGGTGCCGCGGCCTTTTCCTTCTCGGCGCCGACGATCATCGCTTTCGCCATCTTCCTGGGCCCCGCCGGCAGCGTTCTCGGCAATGAAATGGCGCGGCGCATCGGCCGGCCGCCGGCCGTCGCCATCCTGATGTTCGCATCCGCCGGCGTCGCCTTGTTCTTCGGCTTCCTGGCCGATCAGGCGTATCTCATCGTCGTCGCCGTCGCGGTTTTCTATTGCGTGCTGCAGGTTTCCGATTCGGCATCGATCACCGCCGGCGTCGTCGCCGCCGCGCCGCCCGGCTACCGGGGCGCGACCATGGCGGTCCATTCCTCCATCGGCTTCATGGGCTCCTTCGCCGGCCCGGTGGTCTTCGGGCTGATCCTGGACCTGGCGGACCCGACGGGCATCGGCGGCGCCAGTTTGATTTCCTGGGGCTGGGCCTTCATCGGCGTTGCGGTGGTCGTCGCGCTGGGGCCGGTGTTCATTTACTGGCTGGGAGGAGCAAAGCGGGCGGCGGGCCGTCCGGATTGAGTGTCCCGGCACGAACCGATCCGCGCCACACGGTCGGCCGGGGCGGACGGGGCGACCGGAGCGGACCGCAATTCTTTCGCTCCGAAAATAAGCCCGCGTTTGGCGCCGATCGCTTTCTCAGCCATATTGCTTTTCGATTTCCTTTTCGATTTCCATGGCTTTCTGCACGGCCGGGCGGGCCAGCATGCGGTCGTGATGGGATTCCAGGGCCGGGTAGGTCCCAAGCGGGGCGTCCAAGGTCGGACGGAAGCGCCAGTAGACGCGGAACAAATGAATATCGGCAATGGTGAAGCGTCCGATCGCCCATTGCCGGTCGCCCAGTTTGGTGTTGGCGATCTCAAAGGCCTCGGCAAAGGCCTCGGCCCCGCCGACCCGCGCGCCATGGACCGTGGATGCGGTAAACGACATCCATGAAATAACCTCGGCCTCGGCTTCCAAATCATTGTCCGGCCAAAGCGCCGCGTCCGGGAAGCTGCGCGCCAGGTAGTAAAGCGTGGCGGCCACCTCGGTGATCACCCGTCCGCTGTCGGTGACCAGGGCCGGCACCTTGCCGTTGGGATTGATGGCCAAATAGGCCGGCGCCCGGGTTTCCTTCTTGCTCATCAAGGTGGGGCACGGCTCATAATCGGCGCCGCATTCCAACAGCGCAATGTGGGTGGCCAGCGAACTGGTCAACGGCGAAAAGTAAAATTTCAACATCTCTGATCTCTCTGGCGGGATGAACACGGCGGATGGAGATCAAAGCATCGACGACCATCCCACGATGCGCAAGCGGTGAGTGCGCCCAGGTGACATCAGGGTTACCGGAGCGCGGACATCGTTCGGAAAATCTTTTAGATCCGCCCGCTGTTGAGATTCTCGGCCCCTGCACCACCAATCGGGGGGACATCTTGCAATCAGCCATGTCCGATTGGGGCCTTAAAGCGGACCATAATCGGCGGTCGCTAAAATATCGGGTTCTAGCCACTAGGAGACATCGGTGATCGGTGCATTCGCCCTCTGTATTCGGGCCATATGTGAACACTATGTGATACCTTGATGCCCAAACAATCAGGCGCGGTGGGAGATGGCTATGATCAAAACAGCAGTATGTGAACTCCTTGGTATTGCCCATCCAGTTGCCTTGGGTGGCTTGGGTGGAGGTTTTACGCAGCCGTCAATGGTTGCCGCCGTAAGTGATGTTGGAGGATTTGGCGCACTTGGTTGCCATGGCATGTCCGCCGCTCAAGTGGTCGAAGCCTCAGCTGCAATTCGAGAGCACACAGATAAACCATTTGCGCTGAACTTTCTTCTTTTCGGAGTCGACGATGACGCCTTCGCCGCCGCTATATCTGAAAAGCCACCAGCGATAGCGTTGGCATGGCCACGGGGCGATCAGAATATTAGGCTATACATCGATAGAGCTCACGATGTGGGTAGTCACGTCACTTTCATGGCCGGTTCCGTTACCGAGGCTCGGCGCGGCGTCGATGCCGGCGCGGACGTGATCGTCGCCCAGGGCACTGAAGCCGGCGGTCATGTCGGTTGGATGGCATCTATGGTGTTGACGCCCATGATTGTCGATGCGGTGGCTCCGGTTCCGGTATTCGCTGCTGGTGGATTCGCTGACGGGCGCGGTCTCGCCGCCGCAATCGCCTTGGGGGCCGACGGTATATTGCTCGGGACACGGTTTCTGGCGAGTGAGGAATCCCGCCTGCATCCCAACTTCAAGAAAGCAATTATCGATAGTGATGGACATGACACGGTGCTGACTGAAATCTACGATTTAGTTACCGGCGTTGTCTGGCCGGGCGCAATGACGAGAGCCAAACACAATGCTTTCATAGAGAATTGGATGGGCCGCGAATGGGCGCTTAGGCAAAACCAGGCTCAAGCAATGGCTGATGTCATGGCCGCCAGAAATGCCGGTGACACGGACAATGCTCCGCTGACGTTCGGCCAGGATGCAGGCTTGATAAACGATATCGTGCCGGCGGGTGAAATCGTATTGCGGATTGTACGGGAAGCGGAAGAGATCATGTATTCCAGGATGCCAGCCCTAGCCAATTGACGACGAGCGGTCGATGCGCACCGGAACTTCGGCTTCGCCCCTGATATCAGACAAAGATCAGGAACACTCAGAACCGCCCTTGATAACCATGAACGGATATTTCGACGGCTAACGTTAGATGACAACTTGGAACGTTATCGCGTCGCTCTCATAGCTTCCGAAATGTCGTCAACGACCTGCTTTTCGATACCGGCGAAACCATGATGGCCCCTCGCCTGGCAAGCGGGACCGACATCCACTCCGCCCTCATACCAAAGTACTTTCACATGTCTCGCCTTTTCCAGGTCTTCGGCCATATCGTCTACGTTATGCGGCGGCGTGACGCTGCAACTGTCATTACGATGATGAGCGATGACGACGGGCACGCGGATTTCGTCCAGGTCATATTGCAAAACGTAATCGCCTTTGCGGTTTGACGCGAGCATACTCGAAGTAAGTACGATTCCGTCGGGGCCGTTCTCACCATTCAATCTGATGGCGGCGTTGGCCACCGAATTGGTACCCCGGCTTGTACCCACCAGCCAGATGGGAACCGTGTACTTGGCCCGCAAGTGGCCGAT
Organism: uncultured Magnetovibrio sp.; assembly: GCA_964595005.1. Classification (GTDB taxonomy): domain Bacteria; phylum Pseudomonadota; class Alphaproteobacteria; order Rhodospirillales; family Casp-alpha2; genus UBA3470. The sequence goes on from CAZQPC010000082.1 coordinate 15,304, forward strand.
GACGGCGCCGATGTCCTCGGCATGGTCGCTGGAACCACGGAAACCATACAGGCTATGGGCCTGGTCCGAGGGTCCGTCGATGATGGCGGTGACGAACCCGTTTTCGCGGAAATAATTGGCGCTCCGGATTAGGAAATTGCCTGAAAGCTTCCGCACATTTCCATACTCGGTGATCTTCAGCACACCGCCCCCACCCGCAAACAGGACGGCGACGCCGATGGTCTCTGGTTTCACCTCTGGCGGGTCCTTATTGAAATCCAAATAGGGCTCCGGGTCTTCGACGAGAATGCGGGTGATCTCCCCCCGGGATTCGATGTCTACCACCTCCGTCGCATTGCTACTGGTTGGGACGGCCAGCATCCAAATGAGAATACTGACAAATGAACAACTTTCGGCACCCCATCGCGACATGATCCTGCCTTCCGAACCGGCGATTATAAGTCCATGAAAACATCATAAACGACATCATGATGTGGACGGTGGGGAAAATTATATCGAAACCCGTCAACGAAATAACAAAGCGGGATCGTCGCATTTGAGACCACGATATATGTTCGAATAGGGTCAGCACCGGCCTATCCACCCCTGCAAAATTCGGTCCGCATCTAG
>CAZQPC010000083.1:0-15826 GCA_964595005.1 uncultured Magnetovibrio sp.
CAAGTTTATTGTCCTGGGTCGCAGTATTTCTGGCGATCACGCTATGTATTCTCGTGATGGCGCATGTTCATCACGTAGACCAGAAGCGCATCATCGATGAAGAGTTGCGCGGGTTGGCCGCCGCCGCCATGCTCGTCGATGGCGATCTTCACAATTCGATCCGCGACCCCAAGCAAATGCAAGGCGCCAGTTATGCAAAAGCCGTAAAACCCCTCACCGATATTCATAACGCGTTTCCGCGGATCACCTATCTCTACACGATGATTGAGATAAATGGCGAAGCCTACTTCATCCTTGATACGGCCGCCGACCGACGCCTCAGAACCAAGAAAACCCTCCAGGCATCCTCTGTCATGGAGAAGTACCAAATGAACGTCGAGGAACAATCGGAGTGGCTGGAAACGCTGCGGGCGGGGAGCGTTTATGTCGACCCGGTTCTGGTAAGGGATGAATTTGGCATTTTCAAATCCTCTTCGGCACCATTTCATGATTCTCAAGGGAGATACGCAGGCTTTGTTGGCGTGGACTACGACGCGGCGCTATTTATTGCGCGGGAACGCCAGATTATTCTCGCGATTGTCATTTCGCTAGGCGCCGGGTCTCTGCTGTCGGCTATATTCGGCGCCTTCATTTGGCGCTTGAGGAAAAGTGTCGAGGTCAATCGCAGGCGACGGTCGCAGGCCGAAACGGCGTTGCTTGAAGCTAAGGAATTTGCGGAATCGGCAAACCGTTCGAAATCTGAATTTCTGGCGCACATGAGCCACGAATTATTACCCCCCTAAATTCGATCATCGGGTATTCCCAGTTGGTCAAAGGACAGGTTTACGGGGAAATCGGGAATGACAACTATTTGGAATACTTAAACGACATTCATGATTCTGGTATTCACCTCTTTCACCTCGTTGATGACGTTTTAGATATTTCCAAAATCGAAGCTGGCGAAACTACGCTTGATGAATCCGATGTTGAATTGGCCGAATTACTGCAATCTTGCGCGAAAATGATCAAGGGAAGGGCCGATGCCAACGCCATCTCAATTCAATATGCCCCGGCCGAAAATTTCCCAAGTCTTTGCGGCGATGAGCGGTTTATCAAGCAGGCCGTCTTGAACCTTCTGTCAAACGCAGTGAAATACAACGTCACTGGCGGAAGCGTATCCATCTCAACGAACGTCGACCGGAATAACGCCATTTCCATTACTGTTTCGGATACGGGAATTGGAATCAGTGCTAAGGATCTTCCAAAGGTTTTAGAGCCGTTTGGGCAAGCCCGTTCAGGCGCACACAAAACACATGAGGGAACCGGCTTGGGGTTGTCTATAGCCAAGAAATTGATCGAGTTGCATCACGGGACGATGCAGTTGGAAAGCAACCCCAACGAAGGCACCTCAGCGACAATCATGTTCCCGCCGGAACGGACGATCGGGACAAAAGTCGAATGACTGAAGTGACCGCCATGGATCATTCTCAGCTATAGCTGGTTTTTGCCGACGTCTGCCGCTTGGCGCCCATTCCCGGATGCCGCGCCGCGTCGATGCCGTCAACCGGCACTCGCCTCCAGGGCGGCTTCCGCCTGGCGTTGGGCGCGCTTGCGATCGTGCGGGTCCAGGTGGCGCTTGCGCAGCCGGATGTGGTTCGGCGTCACCTCGACCAACTCATCATCGCTGATATAGGCGATGGCCTGTTCCAGGCTCAGGCGCTTCGGCGGCGTCAGAGTGACGGCATCGTCCTTGCCCGACGCCCGGATATTGGTCAATTGCTTGGCTTTCAAGGGGTTCACTTCGAGATCGTTGCCGCGGGTGTGCTCGCCGACGATCATGCCGCCGTAAACCTCAACCCCCGAGCCGATCATCAGCGGCCCGCGGTCCTCGAGGTTAGCCAGACCGTAGGCGACGCTTTTGCCGGCCCCGGTGGAAATCAGAACGCCCGTGCGCCGGCCCGGAATGGCGCCGGCATAAGGGCCGTAATTGTGATAAATACGGCTCATGATGCCGGTGCCGCGGGTTTCCGTGAGAAAATCGCCGTGATAGCCGATCAGGCCCCGCGACGGCGCGATAAAGGTGATCCGGACCTTGCCGCCGCCCGAGGGCCGCATGTCGTTCATCCGCGCCTTGCGCTGGCTCATGGACTCGACCACCACACCGGAATAGCCGTCGTCGACGTCGACAACCACCTCTTCGAAGGGCTCCTGGCGGGCGCCGGTTTCCGCATCGTCGCGATAGAGCACGCGCGGCCGGCTGATCGACAGCTCGAACCCTTCGCGGCGCATCTGCTCGATCAAAACCCCCAGTTGCAGTTCGCCCCGGCCGGCGACCTCAAAAGCCTCCTTGCTGGCCGTCTCGGTGATCCGGATGGCGACGTTGCCTTCGGCTTCGCGCATCAGGCGGTCGCGGATCATCCTTGAGGTCACCTTCGACCCGTCGCGCCCGACCAGCGGCGAATCGTTGATGGAAAATGTCATCGCCAGGGTCGGCGGGTCGATCGGTTGCGAGGGGATCGGCTCGGTCACGTCCAACGCCGCCAGGGTGTCGGCCACCGTGGCCGCGCCAAATCCGGCAATGGCGACGATGTCGCCGGCCTCGGCGCGCTCGACGGGTTCACGGGTCAGGCCGCGGAAGGCCAGGACTTTTGTCACCCGGCTTTGTTGGATGGAATTGCCGTCCCGGCCGAGCGCCTGAATGGAGGCATTCGGCGAAATTGCGCCGCTTTGAATGCGGCCGGTCAAAATACGGCCCAGAAACGGGTCCGCCTCCAGGGTGGTCACCAACATGGCAAAGGGCCCATCGGGCTCGGCGTCCGGGGCCGGCACGTGATCGATTATGGTTTCGAACAGGACCGACAAATCCTCGCGCGGACCGTCGGGCTCAAGGGCCGCCCAACCGTGTTTCGCCGACGCGAAGATGGTCGGGAAATCCAGCTGTTCATCATTGGCATCCAGGGCCGTGAACAATTCAAAAACCTCGTCCTGGACCTCATAGGGCCGGGCGTCCGGCTTATCGACCTTGTTGACGACAACGATGGGGCGCAATCCCAAGCCCAGCGCCTTGGCGGTGACGAATTTGGTCTGCGGCATGGGGCCTTCGGAGGCATCAACCAAAAGCAGGACGCCGTCGACCATGGACAGAATCCGTTCGACCTCGCCGCCGAAGTCGGCGTGGCCCGGCGTATCGACGATGTTGATGCGCGCTTCGTTCCATTCCACGGACGTACACTTGGCCAGGATGGTGATCCCGCGCTCGCGCTCCAGGTCATTGGAATCCATGGCACGTTCGGCAACCTTTTGGTTGTCGCGAAACAGTCCCGACTGCCGCAAGAGGCCGTCAACCAAGGTTGTCTTGCCATGATCGACGTGCGCGATGATGGCGATGTTGTGAAGCTGGGTCACTGAATTGTTCCGATCATGAGTTGCCCATACGCGCGGCAACCAGGTCCTTGAGGGATGTCGCGGGGCGCGCGCCTAAATGCGAGATCACCTCGGCGGCGGCAATGTTGCCCATCCGGGCGGCAATTGCCAGTTTTTCTCCTTGCGTATAGCCATGCAAAAACCCGGCCGCGAAGGCATCGCCGGCGCCGGTGGTGTCGACCACGGTGCCGACGGGCTCGGCATCGATGATATGAACCTCGTCACCGCGGACCACCACACAGCCCTTGGCGCCGCGGGTCAGCGCCGCGATCTCGCATTGGCCGCGCACCGCCTGCAAGGCCGCATCAAAGGTTTCGGCCTGGTAGAGCGACAGAATTTCGTCTTCGTTGGCGAACAGGATATCAACGTGTTTGCTGACCAGCTCTGCGAAGGCGTCGCGGTGGCGGTCGACACAGAACGGATCGGACAGGCTGAGCGCCACCTTGCGGCCGGCGCCGTGGGCCAGATCGGCGGCCTTGATGAAGGCCTCCTTGGCGGCCGGCGGATCCCACAGGTAGCCTTCCAGATAGGTCACCTCGGCGCCGCCGATCTCATCGGCAATGACATCGCCGGGGCCCAAGTCGACGCAGGCGCCGAGATACGTCTGCATGGTCCGCTCGGCGTCCGGCGTCACCAGCACCAGGCTGGTCGCCGTGGCCGCGCCATGGGCCGCCGCCGGGGTGTCGAAATGCACGCCGATGGCCCGCATGTCGTGGGCGAACACACCGCCCAACTGGTCATCGCGGACCTTGCCGACGAAGGCGCAACGGCCGCCCAGGGAGGCCAGCCCGGCAATGGTGTTGGCCGCCGAGCCGCCGGAGCATTCAATGGCCGGCCCGGCCTTGTCGTAGAGCGCCGCGGCCGTCTCCGCGTCGACCAACGCCATGGCGCCCTTGATCAGGCCATGGGTGTTGAGAAATTCATCGTCCGCATGGACTAAGATATCAACAATCGCATTGCCGATGGCAATGACGTCAAAACGGGTGTCGGTCACGAAGGTCACCTTGAATTTTTAAGATCGGGCGAATTCTTGGATCGGCTTTCGGGCGGGCGCAGTATAGCGCCCGGCGCGGCCCAGGCAACACGCGTGAGCGGCACCGATTGATGCCGCCATCTCATATATCGGCGCTTTTTTTCTCATTTATCAACTTTCACAGGCTTCTTGAAAAGAAACCCGTTCCGATTCATATTCTTATGGTGTTTTGTTGAAATTTGAACTAAGCAGAATCGAGCGATCAACGGGATCGTCGTCAATTCCTAATAAATTAGTGTAGAAAAATAAAATAGAAAGCTGATTTTATTATGTTTACGGCGTTATCGAAAGGCATCAAGCAGCTGAATGATCCAGCCACCCGGCAGGTTGTCTGGATCAGCATCGGGGTGGCCGTGCTGACCTTCCTGGTGCTGTTCGCCTGCATCGAAACGGCGTTGCGCCACACCGCCGTGTTCCAGACCGGTTGGATGGAGACGATTTCCGACCTGCTGGGCCGGCTGGCCGCCCTGGTGTTGACCTGGCTTTTGTTTCCAGCCGCCATCAGCGCCGTCGTCGGGCTGTTTTTGGAGCGTGTCGCCGGGGCCGTCGAGGCGCGGCATTATCCGGGCCTATCTGCCGTCCCGGAACAGCCCTTTACCGACGCCCTGTTGGCGGCGGCCAAATTCCTCGTCATTCTGGTCGCCCTCAACCTTTGTCTGTTGATATTTATCTTCCTGGGCCCGGTCTACCTGATCATGTTCTATGCGGTGAACGGCTATCTGATCAGCCGGGAGTTTTTTGAGCTGGTTTCCTTGCGCCGCCTGGCGCCGGAAGCAAGCCGGGCGTTGCGCAAACGTCATCAGACGTCTCTGGTGATGATCGGCGCGGTGTTCGCTTTGTTGATGACCATACCCGTCGTCAATCTGCTGACCCCGATCATCGCCACGTCGACCATGGTCCATTTGTTCGAAGACTGGCGCGGCGCCGAAGACGGCGCGCTGGTGGCGACCTGATAATATTGAAAGGAGACGCCCGATGTTTGGCAAGAAGAAGGACGGCACAGACACACCGTCAACGCCGGAAGCCGACGCGGCGCCGGACGATGCAAAATCCGAAGACATGCCGTCTGCGCCGCCCTTGAAGCCGTTTTCCCGTAAAGGCTCTCATGCACCCGCAAAGCCGCCGACGGCGACCTCCTTCCAGCCGGAAATTCCGCGCCGCAAGCCGGAAATTCCGGGCTCAGCACCGCGCCGCATGGACCGACCCCTGGGCTCTGTCGGCGGTGACGGCGACAGCAACCGCCTTGTCGTCGGCCGTGATATTCGGTTGCGTGGCGAGATTACCGCCTGCGACAAGCTGGTGGTGGAAGGCAGTGTCGAGGTGACGCTGACCAATGCGCGGGTCATCGAAGTGGCGCCGACCGGGCATTTCACCGGCACGGCGGAAGTCGACGAAGCGGATATCAGTGGCCGCTACGACGGCGATCTGGTGGCCCGGGAAAAGCTCATCGTCAGGGCCGGCGGACATATCAAGGGCAAGGTCCGTTACGGCCGCATTGTCATTGAATCCGGTGGCGAAGTGACCGGCGACATGCAAACCCTGGAAACGGATGGCAGCGCCGCGTGAACCGCGGCCTGTCCATGATGGTTGTCGCCTTGCCGTTGCTGTCGGGGTGCCTGTCCCTGGGCGATGAACCCGCGACGGCCGAGGCACCGACGACGCCCGCGGCCGCCGAGCCCGACAGCGCGACGGCGGCGCCAGTTTTGGCCGCCGCAAATCATCAGATGGCGCGGGCCGCGGTCGCGCCGGCGCCCGATTACCCCGCTATCGATACCCTGAAAGGCCTGTCGTCCGAGAATATCGAAGTGCTTCTCGGCGCCCCGCATTTCCGTCGCCGCGACAAGCCCGCCGAGCTTTGGCAGTACCGGACCCGGAAATGCGTGCTCGATTTATTTTTCTATCCGGGCGGCGGCGGCGCGCTGGCTGTTGAATATTTGGACGTCCGCGTCGGAACCGGACAGGAAACCGCACGGCAAGCCTGTTTCGTCTCATTGCTGAAAGCCAGAGACAACGCCGCCAAGGGCTGACAATCGCCGCAACCGACATTTATATTTGTCGTGTCGCGCCGTGGGCGGTGTACACGATGCCACCGCTTCCGATAGAATGTATTCGGCAGGATACATATTTGGACAATGAGGCCTTGGCATGCCCGATGAAAACTCACCCGATCTCAACGATCTTCGGTTTCTGGTCATCGAAGACGACCCCTTGGCGCAAACCCTGGCTGTCGAACTTCTCAACCAGATGGGGGCGGCGCGGGTTGATGTCGCCGACGACGGCCTGGAGGCCTTGAATCTGCTGTTGATCGGCGATCGCCCGGCCGACGTGTTGTTGGTCGATCTCGGCATGCCCGACATGGGCGGCGCCGAAATGTTGCGCCATTTGGGCCGGCGGAAATATGCGGGTTCGGTTATTCTGGTCAGCGGCGCCGATGAAGAAACGCTGACCATCGCCCAGGAAATGGCGAAGACCCACGGCCTCGACCTGTTGGGCTTCATTACCAAACCGATTACCAGGGACGCCCTCGCCGAGGCCTTGAGCCGGCGCGCCTGAAGCGAAAGGTCCGGCGCTCCGTGCCTTAAACCGTCTTGCCCTTAAACCGGCACAGATCGGCCACGATACAGGCGTCGCAGGCCGGTTTGCGGGCCTTGCAGATGTATCGTCCGTGCAAGATCAGCCAGTGATGGGCGTGCAGCTTAAATTCATCCGGGGTCACTTTTTCGAGTTTTTTCTCAACCGCCAGAACCGTCTTGCCCGGCGCCAGCCCGGTGCGGTTGGAGATCCGGAAAATGTGTGTATCCACGGCAATGGTCGGCGCCCCGAAGGCGATATTGCGGACCACGTTGGCGGTTTTCCGGCCGACACCGGGGAGCGCTTCCAAGGCCAGTTGGTCGTCGGGCACCACGCCATTGTGGTCGCGCAGCAACTTCTCGCTCAGCCCGATGACGTTTTTCGCCTTCGTGTTGAACAGGCCGATGGTCTTGATGAAGTCCTTCAGCTTGCCTTCGCCCAGCGCGACCATCTGTTTCGGCGTTTTCACCTTCTTGAACAGCGGACGCGTGGCCTTGTTGACGCCGACATCGGTGGCTTGCGCCGACAGCACGACGGCGACCAGAAGGGTGTAGGGATTTACGTAGTCCAATTCGCCGCGGGGCTCCGGCATGGCTTTCTCGAGGCGCCCATAGAACTCATGAATTTGATCTTTCTTCATGGTCAAACCATATCCGCCTCAACCGCCCGGGCAACGATTTTCTGTGACCTCCGCGGCCGGGACGGCGTATGATGGAGGTTCCGAGAAAGGTTGCGCATGGCCATGACCGCCGATCCACTGCCGTCCGAAGAGATTTTGTTTGAGACCGAATTGCGGCCCAACCGATCGAGCACGTCGCGTGCCATTCGTCGCCTGGCGTTCATTCTTTGCGCCGTCTTGGTGCCGGCGGGCCTGATTTTCATTTACGTCGGCGCCTGGCCGGTATTCGGCTTTCTGGGTCTTGAATTGGTGGCACTTATCATACTCCTGAACTACAACCACCGGCGCAGTTACATGACCGAACGTATCGTCATGACCGCAAGAGACCTGACCGTCGAGCGCATCGACCCCTGGGGCCGGCGCCGGCAATGGTCCTTCCAACGTCATTGGCTGCAGGTAAATGTGGAGGCCAATTCAGACCAGACCTCGATACTGGAGCTCCGCTCGCATGGATCGGCGTTGACCATCGGTGCCTTTTTAACGCCTGCGGAACGCCACGAAGTTGCGGACAATTTGCGCCATGCACTTCGCACTGTTTCCGGGCCCTGTTCGCCGGTCGCCGTGTAGCCTCAATCGAGACCGAGAACATGCCGCATGGAATAAAGGCCGGGCGGACGGCCTTCGGTCCATAGTGTTGCGTGCATCGCACCCTGGGCGAACAGCCGTCGGTCCGTCGCCTTGTGGGTTAGTTCGATGCGTTCACCGGGGCCGGCAAAAATCACCGAGTGGTCGCCAATGACATCGCCGCCGCGCAAGGTGGCATAGCCGATGGCGCCTTGCGGCCGGGCGCCTGTCTGGCCCTCGCGGCTCATCACGGCCTGCGCCGCATGATCAATATCGCGGCCTTCGGCAGCGGCCTTTCCCAGCATCAGCGCGGTCCCCGACGGCGCGTCTATTTTGTGTTTGTGATGCATTTCCACCACTTCGATGTCGTAGTCATCGCCAAGCGCGCCGGCCACCTGCTCAACCAGTCCCATCAAAAGATTGACGCCAAGGCTCATGTTGCCGGCCTGGACGATGGCGGTCTTTTTGCCGGCGTCCGTCAATTGCGCCATGTCGTCGTCGTTCAATCCGGTGGTGCCGACAACCAATGCCGTGCCCGTATCGGCGGCGATTTTCGCATGTTCGACGGTGGCCGCGGGGATGGTGAAATCGATCACCGCGTCGGCCGCCGCAAACAGTACGCGGGTATCGTCACCGACCAATATCCCGGACGGTTCGGCGGCGGCCAGCACGGCCATGTCCTGGCCGAGAAAGGCATTGCCCGGCGCTTCCGTGCCGCCGGCCAATTCCGCCCCGGCTGTTTCCAGCGCCAGCGCCGTCAACATACGGCCCATGCGCCCGGCACAGCCGACAATTCCGATCTTCATGGTGTCCTCCGCTTGCGTAGTGCTCGGTCGAATTTCTTAGGCCACGCCTTCGCACAAGGCCAGCGATACTTTGCTCGCCTGTATGAAGGCGCGACAGGGGCTGGGTCTTGGCGATTGGTTTCGCTATACTTCCCGCGGCGGTCGAACGGTGCCGCGAAACGGTTGGAGGCCTCATGTTTCTGCATGCCCTCAGCGAACAGCAGAAGACTCATTTCTTCGATCTGGCGCAACAGATGATCGTCGCCGACGATATGGTCGCGGAGCCTGAGGTGGCCTATCTCGACCGCCTCTATTGGGAGGCCGGGCTGGTCGGCCGGGCCGGCCTTGGCGATGTCGAGGCGGCGGTCGATCTGAGCATTTTCGACAGCCTCAAAGCCCGCCTGGTGGTCACCGTGGAATTGCTCATCATCGCCATCGTCGACGGCGAATACCACCCGAAGGAGGCTGAATACGCCAACGCCATGGTCGCCCAGTTCGGCATCACGCCGGACCAGCACGCGACCCTTTGTTCAATCGCCGAGAACGCCGCCCAGGCGTTGGTCGACATGCGCAATCTGGCGGACTGATCGATGTTCCTGCATCTCCTGGACGACAGCCAGAAACGCGCCTTCATTGCCCTGGCCGGCAACATGGTGACCCGGGATGGCCGCGCCGACAGCATTGAGGTCGCCTATTTAAAGCGATTGATGATCGAGTCCGGTTTGGGCCGCGATCTGGGCGACATATCGTCAAGCGACAGCGTTGAGCCGGGCCTGTTTGCCAGCCGCGCGGCGCAGTGCGCGGTGATCGCCGAATTGCTGATCATTTCCATCCTGGATGGCACCTACGACGACGGCGAAGCCGCCTTTGCCGACAGCCTTGTCGATGTCTTTGGGCTGAGCTCTAGCGATCACGCGGAACTGTGCCGCATCGCCGAGGACGCCGCGGGGGCACTTTCCAAAATGCAGGGTCTTGTGGGATAAGGGTGACCAGGGGACGGCAAAACCGCCGGCCGGGAGACATCGAAAATGTTTTTGCACCTTCTCAATGACGATCAAAAAGCCGCCTTCTTCGACATGGCCGCCGAGATGCTGGCCGCCGATGGTGAGGCCGATGATGCGGAAATCGCCTACATGGACCAGCTCATCAACGAGGCCGGGCTGGTCAAGCGCCGCGCCCTGCACGACCCCAGAGAGCCCATGGAGCTGACGGTCTTCGATACCGCCGAAGCGAAGCACGCGGTGGTCCTGGAATTGCTGATCCTGTCGGTGATCGACGGCCATTACCACGTCAAGGAAGCGGCCTACGCCAACACCGTCATCGACAAACTGGAAATCGATGAAGACACCCACGAGGCGCTCTGCCGGTTGACCAACGACGCCGTCAACATGATGCACGGGATGCGCGATTTGGCTGGCGGCGTTAGTACGTAGACGAATTACACACTCAGTTTTTTAATGACTCGTTTTATTTTAAGAAAGTTAGACATTTGACAGATATCTGGCTCATCAACTTCGGGAGGGCCTACGTTCACATAAATATATCTGACGGTGCAGACTCAAGATCAAAATTTTCCAGTGTGTGCTCAATGCTGCGATAATGCTTCAGCGCCTCGACTGCGACATCACCACTGTCGTGTTCCGGCATCAATGCATATTTTTCCGTCAAAGCCACAACGAGTTCCTTACACTTTTGATCCCCATGAAGTCTTGCCGTGGCCCCTGCATACAGGCTTATCGCCATTATAATTGCGGTTTCCGGTTGGTTGACCCGATCAGGATATATCGAGACAAACTCGACCCACTCTTGTGCCGCCTCAATGGCCCCGGGATCCTCAAGAATAAGCAACATTACCGTGCGCAGATATAACGACACCTCATAAGTTGATGTCAGGTAATTGTTCATTCCGACCGTTTTCTTTGAGAAGTTCAACGCCGTTTCGAAATTATTGTACGCATCTTCAAATCTACGGTCCTTGGCATAGATAATTCCCCTGTTGTGATAGACTCCCGACAATACGTGGCCAAATTCTTCAGGACGTTGTTCGTATTTCCCCATTACCTCCGCTTCAAGATCGTCTAGTTCGCGCTTGGCGTCCGAATAATCCCCAGCCTTCATTCTACACAAGGCTAGATCAATTCTCCGGTAGAAGTAATCTCCGGCTATGAAATCTTCATTTACTTCGAAAATTTGTTTTGTTATCCCGACTGCCTTCTCAGCATCGACTAATGCTCCTGTCGAATCGCCATCGGCAGATTTAATGCGGCTTCTAAAATTCATAGCGCCCGCGTACGTTGCCGCCTTATCAATCGTCAATCCACTTGTTGTTTTTTCGAACAATCGAATCGATTCATCTAATGATTGGCGCGCGTTTGAAAATTCGCCTTCATTCACTTGTATTCTGGAGAGGTTGAAAAAGTTGATAGCCCATTCTGGCACAAGTTCGGGATGATCTTCATGTGAAATTTCTTTCTTAAGTTCAATTGCTCTTTCTAATTCAGCACGGGCTTCGCTGAATTTGTCCCGTTGGATCAATACTGCAGCTAGATTGTTAACAAAGAAGCTTTTTTGGATTGGGTCGGTGGTGTTTTTTGACAAACAGTCCCATACGGCTTCGTCAACTGGCATTAAGGCCCAGGGGTAACTGGAACTCAGGAAGAAGGGTGACATTGCAGTTGCGGCCTGCAGGTCTTTACGCACGCCTTGGGCTAACCAATCACTAAAGAAAAATGAACCTTGTCCATCCAAGATTCGTCCGTCATATGTGAGCCTTGCAACTCGATGCAGTGAGCTCGGTCCCAATTGTACGGCAGATTCCAAAAGATAATTGGGAATCTTTCTGAATTTGTTCTTGAATACCTTGATCGCTAAACATGCCGCAATAATATCCGGGCCGATCTGTACCACATTTTCGCCGTCAGCGTATCCTGCCGATTTAAGAGCATCATGAAGTACAGATGATTGCACCATTGGGCCGACCCCAATTTCATTCAAAAGCTTCGTAACTTTCTCTAGTCGTTCGGATCCATTAATCGCGGCGCATGCAACAGCGAATTTCAAAGTGCCTTCGGGAAGATCATTTTGTTTTTCGATGCCAGTCAACCGAACAATCTCACGCTGAATGATTTCACTGATAATTGAGTCCGCCTCAAAGGTTATCGTCAGTGATTTTTCAAACACGGCACTGTGAGCGGCGGCGGCTACGATAAACAATGGCCGCTGATTATCGGCTGATGAAGAAAACCATTCGGAAAATTCTTGAATAGAAACAGGATGTGGAACTGTTTCGAGCCTAGTAGCTATAGACTCCTGGGCGCTACTGAATATCCGATACCCTTCCGACCCATCTAGTCCTTTCAAATTAATGTCGGCGATATCAAAAAGAGCATCGGCCTTGCCATGAGAAAACACGGAAATCCATTGATCGCTCGGTTGCCGCGAGAGCAAAAGAATTCTCAGCCTCGGTAGTTCATCGTAGGCAGCGACAATTTGGCCAACAAAATTCTGTAGCTCTTCAATCGACTCTTCCGGATAGTCTATTACAACAAGATTTCCGACATCGCCGATCAAAATTCCACGTTCGATCTTTAAATCGAGGAACCCGGCTTCCCAGTTCTTCTTCTTGACCCGCTTGGCAAACTCAGCAGCTAGGCGGCTTTTTCCTGCTCCGCCAACCCCACTTACCAATTTGATCGAAATTTTTGGTTCTGTTTCGCACCAGTCAAATAATTCGGCAATTTCTGAGTTCCGGCCGCTAAACTCTGAAGTTGCTGTATGCCAGCCGAGTAATGAGAGTAATGAAGGATTGGATTGAGGGTCAAGGTATGGGACCGAGAGATTTTGAGGCTTAACGTGTTTGGCAGCTGTATCCGTCGAGAAAAGCGCCCCTTGTATCGTCGGCCCAACCTGAATTCCGGTAACATTTAGGTTGAATAGAGAAATGAACATGAAATCTACCGAAAAAATTCGTGCGTTGGGAGAACCTTAGCAGCCTCTCGGGAGATGACAAATCAGCTATTCCTTCAAATCCTCCCAGAGGTCCTTGACCTTGGAGAAGAACCCGTGGGCCTCCGGGCTGTGCTTGGCGGTGTCGGTTTCGGCCTCGAATTCCTTCAGCAATTCTTTCTGCTTTGAGGTCAGGTTCTGCGGCGTTTCCACGGAAGCCTGGACGAACATGTCGCCGCGCGATTTCGAGCGCAGCACGCTCATGCCCTTGCCGCGCAACCGAAACTGGTGGCCCGTGGGGGTACCGGACGGAATGGAGATGCGCGCCAAGGTGCCGTCGACGGTCGGCACTTCGACGGTGCCGCCCAAGGCCGCCCGGGTCATGGCGATTGGCACCCGGCAATAGATATCGGCGCCGTCACGCTGGAAGAAGCGGTGCGGCTTCAGGGCCAGGAAGATATAGAGATCGCCGGCCGGGGCGCCGCGCAGCCCCGCCTCGCCCTCGCCGGCCAGACGGATACGGGTGCCGTCCTCGACGCCCGAGGGAATGTTTACCGACAGGGTCTTTTCCTTTTGAACACGGCCCTGGCCGCCACACGTTTGGCACGGGTCCTTGATCACCTGGCCGGTGCCCTGACAGCTGGGGCAGGTGCGTTCGACCGTAAAAAAGCCCGATTGCGAGCGCACCCGGCCATGGCCCTGACAGGTCGCGCAGGCACTGGGCCCCGACGCGCCTTCGGCGCCAGAGCCATGACAGCTGTCGCAGGCCACCGATGTGGGTACCCGGATTTCCGTCTGCTTGCCCTTGTAGGCGTCTTCAAGACTGACTTCCATGTTGAAGCGCAGATCGGCGCCCTTGCCGGGCGCCTGGCCGCCGCGTCCGCCGCCACCGCCGGCGAACATCTCTTCGAAGATGTCGGCAAAGCCCGAGGCAAATCCGCCGCCGAACCCTGCACCGCCGGGCCCGGCGCCGGCGCCCTGCTCAAACGCCGCATGGCCAAAGCGGTCATAGGCGGCGCGTTTTTCGCCGTCTTTCAGAATTTCGTAGGCTTCGTTGACGTCCTTGAAGCTTTGCTCGGCTTCCGCGTCGCCCGGGTTGCGGTCCGGGTGATACTTCATCGCCAGCTTGCGGTAGGCCTTCTTGATGTCGGCGTCGTCGGCTTCCCGGCCGACACCCAACGTCGAATAAAAATCGTCCTTGGCCATGATCCCGAACCCCCGCGACACTCAAAAGAGGCGACAGGCGGGGCCGGCGGCCGGTAGCGAAGGTGATCCCCCGCCGCCGGCCGCCGGCACGCCGCTAGTCGCTCTTCTTGTCCTTGTCCGCGCCGGATTCCGCACCTGTATCCGCATCCGCATCGGCGGCCGCTTCGGCGTCGGGATCGACTTCTTCGAAGTCCGCATCGACGACATTGTCATCGCCGCCGCCCGACGCATCGCCGCCGGGCCCCGCGTCGGCACCGTCCATGCCCTCGGCCATGCCCTCGGCCATGCCTTCCGCCTGGGACGCCTTGTACATGGCTTCGCCCAGTTTCATGGACACTTCGTTGAGGGTGTCGGTCTTTTCCTTGATGGCGTCGACGTCGTCCCCTTCCAGGGCTTCCTTCAACTCGGTAACGGCCGCTTCGATGGCGTCCTTGTCTTCGTCCGGCACCTTGTCGCCGTATTCAGCGAGGTTCTTTTCGGCCGCATGCACCAGGGTATCGGCGGTGTTGCGGGCTTCCACCGATTCGCGCCGTTCCTTGTCGGCTTCGGCGTTGGCCTCGGCTTCCTGGACCATGCGTTCGATGTCGTCGTCGTTCAAGCCGCCGGACGCCTGGATGCGGATCTGCTGTTCCTTGCCGGTCGCCTTGTCCTTGGCCGAAACATTGACGATACCGTTGGCGTCAATGTCGAAGGTGACCTCGATCTGCGGCATGCCGCGCGCACTGGGCGGGATACCGACCAGATCGAACTGACCGAGGATCTTGTTGTCAGCGGCCATTTCACGCTCACCCTGGAACACCCGGATGGTCACCGCGGTCTGATTGTCTTCGGCGGTGGAGAAGCTCTGGGACTTGCGCGTCGGGATCGTCGTGTTGCGGTCGATCAGGCGGGTGAACACGCCGCCCAGCGTCTCGATACCCAACGACAGGGGTGTGACGTCCAACAAAAGCACGTCCTTGACGTCGCCCTTCAACACGCCGCCCTGGATGGCGGCGCCCAGCGCCACCACTTCGTCCGGGTTGACGCCCTTGTGGGGCTCGCGGCCGAAGAACGTTTTCACCGTTTCCTGAACCTGCGGCATGCGGGTCATGCCGCCGACCAGAATCACTTCGTCGATCTCACCGGCGGTCAAACCGGCATCCTTCAGGGCCCGCTTGCAGGGTTCGATGGTGCGCGCCACCAGATCTTCGACCAGGGCTTCCAACTTCGCCCGGGTGAGCTTGATGTTGAGGTGCTTGGGACCGGCCTGATCGGCGGTGATGAACGGCAGGTTGACCTCGGTCTGCGGTGTCGACGAAAGCTCGATTTTCGCCTTCTCGGCGGCTTCACGCAACCGCTGCAGGGCCAGCTTGTCGTCGCGCAGATCGATGGAGTTCTCTTTCTTGAACTCATCGGCCAGGTAATCGACGATTTTCTTGTCGAAGTCTTCGCCGCCCAGGAAGGTATCACCGTTGGTGGACTTCACCTCGAACACACCGTCGCCGATTTCCAATACGGAAATATCGAAGGTGCCGCCGCCCAGGTCATAGGCCGCGATGGTGCCGCTTTCTTTCTTTTCCAGGCCATAGGCCAGGGCCGCCGCCGTCGGTTCGTTGATGATGCGCAGCACTTCCAGACCGGCGATCTTGCCGGCGTCCTTGG
>CAZQPC010000084.1:0-6219 GCA_964595005.1 uncultured Magnetovibrio sp.
TCAAATTTGACATAACAAGTCCGGCCCGCGCTCAGCGCGTGGTTTTGGTCTCCCTGATTTTGGTCGTGAAAACGAACATGCGTTTCCTCTATTCGTCTGATGGCCGAGACATACGCCGTCCGATAAAAAAACGCAAGAGGTAACGTCGTCAAAGATGCTTGCCCATGTCGACACATTCGGGCATGCGCGCCGCCTCCTCCCAGGTGACGGCGTGATATCCGCACCGTTTATAAAAGCCGGCGGCTTCCGGCTTGGCGTGCAGACGCACCTGGCGCCAACCCTTCTCTTTGATGAAATTCTCGGCCAGCTTCAACATCTCGGTGCCGTAGCCATGACCACGCCGCTGGGGATCGATGGCGACCAGCCGGAAAGCCGCCCAAGCGGGGTGCGACAGATCGACGCGGACGGTGCCCAGCAACCGGCCATCGATGAACAAGGCCAGCAACCGATGATCGGGATCGCGGTCGTCCGGATGATTTTCATCGTAGTCCGGGCTGTCGTCGAACAAGGCGCGGCGGCGCAGCGCATGGATCGCCCGCCATTCCGCCGCATCCGCCGGCGGCCTCAGCACGAGGCCCGCCGTTTCCTTGTTCGCCATATTGTTCATCAGTCCGCTCCAAACACAAAAAAACCCGCCGGAAGCCGGCGGGTTGAATAGTCAACGTGATCTGAAAAAATCGCGCGCCTAGGCCCCGGCCTCCCCAAGGGAAGTTCCGCTGCGTCGCATGCGTCGCGCCGAGGCGCTGATTTCAATCATCGTTTTCATGGGCGCTTCTATAATTGGCGCAAGATCATTGCGCAACAAATAATGTTCCGGGACCGTGGGTAGAAACATCGGTCTGGCCAACCCGGCCATCCCCAGACCTCACGTCGGAAGATGGCGCGAAGGTTAGGGCACCTAGGCCGCCAGCTTGTCCAATTCTTCCGTCAGCGCCTGGCCCATCTGGGTGCACGACACCAATTCCATGCCGTCCTGCATGATGTCGCCGGTGCGGATGCCGCGGGCGAGCGTGTTGGTGACCGCGTTTTCGACCAGATCGGCGTTGTCGCCGTCGTCGAAGCTGTAGCGCAGCATCATGGCGAACGACAGGATCGTTGCCAACGGGTTGGCCTTGTCTTCGCCGGCGATGTCGGGGGCCGAGCCGTGTACCGGCTCATACATGGCGCGGCGGCGGCCGCTTTCATCGGCACCGCTGAGTGTTGCCGAGGGCAGCATGCCCAGCGAGCCGGTCAGCATGGCGGCGCAATCAGAGAGGATATCGCCGAACAGGTTGTCGGTGACGATGACGTCGAACTGCTTCGGCGCGCGCACCAGCTGCATGGCACAGTTATCGGCGTACATGTGATGCAGGTCGATGTCGGGATAGTCCTTGCCGACCTCGGTCGCCACTTGGCGCCACAAGACGCCGGTCTCCATGACGTTGGCCTTCTCCACGGAGTGCAGCTTGCCGCCCCGCTTGCCGGCCAGATCGAAGGCGGTCCGGCAAACCCGATCGATTTCCGCGGTCGTGTAGACCTGGGTGTCAACGGCACGCTGGCCGCCGCCGTCCATGTCTTCAATGAATTTCGGCTGACCGAAATAGGCGCCGCCGGTGCTTTCGCGGACGATCAGGATATCCAGGCCGGACACCAGGTCCTCTTTCAGGCTCGACGCTTCCGCCATGGACGGCTGGCAATTGGCCGGGCGCAGGTTGGCGAACAGGTCCATGTCCTTCCTGAGCCTCAAAAGGCCGGCTTCCGGGCGGATGTCGCGGGCCACGTTGTCCCACTTGGGCCCGCCGACGGCGCCCAGCAACACGGCGTCGACGTTCAGTGCCTTCGACATGGTCGCATCGGTCAAGGACGTGCCGTTGGCATCGATGGCGGCGCCGCCAACCAAATCTTCGTCCAGGTCAAAAGACACATGGCGGCGTTTGTCCATCCAGTCGATGACCTTGCGGACCTGGCCCATGACCTCGGGGCCGATGCCGTCACCGGGCAGGAACAGGAGTTTTTTGTTGGCGGCCATGATGGGAAATCCTTTCTTTTGGAATTCCCCTCATCCTGTCCTTCTCCCCAAGGGAGAAGGGACCCCGACAACACCCATCTCCCATGGGGAGAGGGAGGGGCCCGCACAGCGGGAGGGTGAGGGGACTAAATCTTATTCCGCCGCATACAGCCAGGGCTGCCCGGCTTTCTGTTGACCTTCGAAGTCGTCAATCTTGTCCTTCGCCTGCATGGTCAGGCCGACATCATCGAGACCGTTCAACAGGCAATGGCGCTTGAACTCGTCGATTTCAAATTTGATCTCACCGCCGTCCGGGCCCTGGATGGTCTGTGCTTCCAGATCGATGGAGATGGTTGCGTTGGCGCCGCGCTCGGCGTCGTCCATGAGCATGTCCAACTGTTCCTTCGTTACCTTGATGGGCAGGATGCCGTTCTTGAAACAGTTGTTGTAGAAGATGTCGGCAAAGCTGGTCGAGATCACGCACTTGATGCCGAAGTCCAACAGCGCCCACGGCGCGTGCTCGCGCGAAGACCCGCAACCGAAGTTGTCACCGGCGACCAGAATGGAGGCGTCGCGGTAGGCCGGCTTGTTGAGGACGAAATCTTCGACCTCGGAACCGTCCCGGTTAAAGCGCATCTCATCGAACAGGTACTGGCCGAGGCCGGAACGCTTGATGGTCTTCAGATACTGTTTCGGGATGATCATGTCCGTGTCGACGTTGATCATGTTCATGGGCGCCGCAACGCCAGTCAGTTTGGTGAATTTTTCCATGCTCTCTCTCCCTCTCAGTCCGTCAACTCACGCACGTCGGCCAAATGCCCGCTCACCGCCGCCGCCGCGGCCATGGCCGGGCTGACCAGATGCGTTCTTCCACCGAAGCCCTGGCGGCCCTTGAAGTTGCGGTTCGATGTCGACGCCGAACGCTGGCCCGGCTCAAGCCGATCGTCGTTCATGGCCAGGCACATGGAACAGCCGGGCTCACGCCATTCAAAACCGGCTTCCGTGAGGATCACGTCCAGGCCTTCCTGTTCGGCCTGCTCTTTCACCAGACCGGAGCCCGGCACCACCAATGCCTGAACGCCTTCGGCCACTTTGCGGCCCTTGGCGACGGCGGCGGCGGCGCGGATGTCCTCAATGCGGCCGTTGGTGCACGACCCGATGAAGGCCACGTCGATGGTGATCTCATTCATTGGCGTGCCGGCGGCGAGGCCCATGTAGTCAAGTGCTGCTTGCGCCGATTCCTGTTTCAGGGGGTCATCGAAATCCGTCGGCGACGGCACGATACCGGTGATCGGCGCGACGTCTTCCGGGCTGGTGCCCCAGGTCACCTGCGGGACGATTTCCGACACGTCCAGGGTGACTTCCTTGTCGTAGCGAGCGCCTTCGTCCGACGGCAGGGTTTTCCAGAAATTGACGGCGGCTTCGAACTGGCCGGCCTTCGGCGCCATGGGCTTGCCCATGACATAATCGAAGGTCGTCTGGTCCGGCGCAATCAGGCCAGCCCGGGCACCGCCCTCGATAGTCATGTTGCAGACCGTCATGCGGCCTTCCATGGACAGGTTGCGGATCGCTTCGCCGGCGTATTCGATGACATAACCGGTGCCCCCGGCGGTGCCGATCTTGGCGATGATGGCGAGGATCAGATCCTTCGCCACACACCCGGCGGGCAGCGCGCCCTCGACGGTGATGCGCATGTTCTTCAAGGGGGCCTGCAAGAGCGTCTGCGTCGCCAGCACATGTTCCACTTCCGAGGTGCCGATGCCGAAGGCCAGCGCCCCGAAGGCGCCGTGCGTCGCCGTGTGGCTGTCGCCGCAGACGATGGTGCCGCCGGGCAGGGTGAAACCCTGTTCGGGGCCGATGATGTGGACGACGCCTTGGCGGATGTCGTCGATGTCGAACAAGGGCACGCCAAACTCGGCGCAGTTGGCCTGCAGGGTTTCAACCTGGATACGGCTCTCCTCGTTCTCGATGGGGCCCTGGCGGTCCTTGGTCGAAACGTTATGATCGGGCACCGCCAGGGTCGCGTCGAGGCGGCGCACCGGACGGCCGGCATTGCGCAGGCCTTCGAAGGCCTGCGGGCTGGTCACTTCGTGGACCAGATGGCGGTCAATGTAAATGAGGCAGGTGCCGTCATCCTGGACGTTGACCAGATGGTTCTGCCAGATTTTGTCAAACAGCGTTCTTGGCCCACTCATGCGTGCCTTCCCTCCTCATTGAATGTTTCGGCCGGCGGCCCGAAAGGTGCCGCCGTCACGTCTGCCGGTGTTACTCGGTGGCTTCCGCCTCAGGGATCTCAAGGGCTTCCGGCGCCGCGGCCTCGGCGGCGGCCTTGCCCTTGCCTTTCCGCTTGCGGGTCTTGCCACTGACCTTTTTCGCGTCTTCGGCGGCGCGGCGGTCTTCGGCGTTCAACTTCGCCTTGAAGCCATCGGTCTGTTCGGCGATCCGCGCCGATTTGCCGGTGCGGCCACGCAAGTAATAAAGCTTGGCCCGGCGGACGTCGCCACGGCGCACTACGTCGATGCTTTCGATGGACGGCGAGAACAGCGGGAAAATCCGCTCCACACCTTCGCCGTAACTCAGCTTACGCACCGTGAAGGCCGAATTGACGCCGGCGTTCTTGCGCGCGATGCAGACCCCTTCGAAGGCCTGGACGCGTTCACGCGAGCCTTCCACGACCTTGACGTTGACCCGCAGCGTATCACCCGGGGCGAACGGCGGGACGCCGCCATCGGCCGACAGCCGCTCGATCTCTTGGTTTTCCAGTTCACTAATGACGTTCATAATCTTCTTCCTTCGGTTCGCCTGGGCCCGGCATCATGCGAGGGCCGCAAATTTCCAAATTTTCGCCGGTTTTTCAACCGTTTTTCGCCGACGTGGTCTCAAGATGCGCCGCCCAAAGGTCGGGCCGCCGCGCGCGGGTGACGGTTTCCGCCTGATCACGCCGCCAATTCCAGATATTTTCGTGATGGCCCGACAAAAGCACATCGGGCACCGCGCGGCCCCGCCACTCCTGGGGCCGGGTGTAGTGGGGATACTCCAACAGGCCCGTCTCAAAACTTTCCTCAAGGGCGCTTTCCGACTTGCCCATGATCCCGGGCAGCAGGCGCACACAGGCATCCAACAGGGTAATGGCGGCGGGTTCACCGCCGGACAGAACAATGTCGCCGACGCAGATTTCTTCCAGTTCGTGTTCGTCAATGACGCGCTGGTCAATGCCTTCGAAGCGGCCACAGAGCACGATCAGGCCGGGCCCGGCGGCCAGTTCACGAACCCGTTTCTGGTTCAACGGCAGGCCGCGCGGCGAGGTCACCAACACGGGCAAATCGACCGCATCGGTCCGCGCCTCGGCCAAGGCCGCGTCGACCACATCGGCGCGCATGACCATGCCGGGGCCGCCGCCGAAGGGGGGGGCATCGACGCTGGCGTGTTTGTCGATGCCGTGGTCGCGCAGGTTCACGGCCTGGCAAGACCAGACACCGTCCTTCAGGCCCTGACCGGCCAAACTGACGCCCAGCGGTCCCGGAAACATTTCCGGGAACAGGGTCACGACTTTGCTGCGCCACACTTGGCTCACGTCATTCACTCCGATGGCGCCGTTGCCGGCGCGTTTTCCGTCGTTTCGTCGTTGGCTTCGTCGTCAGGCGGCTCCAACAGCCCCGCCGGCGGATCCACAGTCAATTGGCCGGCGTCCAGGTCGACCACCGTCACCACATCCTTGGTGAACGGCACCACGAGGCCCTTGTAGGGGCCATGGCTGATCTCCAGGACATCACCGGCGCCGAAATCTTCAACGGCGCTGACTGTGCCCAAGACTTCACCCGTCACACTGACCGCCTGCAACCCGACAAGGTCCGAATGATAGAACTCGTCATCATCCGGATCGGGCAGGGAACTTCTGGGAATGTGAAGTTCCAGACCCTTCAGGGCTTCCGCCGCATTGCGGTCCGAAGCCCCTTCGATACGGGCGATCAACTGGCCCTTGGCCTGGCCGCTCACCTTGACCCGGTAACTGTTGACCCCGTCCTTGTCCCATAACGGGCCGTAGGCAGTGAGGTCTTCAGGGTCGGCCGTATAACTGCGGATGCGAACCTCGCCACGGAGGCCTCGCACGCCGCTGACGACCCCCAGCAATACCAATTGAGCCGGGTCGGGTTGACCGGTCACGGGCCTCAGCCTTCCTCCTTCTTCTCTTCCTCGGCGGCGGCCTCTTCAGCCGGCGCTTCCTCGGCGGC
>CAZQPC010000084.1:6319-15802 GCA_964595005.1 uncultured Magnetovibrio sp.
CCTCCTTCTTCTCTTCCTCGGCGGCGGCCTCTTCAGCCGGCGCTTCCTCGGCGGCGGCCTCTTCAGCCGGCGCTTCCTCGGCGGCAGCTTCCTCAGCCGGCGCTTCTTCGGCGGCGGCTTCCTCGGCGGCAGCTTCCTCGGCCGGCGCTTCCTCGGCGGCGGCTTCCTCGGCCGGCGCTTCCTCGGCAGCGACTTCCTCAGCCGGTGCTTCCTCGGCGGCGGCTTCCTCGGCCGGCGCTTCCCCGGCGGCGGCTTCCTCGGCGGCAGCTTCTTCAGCCGGCGCTTCCTCGGCGGCGGCTTCCTCGGCCGGTGCTTCCTCGGCGGCGGCTTCCTCAGCCGGCGCTTCCGCGGCGGCGGCCGCTTTCTCTTCCTGCTCCTTCAAGCGCTCCAGCGTCTTGGCGCGGGGCTTATCTTTCTTGGTCTGTTCGTGGATCGCCGGCTTCTCCACCAGGCCCATTTTGCTCAAGTACTGCGCGACACGGTTCGTCGGCAGCGCGCCGACACCCAGCCAATGCTTAACCCGGTCTTCATCGATCAAAAACCGCTCGGGATGATCCTTCGCCACCATCGGGTTATAGGACCCGATGCGCTCAATGAAACGGCCGTCGCGGGCCTTGCGGGAATCGGCGACGACAACGCGGTAGAAGGGGCGTTTTTTCGCGCCGCCCCGGGAGAGTCTGATCTTCAAAGCCATATCTGGTTCGTCCTTTCTGTTCGTCGATCTCAATTGTTCAAATGATTAAACGTTTAAAAAATTTCCAACACTCAACGCCCGCGGGGAAGGTTGGGCATCATGCCCTGCCCCATTCCACCACCCATGGATCCCGCCATGGCCCCCATCAGGCCGCGTTTGCCCATCTTGCCGGCCTTTTTCATCATCGAGCTGATCTGCTTGAACTGCTTCAGAAGCTTATTCACTTCCTGCACCGAGGTGCCAGAGCCCGCGGCGATGCGCTTCCTGCGCGACGCCTTGATGATTTTCGGGTTCAGTCGTTCCTTGACGGTCATGGACCGGATGACCGCCTCTTGGCGGGCCAACAACTTGTCGTCCAGGTCCGCTTCGGCGATTTGGTTCTTCACTTTCTGGGCGCCCGGCATCATCCCCAACAGGCCTTCCAGGCTGCCCATCTTCTTGATCTGTCCCAGCTGTTCGGCCATGTCTTCCAGGGTGAACTGCCCCTTCAGCATCTTTTTGGCCATGCGTTCGGCGTCTTCTTCCTCGACCACCTGCTGGGCTTTCTCGACCAGGCCGACGATATCGCCCATACCGAGGATGGAGCCGGCGATGCGGTCCGGGTTGAAGACTTCCAGGGCGTCCATGGTCTCGCCCGTACCCATCAACTTCACCGGGCAGCCGGCGACGGCGCGCATGGACAGCGCCGCCCCACCGCGGGCATCGCCGTCGACGCGGGTCAGGACGATACCGGTGACGCCGACCTTTTCGTTGAATTCGCGGGCCAGATTGACACTGTCCTGACCGGTCATGGCATCAGCCACCAACAATGTTTCGGTCGGCTGGGCGGCGTCGCGGACCTGGGCCACTTCGCCCATCAGTTCCGTATCGATGTGCAGCCGTCCGGCGGTATCGAGAATAACCACGTCGAAGGCTTCCAGGCGCGCCATCTGCATGGCCCGCTTGGTGATCGCCAGGGGCTGTTCGCCCAACACCGACGGCAGACAGCGCACGCCGGTCTGCTCACCCAGCGTTGCCAGTTGCTGCTGCGCGGCGGGCCGGTAGACGTCCAGAGACGCCAGCAGGACCTTCTTCTTTTCGCGCTCGGTCAAGCGCAGGCCCAGCTTCGCCGAAGTTGTTGTTTTGCCCGAACCCTGCAGGCCAACCATCAGGATGGCGACGGGCGGCGCGCCGACCAGGTTGATGCCGCCGTCGTCCGTCCCCAGGGTCTTGACCAATTCATCGTTGACGATCTTGACGACCATCTGGCCCGGCGTGACGCTTCGCAGAACTTCCGAGCCGATGGCGCGTTCACGGACAGCGGCAACGAAATCCTTGGCCACGCTGAGCGCCACATCGGCATCCAGCAGGGCGACCCGCACTTCACGCAGGGCCGCATCGACGTCGGCTTCCTTCAGCGCGCCGCGCTTGGTCAGCGTTTCGAATATTCCGCTCAGCTTGTCCGTCAGGGTGTCGAACATGGTACTTATCTTTACCTTCCGGCCTTCAAACCGCCGCCACAACGTCGAACGCGCCAGCGCGCGAAACTCGCGGACTGGCGGCGCCCCCCGGATTATCGGGTCGTGGGCGTAGGGTCATGAATTGCCCTTGAAATCGGCCGGCAATCTATGAGGCCCCATGGCCCAAGTCAAGGGCTGAAGTCTGGCGGCTGCCGATCGTCCCGGAGATGTTCGATGCGGTGATACGGGCATCGCTTGGCATCGAACTGGGGCCGTGTTAAACCAAAAATAGATTAGTTTTGTTGTTGCAATATAAAGTTGAACAC
Organism: uncultured Magnetovibrio sp.; assembly: GCA_964595005.1. Classification (GTDB taxonomy): domain Bacteria; phylum Pseudomonadota; class Alphaproteobacteria; order Rhodospirillales; family Casp-alpha2; genus UBA3470. The sequence continues at coordinate 8,779 of CAZQPC010000084.1, forward strand.
GAGAAACTAGTTTTATAATTAATTAAGCAATCAAAAGAGATATGACGCGGCCAACAACGTCACCTGCCGACCGTCGCATGAACCGGGAACTGGGTCGCCGTATCGCCCGACGCCGCGCCGAACTGGGCCTGACAGCCGCCCACGTGGATGCGGCTCTGATGCTGCCGAGAGGGACGCTCGGACGCATGGAGCGCGGAGACAAGGGATTGGACGCGGCGCTGCTCATCTCATTGGCGCAAATTCTCGACGTGCCGGTGAGTTTCTTCTTCGACAATTTGCCGCCGGCCCACGAATATCCGCGCCCGGCCTTACCATCGGCGACGATGATTGACGAAACAGCCGCCTTCCTCGACCAGTTCCATAGCATCGACAACGAAGCCGAGCGGAGCCAGATCCTGGCCCTACTCCGGTCAGTTGCCGGCGCCGAAGACTGATCACCGGCGCACTGAGTGGATATCTTGACGGCCGCCGCGTCAGCCGGAACAATCCGGACATGGATTTTGCGAGAGTTTCCCAAGCCCTTTGGGGTACCGGCCTGATGGTGCGGGGCGGGTTCCATCCGGGGCCCGACGATATGATTCCGGAGACGCCGGCCCCGGCCGGCAGCCTGATCATTATCGGCAATGCCGGAGAAGCCATGTGGAAGGCCTTCTCCGCCGGCCCCGAATATACGAAGGGCGCGGCCGGCGACCATCCCCTGAATGCCTGGACGGAACGGGTGCTTGGCCAGGTTGCCCGTGATTTGGGTGTCGGCGTCGTCTATCCGTTCGGCGGGCCGCCCTACTACCCGTTCCAGCGCTGGGCGCAGAAGGCCGATACGGTGTTCGCGTCACCCATCGGACCTTTGATCCATCCGGTCTATGGGCTTTGGCACGCCTATCGGGGCGCCCTGCTTATCCCTGAGCGCGTGGCCATACCAAGCCAGCAGGCGGTCGAACATCCGTGCGAAAGCTGCCCGGACAAGCCGTGCCTGACGACCTGCCCGGTCAGCGCCTTTACCGAGCAAGGCTACGATGTTCCCCATTGTGTTGGGTATCTCGAAAGCGCCGACGGTGGAGATTGTATCGACCAAGGCTGCCGGGCGCGGCGCGCTTGCCCGGTGGGTACCCGCTATCATTACGCATCGGCGCAAGCGGCCTTTCATCAACAGCACTTCGTGAAGGCCAATCGCCAGACAACTGACCGCGAACCCGGATTTTAGCCGTGCCGCGCGTTACGTTTAGCGCCTTTTCTTGACCGCAACGCCCCAGGAATGCTTGTCAAAATTAAATTGCTGCACTGCACAATATTTTGTTGACACGTACGCAAATCCTGCTATTTTATGCTGCATTGCAACATCAACCGAAACATGAGGCGATGCCGCGATCGGGTCGTCCCATGAAACCCTTTTAGCCAAGACATGGAACAAGGAACCAAGACAATGACCAAAACGAAACACATCGATCCCCTCGCCGTTGTCAAAGATGCCGTTGACGCCGCTGTTGCGACGGCCAAGGACAACCATGAGAAATTCACCAAGACCGTTGAAGCGGAAGCCGTGAAGGCCCAGAAGACCGCTTTCGAAGGTCTTGACCAGGCCGTCAGCGCGCATCATGCCAATGTCGATGCCCTTGTTGCCGCGACCCGCGCCGCCTTCGACGGTTTTGCCAAGATCGGCGAACTGGCCAAGGCCCAGGCCGATGCGGCCCTGACCCAGCACACCGCTGATTTCCAATCCGTGCTGGCCGCCAAGGATCCGAAAACGGCGCTGGCCGTTCAGATCGACGCCGCCAAAGCCACCCACAAGCAGGCCACCGAAGCCGCCGAGGCGCTGGCCGCCGCCGGCCGCGAGGTCGCCAACGACGTGGTCAAGCCGGTTGAGGCGCAAGTCACGGCCAACCTGCAGACACTTGCCAAGCTGAACGCCGCCTAAGAACGAACCGCCGGCCTTCGGGCCGACAACCTCCCAGAAGCCCCGGCCGCCATCGTCGCCGGGGCTTTTCTATGGATTTTCCCAGCGAACGGACGTATGTAGCGGCCTATGGATGCATTACCGTTCACCAAGATGCACGGCCTCGGCAACGATTTCGTTGTCGTCGACAACCGCGACGGCGCACTGGCCATCGGCGCTGCCCAGGCGCGCGCCATCGGTGACCGGCACACCGGCGTCGGCTTTGATCAACTGTTGATCGTGGAGCCGGCCCGCGACGGCGGCGCCGACCTCTATATGCGCATTCTCAACCCGGACGGCTCAGAAGCTGAAGCCTGCGGCAACGGCACACGCTGCGTCGCGGCGCGGATCATGGATGCGGCCGGGCGCGATACACTCAATATCGAAACTGTCGCCGGCGTTCTGGAAACCCGGCGGGGCGACGACGGTCTGGTCACCGTCAACATGGGGCCGGCCAACCTGGACTGGGCCGACATTCCCCTGGCCGAGGCCTGCGATACCCTGCACCTGGGCATCAGGAACGGTGCCCTCAACGATCCCGCCGCCGTCAACATGGGCAATCCGCACATGGTGTTTTTCGTCGATGATGCTGAAGCCATCGATCTGGTCGGTCTGGGTCCCGAACTGGAACACCATCCCCTCTATCCCGAACGCAGCAATGTGGAGGCCGTCTCCATCATTGGACCGGACCGGGTCCGCATGCGGGTCTGGGAGCGCGGTGCCGGTATTACCCTAGCCTGCGGCTCAGGAGCCTGTGCCGCCGGTGTCGCCGCACATCGGCGCGGCCTGACCGGGCGCCGGGTCGAGGTGGTTCTGGACGGCGGCTCTTTAACCATCGAATGGCTTGAAGACGGTGACGTGTTGATGACCGGCCCGGTGGCGACCAGTTTCGAAGGCCATTTGGACCCGTCGCTTCTGCGGGCGGCGGGCTGAGATCATGGCGGCACCGCATGTCATCTCATTGGGGTGCCGATTGAACGCCTTCGAAGCCGAACTGATGCGAGAGCAAGGCGCCGCCGCCGACCAAGATGCCGTCATCATCAACACCTGCGCCGTCACCGCGGAAGCCGAACGCCAGGCCCGCCAAGTGATCCGCCGGGCCCGGCGCGACCATCCCGGCAAGCGCCTGATCGTGACGGGCTGTGCGGCGCAACTGGATCCGGCCGGTTACGGCGCCATGCCCGAAGTTGACCAGGTGCTGGGCAACCGGGAAAAGTTGGACCCGGGGCGGTTTTTCGGTGCCGACGACGGCGATCCGATCCATGTCACCGACATCATGCGCGCCACGGAGACGGCGCCGCATCTGATCCACGGCTTCGACGGCCGGGCCCGGGCCTTCGTCGAGGTTCAACAGGGCTGCGATCACCGCTGCACCTTTTGCATCATTCCCTTCGCCCGCGGTCCGAACCGCGGCGTCGGCGCCGGCCGCATCGCCGAACAGGTTCAGGTTCTGGTCGACCGGGGATTCAAGGAAGTGGTGCTGACCGGCGTCGATATCTGTTCTTACGGTGCCGGCCTGCCGGGTGAGCCGAAATTGGGGGACCTGGTGCGCCGCCTGTTGGCGGCGGTCCCCGATCTGCCGCGCTTGCGCCTCAGTTCGTTGGACCCGGCCGCCATGGACGATGCCCTGTTCGACGTTTTGGCCGATGAGCCGAGATTGATGCCGCACCTGCATCTCAGCGTTCAGGCCCTAGACGATATGATCTTGAAGCGCATGAAGCGCCGCCACGTGGTGGCGGACGTGGCCCGGGTCATGACGCGCGCCCGGCGGGCCCGACCGGATGTCGTCTTCGGCGCCGATCTGATCGCCGGATTTCCAACGGAAACCGAGGCGCAGTTTGACAATACCCTGACGCAGACCCGCGATCTCGGCCTCACCCATCTGCACGTCTTTCCCTATTCGGAACGTCCCGGCACACCGGCGGCGCGCATGCCAGCGGTCCCGGTGGCGGACCGCAAGACCCGGGCAGCGGCTTTGCGCCAAGCCGGAGACGACAACCTGAGCCGGTTCATGACGTCACGGGTCGGCGAACATGCGGCCGTCCTCCTGGAACAGGTTGACCGTGGCCTCAGCGAACATTACGCGCCGGTGAAATTGGACCGGCCGTCGGAACCTGGCACCCTGATGCGGGTAAAGCTTACCGGTGTTGAAGGCGGCCAACTGAGCGGGACGCCGCTCTCATGACCGAACAGAACGGCGGCGGCTGGCTAAGCCGCCTGAAATCCGGTCTCAGCCGGTCATCGGAAAAGATCACCGGCGGTATCACCGGCCTGTTCACCAAGCGCAAGCTGGACCAGGCCGCCCTGGACGATCTGGAAGAATTGCTGATCGCCGGCGACCTGGGCGTCGGCCCGGCCATGAAACTGAGCCAGTCCCTGGCTGATCAGCGTTTCGATCAAGAAATCACTTCAGAAGAAGTGCGTGGCATTCTGGCCGACGACGTGTCGGCGCTATTGCAGCCCGTTGCCCGGCCCTTGGAAATCGACCCGTCACAGAAACCCTTCGTCATTCTGGTCTGCGGCGTCAACGGCAGCGGCAAGACCACCACCATCGGCAAGCTGGCCAAGCAGTTCCGCGACCAAGGCAAGTCCGTGGTCCTGGCCGCTGGCGACACTTTCCGCGCCGCCGCCGTCGAACAGCTTCAGGTGTGGGGCGAACGGGCCGGCGCGCCGGTGGTTGCGGGGCCTGCAGGCGGCGACGCCGCGGGCCTGGCCTTCGGTGCCCTGGAAAAAGCGAAGGCTGACAGCGCCGACATCTTGATGATCGACACGGCCGGGCGCCTGCAGAACCGCAAGGATCTGATGGCGGAACTGGAAAAGATCGTCCGGGTGATCAAGAAACTCGACGTCACGGCGCCGCACGCGACCCTGTTGGTCATGGACGCCACCATCGGCCAGAACGCCCATTCCCAGGTCGAGGTCTTTAAGCAGATGATCGACGTCACCGGTCTGGTGATGACGAAGCTCGATGGTTCGGCAAAGGGTGGCGTGGTGGTCGCCCTGGCGGAGAAATTCGGTTTGCCGGTGCATGCGGTCGGCGTCGGCGAAAGTATCGACGATCTCAGGCCCTTCGAGGCCCGCGCCTTCGCGCGGTCGTTGATGGGCTTGGACGCCTAACCCAGCCGGCCCAACACTTCGTCCGTTTCCGCCGCCAGTTTATCCAGCAGTTCGGCCGCCGGCATGGCGCGGCTCATGCGCACCCCCTGGCCCGCCCAGAGCGAGACGAAATCGGGACTGTCAGCCTGGGCGCTGGCCTTGCGCATGGGCCCGGTCAAGGTGTTGAGGATGGGGAAGTCCGGAAAATCCGCCTCGCTGCCGGTGGTGTCTTTCATATAGCGGTTCTCAATGCCCCGCGCCGGGCGGCCGGAAAAGGCGTGGGTAAGCCGGGTTTCATCGTCACGCGCCGAGGCCAGGACCTGACGATGGACATCAGGAATCCCCGATTCGGGGCTGCCCAGAAACGCCGTGCCCAATTGCGCCGCCTCAGCACCCAGCGCCAGGGCGGCGGCGATGCCGCGCCCGTCCATGATGCCGCCGGCGGCGATCACCGGCACGGTGACGGCATCGACGATCTGCGGCACCAGGGCCATGGTGCCGACCCAGCCGTCTTCGTAGGGTTCTTCAAAGGTGCCGCGGTGGCCGCCGGCCTCAAATCCCTGGGCGACGATGGCGTCAATGCCGCCGGCCTCAAGGGTCTCGGCCTCGCGCACATTGGTCGCCGATGAGATGGTGAAGATGCCGGCCTCCTTGACGGCCCGGAACAGGTCTTCGCGGGGCATGCCGAAATGAAAGCTGACGACCGGCGGCAGGTTTTCCAAGACGGCCGCCAGGTGGTCTTCGTTGAAGGGCTCCGACGAGACCTCCGCGGCCGGCACCTCACCCAGACCCAACTCTTCATAATAAGGCGCCAATTGCGCGCGCATGGCCTCGCCGCGCTCAGGGTCAAGTTCAGGTTCCTTGTGGACGAAGAAATTGATGTTGTAGGCGCCGTTGGTCGCCTCGTGGATGGTCCGGCAGTCCTCGCGGGTCTTATCGGGCGATTGCAGCGCCACCCCCAGCGACCCCAAACCGCCGCCGCGCGACACCGCCGCCGCCATGGCCGGCGTCGAGGCCCCGGCCATGGGGGCCTGGATGATGGGGTAGCTGAGGTTCAGGCGCTCCGTCAGCCGGTTTTCCTTCCACGCACTCATACCCGCCTCCTGGTCACATTGATCAGACCGACTGTCGGATTTCGCGGCACCGATTGCAAGCAGCCGGGCATTTTCGACGCCGGACATTGCCGCACCGTGTCACCCCTGTTACACAGCGCAGCGAACCCGCAGGAGGACACCGCACCGTGTTGCGACGCCTATACGATTGGACCTTGGATCTGGCCGCCCACCGCCACGCCATGTGGGCACTGTTTCTCGTCGCGGTGATCGAAAGTTCCATATTTATCGTGCCGCCGGACGTGTTGCTGATCCCGATGGTGTTGGCGGCGCGCAAGCGCGCCTGGCTGATCGCCGGGGTTTGCACCGTGGGGTCGGTGCTGGGCGGCATCGGCGGCTATGGCATTGGCATGTTCGCCTTCGAGGCCGTCGGCCGACCTGTGTTGGAGATGTACCACGCCTTGGAAAAGTTCGAGGAAATTCGCCGCCACTACATCGAACATGGCGCCTTGATTGTCTTTTCCGCCGGTTTCAGCCCGATCCCCTACAAGGTGTTCACCATTGCGTCCGGGGTTGCCGACATGAATCTGCTGACTTTCACGGTGGCCTCCATCGTCGGGCGCGGGGCGCGGTTCTTCCTGGTTGCGGCGCTGTTGTGGAAGTTCGGCGAACCCATCAAGGCCTTCATCGAGAAATATCTAGCTCAATTGACCCTGGCCTTCGTGGTGCTGCTGGTGGCCGGCTTTATCGTCCTCAAAACGTTTTTGTAAATTGATCCAGGTCTTGGCCCGCCGGCGCCGGCGGGCTTATATGAACGCCATGAGTGAAACCCTCTCTGTTCCCGTCTGGCGCCGCTATATTCCTTTGGCCCTACTGTTGATATCTGTCGGCGCCTTGGGCAGTGCCTATACGGCGCAGTATATGTTCGACCTGGAACCCTGCATTC
>CAZQPC010000085.1:0-15497 GCA_964595005.1 uncultured Magnetovibrio sp.
TCGAATAGGGTCAGCACCGGCCTATCCACCCCTGCAAAATTCGGTCCGCATCTAGGGGCGAAACAGACATCAATCTCGTGATATTCGGCTGGCGGCTAAATTACGACCGCTAGACCTTCAATAGCAGACGGAAATTGATGCAGGCGATTTGTTCCGGGTGTAGCCATCAGCGGACATTCTCATCTCAACTTTCGGCTTGGAATAAATTGATATAAACTAAACCTCAACAATCATATATCGATCCATTTGGTTTTTTCATCAATGAGGCCTTTTGTTAGGAAAAGTACTCTTGATAAAACTGAAAAACATCATTGTTCTCATCGTTGTTTTTGCCCTTTCAGGCATATGGTGGAATTTGGCCTCCACGGTCGGCGCCAACGGATCCTTCGAACTGGAAGGAGAGGGAAAGGGAAAGCACCCGATAATCGCCTATGTAGGAAGCCTCAGCGGCAAAGGAAATGAGATCGGCAAGGCCCTAGAGAAAGGCGTTCGCCATTTTCTGGCCAAGGAAGCATCGGAACAAGGTAGCCTCCCCATAAATATCCGATCATATGACGATGGAGGAAATCCTGGGAAAGCGGTCGAAATCGCCCGGGAATTAATCAAGAACGACAGGGTGATTGCCGTTATTGGGCATAGCGCCAATGAAACTACGCTTCCCGCATCAAAAATATACGCTGAGGGCGGGTTGCCCATGGTGAGCCCGGCGGCGGATGATTATCGCATCCCCGAGGGAAACGACTGGGCCTTTTCAACGAAAATGGAGGACACCGAACAGGGCAGGTTTATCGCCCTTTACACCAAACATGTTTTGGAAGCGGAAAAAGTGGTGCTCATCGAAACGGAACCGGTGGTAACCATGTTAAAATTCGTTCGAGCCAATTTCATAAAGGAAGGCATCCAACTCACCGAGATTAATCTGCGGGATGGTGGCTCTGATGAAGAAATCGGCAATGGGTTAGTTGACAAGGTCACTAAATCCAGCCCGGACCTTGTTTACATTGCCCTCCAAGCCGATAAGACGGCAAAATTGCTGAAGCGCCTTAAAGATGGTGGCTATCACGGCCCCATACTCGGCACCCGGCAAATCGCCACCCCCTATTTTGCCAAGCGTTTCAGCGAATTCCCCTTGGAAAGACAATCGCCTGGGCATTACACCAATGGCGTCATCGTGCCGACGCCCTTTATTCTGGGGATCGCCAACAATCAGGCGCAAAGCGAGAACATCGCCTACCACGGTGTCTATGGCCAGGATATGTCATGGCCCTTTGCATTCGGTTTCGATACGGCTGGTTTGATGACCGAGGCCATTCGTCGTATCGGCGAGGAGAATATTAAAAAAGGCGGCCGAGAAGTCAGAAAACGTCTGCAGAATACCCTCAAAGCCATGGACCATGTGGAGACGGGTGTTTCCGGCATTACCGGAAAAATCTTCTTCAACCATCAAGGCGGCGGTGGACACCCGCCCCTTTTTGCGACCTTCCAGAACCTTGCTCTGGTTTCCTATCTAAACCAGTTTTCTGCACCGAGCCTTCAGCTTGAGCACTTCGACCCCCTGGCCCATGTCAAAAAAATCAACGTCGATGACTATGTTTTCGGCCTCCCAGACATCGTTTTTACCGGCCTCCGGTTCATAAACCTTGAGAAGGTCGATCCTAATAAAAAGACGTTCCATGCTGAGTTTGATTTGTGGTTCCGATATCACGGCGATTTCGACCCGGCCAATATAGAGTTTGAACACGTCGTTCATGATTCAGTGAAAATGAAAGTCATGGACCAACATAAACGTGGAACTGTCAGCTACAAAAAAGTGCGGGTTAAGGGGGACTTTTATTTCCAGTTGCCGGCTACCGATTTTCTTCAGCATCAGATCCAATTAGAAATCGCTTTTCACTCGGCCGACATGAACCGCAACGAACTTATCTATGCAGTTGATCGAAGCGCCTATAATACCGCTAAGATTAATGTCCCCCTGATCGAACAAATGCGCCAGGATGAGTCCCTGCCCGAATCCGAGAATCTGATTTTGGACAGCGCGGGAATGTTCGAGCAAACGTATATAAAGCGGGCTTTCGGCGACCCAGTATTCATTGACGGAAGCCTGCCGTTCTCAAGGTTCGTTACAACGATCAAGGCCCATCGGATTGGGTTGTCCATTCCCCGGAAAATTGGGAAATTGCTGGGGCACAACCTTGAACTCGCTTTGTTCTTTGGGTTCTGCATTTTGTTTTTTGTTACATTCCTGACGCCTGCTGCAGAGATGCTGGCCGGGAACCGGTTGTTGGTTCGGCTACTTTTGTTTGCGGGAATCCTGTCGGGGGCCGAAATTCTTTCTTTCACCGAAGACGCGGATTATCTGGCACTGGATCCGGACGCCCTCACGCTTCTGGTTAAGATGTTTGAGAGTGTCTGGTATTTCCTGATTGCGGCGATTGTTCAGGCAATTCTGACCCTCTATTTCTGGCCCTGGGTGCAAGAAAAAACCAACCGGCCTGTTCCTGCGGTCGCACGCACGCTTATTTCGCTTTTCATATTCTCCGTCGCCGGCGCACTTATTTACTCGGTGGTTTTCGACCAGACATTCCTGGGCGTCATAGCCGCCACCGGCGCCATGGGTGTCATCCTGGGTTTTGCGCTTCAGGATCTGATCCACGATTTTTTTGCTGGCATCGTCTTAAATCTTGAGCGCCCCTTCCGCCTGGGCGATTGGGTCCAGTTCCACGGCGAGGAAAACATCGAAGGCGAAGTAATTGAAGTTAACTGGCGCTGCACCAGCATTAAGGACTGGGCCGGCAACATGATTGTCATCCCAAACAGTCAAATCAGTTCCGATCACCTCACCAACTACAGTTATCCGCAAAAACTCAAATGTATGAAATTATCCATCGTGCTTGAGATCACAACCGACCTTGCCCATGCCATGGATGTTCTTAAAAAAGGTGGTGAAAGCGCGGTGAAACCGAATGGACCAGTGGATAAAGTCGAAGTTGTGCTGGGCGACATCGTCGAGCATGGCATCGTGTACGAGGTTCTGATTTGGCGCGATCCGGTTACCTGTGGCGCCAATCATGCCAGCACCGAGTCCATCAAGGGAATCATTGCAGCGTTAAACGAAAATCAGCTTGAAATTGCCGCTCCGCTCATGCGCATGGAAACCGATGACGGCAAGCCCCATTCAATGGACCGGCTAGCCCTGGAAGAGGCGCTTGCAGGTGAATGATGCGTATCCCAGGGTGCCGTTCTATGTAGTCTCCGTGGCCACCCTGAAAAAATTGACATATCCCCAACAGGAATTGCCGCTTATATGTAGGCATGAGAACATCGAGCTGCCGTTTTCTTGAATGTACGAATTGGGTCAAACTGAGACTTTGTGCCGAGAGAAGATTTACGTCTGGTGTGCCGCGAATAGCCGACCAGAACGATCCGACCTGAACTCTGTGGCGAACGGTCGAGCGCCGTTCACAGGCCTCAATGCAGATCGGTAAAATTTATAAATAAAATTCCTCCGATGGGTTGAAATTCATATTTCATCTACCCATCTCTCCTGCATGCGCTGCGGACGATGGGCAGTTGCACGCTATTTAACCTTGTGAAGATGACTCCGCCCTGGCACCGGCCGGGCCGGAGGCCCGCCGAAACCGATGCCGATCTGTTGGGTTCGCGGGAATGTACAAAGGACGGTGATTAACGTCACCGCGCCCCCCCTTCGCCGACCCTTGATTGATGTGGAAAATGTCCACCGAGGCGGGCCGATGCGGCGGATGGTACAAAATCGACCGCATTTGGGGACATGCCTAATCCGTTGATTTCATTGAATACCGGCAGCGGTGCCTTCGGGAAATGCGGACCTTTGCGTACCGATGCGGACTTTTGCCTACCATTTCCATGGGATGGCCGTGAAAGATCGCCGCGGAACCACGGTTTAGCGGCGCCGCGCCCGGGGGTGCGCCTGGTCGTAGACGGACTGCAGCCGTGCCGCATCGACATCCGTATACCGTTGGGTTGACGACAACGAAGCATGCCCCAGCAGCTCCTGGATGGTGCGCAAATCGCCGCCGCCGGCCAGCAGATGGGTGGCGAAGCTGTGGCGCATGGCGTGCGGCGTCGCCGTGTCGGGCAAGCGAAGATGCTTTCGGAGAGCCCGCACCTGTTTCTGGGCGACCCCGGGATTGAGTCGCATGCCGCGCACGCCGACGAACAAGGGATCTTCGTCTTTCAGGTGATAGGGGCAAATTGCCAGATAGTCCTTGATCGCCTGCAATACCACCGGCAACACGGGCACCAGACGTTCCTTGTTGCCCTTCCCCATGACCCGGATGGAATCGGCCGCCGCGCCATCGATCGGCAGTTGTCCGCGGTTCAGACCCAACGCTTCGCTGATCCTGAGGCCGCACCCATAGATCAGCGCCAGAAATGCCCGGTCGCGCTTACCGACCCACGGCTCGTCGCTCAATTTCTCAATTTCATCAACTGCTTCCAAGGCGTCCTTCGCACTCAGCGCCTTGGGCACGGATTTCGGAATCTTTTGCGGCCGCAGGACATGGATGGCGGCGTTCTCCGCCAAATCGCGGCGTTCCAGAAACTTAAAGAAGCTTTTCAAGGTGGAGACGGCGCGGGCCGTCGATGTGCGCGACAGCCCGTCGGCGTTGCGCCGGGCCAGATAGCCGCGGAAATCCATCGACGCCAGCTTCGACAGATCGCTTAGGCCGGGCGGAAATCCCGCGTGTTCGGTGAGGAACAGAAAGAACCCGCGCAGATCATGTTCATAACTGATGATGGTATTTTCAGCGGCCCGGCGTTCGTGGCGCAGCCAATCCTGCCATGCCGCAATGGCCGAGATAACGCCGGGCTCGGCGGAGATTGGCGTCAATCGCCAAACTCCCGGCCGCCCGCGTCCCCCTCATGCGACGCCGCATCATCAAGGGCCCGCGCCGTACAGGCCTCCAACACCCGGCAGAGGAAGCTCAACAGTTCCGCCCCTTGTCCCGGATGGAAGGTCGCGTCGCGCGCGCCGAGCGCCAGAATCCCCGACGGTAGCGACACCGCCGGGCGCATCCGCATCAAGGCCGCCGAACGGGCCAGCCCGGCGCCGGAGCCGAACAAGGTGCCGTCGTCGTTAATCTCGCGCATCAGCCGCACGTCCTGGTCGTCGCCCAATAGGCGGTCGATGGTGCCGGCGGCCAGGGTGCGGAGCTCCGCGCCGGCCAGCCGGGGATCGGGCCGGGTCGGCGGCTCAAACGCCATGCTGACCACGTCGACATCCAAAAGCAGCGGCCAATCGTGGCTCACCACATGGACGATATCGTCCCATTGGCGGGTTGCCAGCAGGGCCAGGACGGCGGCGTGAGTGCGGGTCTGGGTGGACATGTTGGAACGGCTGGTCTCGATCACGTCCTGGGCGCAATCACGCAGTTCATCCATTTCCGAGCGGTTGCGGTTGATCAAGTATTGCTGCATGTCGACGACGCCGTCGCCGGACCAACGCGCCGGCGGAGACAAGGCCTCCAGGACGTCGGGATGCTGATTGAGGAATTCCGGATGTTGCAACAGATAGTCGGCGACGGCGGCGGCGTCCAATTCCCCGGGCGCATTGCTGTCGGGCGAAGCGCCCTTATCCGTAGCGCCGGATTGATCCTTGGGTTGCGTCATGCTCGGTTCCTCTATGTCTTGGCGGGGCTCTCGCCAGAGCCGCGAATCGCTCTATTATACCCGGAGAGTCCATGAACAAATAACAAAAGCCCCATCGATGACCGCTCCGGCCCGAAAAGACACCGCCGCCGCCCCAACCCAACACTTCTCCACGGGAGACCTGGTCAGCGTGCTGCTGCCCTTGCCGCTGGGCACGGCCTACGACTACCGGGTGCCGGAAAACCTGGAACTGGCGGCCGGTGATTTCGTCCGCGTGCCCTTGGGGCCGCGCATGGCGTCCGGCGTCGTTTGGGGCCCGGGCGAAGGCGGCGTCGATCCCGCCAAGCTGAAAGACGTGGCGGCCCGCCACGATTGCCGGCCGCTGCCCGACGTCAGCCGCCAGTTCGTCGAATGGGTATCGCGATATACCCTGCACATGCCGGGCGCCGTGCTGAAAATGGCAATGAGCGTGCCCGACGCCCTGGAGCCGCCGAAACCGCTGAGCGCCTATGTCACCGGCAGTGTTGACGACGGACTGCGGATGACGCCGGCCCGCAAGCGGGTCATGGCGGCGGTGGAAAATGGTCCGCCCCGGACCGCCGCCGAGCTGGCCCGCGAGGCCGGCGTCTCCAACGGCGTCGTCAAAGGCCTCGCCCAAGCCGGCGCCCTGATGACGGTCGCCTTGGCGGCCAGCCCGATACCGCCGAAGCCGGACCCGGACCACCCGGGACCGGAGCTGTCCGCCGATCAAGAGGCGGCTGCCCGGCATTTGGTCGCTGCCGTCGAGGCCGAGGCATTCGGCGTCACCTTGGTCGACGGCGTGCCCGGTGCCGGCAAGACGGAAGTCTACTTCCAGGCCGTGGCGGCGGCGCTTCGTCAGGACCGTCAAGTGCTTGTGCTGTTGCCGGAAATCGCGCTGAGCGCCCAGTGGCTGGAGCGCTTCCGCCGGCGCTTCGGCACCTTGCCGGTGGAATGGCATTCGGATCTGACCCAGGGCCAGCGCCGGGCCGCCTGGCGGGCCGTCGCCGAAAGCCGCGCCCAGGTCATCGTCGGGGCGCGGTCCGCCCTGTTTCTTCCCTATGCGGATCTGGGCTTGATCGTCGTCGATGAGGAGCACGAAAGCGCTTTCAAGCAAGAAGACGGCGTCATCTATAACGGCCGTGATATGGCCGTGGTACGGGCCCGGTTGGGCGATATTTCCATCGCCTTGGTCTCTGCCACGCCGTCCCTGGAGACGGTGGTGAATGCCAAACAGGGCCGCTATGCCAGCGTCCATCTGGCTGCCCGGCATGCCGGCGCGGTGCTGCCGACGGTGGATGTGGTCGATATGCTGAAAACCCCGCCGGAACGCGGCCAATGGATGTCGCCGACGCTCAGCGATGCGGTCACGGAAACGCTTGAAGCGGGGCAACAGGCGCTGCTGTTCCTGAACCGCCGCGGCTATGCGCCGTTGACGCTTTGCCGGCACTGCGGCCACCGGTTCCAATGCCCGCGCTGCACGGCATGGTTGGTGGAACACCGCCTCGCCGGGCGGCTGCAATGTCATCACTGCGGCTTCAACATGCCGCCTCCTGATACCTGCCCGTCGTGCGAAGCTGAAGAAAGTCTGGCCGCCTGTGGTCCCGGGGTCGAACGGTTGGCCGAGGAAATCGCCACCGCCTTCCCCGACGCCCGCACCGCTATCGCCGCCAGTGACAACATTTTCTCACCGAAGGCGGCGGCGCAACTGGTCGCCCGGATTGAGACCCATGAGATTGATATTGTCATCGGCACCCAGATCGTCGCCAAGGGCTACCACTTTCCGCTGCTCACCCTGGTCGGTGCCATCGACGCGGACCTGGGGCTTCAAGGTGGCGATTTGCGGGCCGCGGAACGCACCTATCAATTGCTTTATCAGGTTGCCGGACGGGCCGGTCGGGCTGAAAAACCAGGCCGGGTCCTGCTGCAAACCTACATGGCCAATCACCCGGTCATCGAGGCCCTGGCGGCCGGTGACCGGGAGCGTTTTCTGGAGGCCGAACAGGCGGCCCGCGAAGACGTCGCCATGCCGCCCTTCGGACGCTTGGTGGCGTTGATCGTTTCCGGCCCCGATGAAGCGGCGGTCGACGAAGGCGCGCGCAACCTCGGGCGCACCGCACCGCAGACCGAACACATCCGGGTTCTGGGGCCGGCGCCGGCGCCGTTCGCCCTGTTGCGCGGCCGCCACCGGAGGCGCCTGCTAATGAAGGCAAATCGCGAGGTCAATGTACAGGCGGCGGTCCGCGCGTGGCTGAACCGGGCGCGATGGCCGAAGAAAGTCCGCGTCCAGGTGGATGTCGACCCTTACAGTTTTCTGTAGAATGAGTTAGCCGGCGCGGCGTTCTTCGCCGACGCTTTTCAGTTCCCGGCGCGGCGCGCGGCGGCAGGGTCCGACGTACTGATTGGCACGGATGAACGCCGCCGAACGATCAAGGGCCTTGCGGATTCGCAACATCAACCCTTTCGGTGAGAACGGGCGCAGCAATATGGCGTTGACGCCTTGATCGCGAATATCGCGGACCCGGTCCAGGTCGGCCCCGTCCATGACGGCGACAATGGGCAGGCGCGAGACGGCTTCGTCGAAACTGCCGCGAACCTGGGTGACAAATTCCAGCGCCTCGGAATCGGTTTCGGCGCTGTCAATTATGATCACATCGAATTTGCGCTCACCCAAGGCCTTGCCGCCAAGGTCGAATGACCGGTATTCGGCGACGCTCCAGATACCCACAGACTGCAAAATCTGCTTGATGGTTCGGCACGCAAACGGGTTTTCGGATACCAGGCATATTCTCAAGGCGGCCAACGGATTGTCGGCGTCTTCCGCCTGATCGCGGTTGCTGGTCGGCAGGTCGATGGCGTCGCGCTGCCAACCAATTCTCAGTGCATTGTCTTCCATGACATGTCCCCTCGGTCACGGTTTCGATGTGGCCGGATCATAGGCGGAATTCATCGAAAAGCTGTGACCGGCGTCACTGGTCCTGGAAAACTTTTCCACCGTCCAGTGGAGATGCGGGAAATGCCGGGAAATCCGGGGTTTTTCGGAGATGATACGGACCGCCCGAGTCGTGTTGCAAGGCCTGATCTAGTATGGTACGAAATGCCCGCTTCACGCCGGAGACGCAGTTTTGGGCGAGATTCGTCACCGGCCCTAGACGACCAACGAAATGAGCCCGGCCAACCATCCGCCGGACCATAACAAAATACTGACGAGGGGACGTCCCAAGTGTCATCGGATGTAATCGGCGCCACTGGCCTTTCGGGCCGTTATGCAACGGCGTTGTTCGAATTGGCCGACGAAGAGAAGCAACTGGACGCCGTTGCCGGCGACTTGGCATCGATTGGCGCCATGATCGGCGACAGCGCCGACCTGCGGCGCCTGATCCGATCCCCGGTAATTTCCCGCGACAATCAGTTGACGGCCATGGATGCCATCCTGGAAGCCGCGGAAGTCAGCCAGCTGACCCGTAACTTTATCGGTGTCGTCACCCGCAATCGCCGGCTGTTTTCCCTGCCCGGCATGATCAAGGGCTATCAGGCCCTTTTGGCGGCCAGCCGCGGCGAAGCCACGGCGGAGGTCGTCACCGCAACAGAATTAACGGACGCCCAGTTGGGCGCCCTGGAAAACTCCATCAAACAAGCCATGGGCACCAAGGTCGCCATCGACGCGAAAGTCGATGCCAGCCTGCTCGGCGGTCTGGTCGTCAAGGTCGGCTCGCGTATGGTTGATACGTCATTGAAGACAAAACTCTCGCAGCTCCGGCTGGCTATGAAAGGGGTCGGGTAATGGAAATCCGTGCCGCAGAAATTTCCGCTATTCTGAAGAAACAAATCGCCGATTTCGGCTCCGAGGCCGAGGTCGCGGAGGTCGGCCAGGTGCTTTCCGTCGGTGACGGGATCGCCCGTATCCACGGGCTGGACAAGGTCCAGGCCGGTGAGATGGTCGAATTCCCCGGCGGCATCAAGGGCATGGCCCTGAACCTGGAAACGGACAACGTCGGCGTCGTGATTTTCGGCGACGACCGTTCCATCCGCGAAGGCGACACGGTGAAGCGCACCGGCGCCATCGTTGACGTGCCCGTCGGCAAGGGCTTGCTCGGCCGCGTTGTTGACGGCCTCGGCAATCCCATCGACGGCAAGGGACCCATTGATTCAGACACCCGCCAGCGCGTCGAGGTGAAGGCGCCGGGCATCATTCCTCGGAAATCCGTGCACGAGCCCGTGCAGACCGGCCTGAAAGCCATCGATTCGCTGATCCCCGTCGGCCGCGGCCAGCGCGAGCTGATCATCGGCGACCGCCAAACCGGCAAGACGGCCGTGATCATCGACACGATCCTCAATCAAAAGGCGGTCAACGAAAGCGAAAAGGAAAGCGAAAAGCTTTACTGCGTCTACGTGGCCGTCGGCCAGAAGCGTTCCACCGTCGCCCAGTTGGTGAAGACCCTGGAAGACAACGACGCCATGAAGTATTCAATCGTCGTCGCGGCGACGGCGTCGGAACCGGCACCGTTGCAATTCCTGGCCCCCTACACGGGCTGCACCATGGGCGAGTTTTTCCGCGACAACGGCATGCATGCGGTGATCTTCTATGATGATCTGTCGAAACAGGCCGTCGCCTATCGCCAGATGTCGCTGTTGCTGCGCCGCCCGCCGGGGCGTGAAGCCTACCCAGGCGACGTTTTCTATCTTCACTCGCGCTTGCTGGAACGCGCCGCCAAGATGGGCGACGCCGCCGGCAACGGCTCATTGACGGCGCTGCCGGTGATCGAGACCCAGGCCGGCGACGTCTCGGCCTATATTCCGACCAACGTGATTTCCATCACCGACGGTCAGATCTTCTTGGAAACGGAACTGTTCTACAAAGGCATCCGACCGGCTGTGAACGTCGGCCTGTCTGTCAGCCGGGTCGGCTCCGCCGCCCAGATCAAGGCCATGAAACAGGTTGCTGGGTCGATTAAACTGCAACTGGCCCAGTACCGGGAAATGGCCGCCTTCGCGCAGTTCGCATCCGACCTGGACGCCTCGACCCAGCGTTTGCTGGCCCGCGGCGCGCGCCTGACCGAACTTTTGAAACAGCCGCAGTATTCACCGTTGGCCGTCGAAGAACAGGTGACGGTGATTTACGCCGGCGTCAACGGTTACACGGACGGCATCGAAGTCGCCGACGTGACCCGTTTCGAAAGCCAGTATCTGGATACGGTCCGCGCCAAGGGCCAGGATATTCTGGCTTCGATCCGTGACGAAAAGGCGCTCTCAGATGAGACCGAGGGTAAATTGAAGGCGCTTCTCGACGATTTCGTGAAGACCTTCGCCTGAGCCCCCGGTAACGTCACCCAGGAACGGAATGCGGCGCCATGCCCAATCTAAAAGACCTGAAGATCCGGATCGAAAGCGTCAAGTCGACGCAGAAGATCACGTCGGCCATGAAGATGGTGGCGGCGGCGAAGTTGCGCCGGGCGCAAGAAGCCGCGGAAGCGGCCCGGCCCTATGCGGTGCGTATGGAACGCATGCTGGGCTCGCTGGCGCGGTCCGTTGGTGACACCGAAGGGGCGCCGAAACTGTTGGCCGGCACGGGCGAGGATAATGTTCACCTGATCGTCGCGTTCACCGCGGACCGGGGTCTGTGCGGCGGCTTCAACAGTTCCATCGTTCGCCAGGTGCGCAACATGACGATTGATTTGAAGGCCGCCGGCAAGACCGTGAAAATTTTCTGCGTCGGCCGCAAGGGCCATGACGTTTTGAAGCGCGAATATCCGAACGAGATTATCGACAATGTGCAAGGCCTTGGCCGCCGCGGCGTCGAATACCACGAAGCCGCCGGCGTCGCCCAGTCCATCACGGCCCTGTTCGAGGCCGGTGAGTTTGACGTCTGCACGATCGTCTTCAACCGCTTCCAGTCGGCCATGACCCAGATCGTCACGCCGCAGCAATTGGTGCCGTTTGAGCCTGGCGATGACGCCGCCAATGATGATGATGCGCCGGACGATGACGGCCCGAAGGCTGTCTATATTTTCGAGCCGGAAGAAGACGAGATTCTTGCCGATCTGTTGCCGCGAAACCTTGCGGTTCAGATATTCCAGGCTCTGGTGGAGAGCTCGGCCTCCGAGCACGGGGCCCGGATGACGGCCATGGACAACGCAACCCGCAACGCGGGCGACATGATCGACGACCTGACGCTGACCTATAACCGAACGCGCCAGGCCTTCATCACCAAGGAATTGATTGAGATTATCTCCGGCGCCGAAGCGCTGTAGAACGGGAGTATCCGAGATGGCTAAGAATAACGTCGGAAAAGTTTCACAAGTCATGGGCGCCGTCGTCGACGTCCAGTTCGACGGCGACTTGCCGGAGATCATGAACGCCCTGCACACGGAGAACCAGGGCAAGCTTTTGGTTCTGGAAGTGGCGCAGCATCTGGGCGAGAACGCGGTTCGGACCATCGCCATGGATGCCACGGAAGGCCTGGAGCGCGGCATCGAAGTGTCGGACACGGGCGAGCCCATTTCCGTGCCCGTCGGGCCGGAGACGCTGGGCCGCATCATGAACGTTATCGGCGACCCCATTGATGAACGCGGACCATTGGAGACCAAGGGTAAATTGCCGATCCACCGTCAGGCGCCGGAATTCGTTGAGCAATCGACGGAAACGGAAATCCTGACCACCGGCATCAAGGTCGTCGACTTGATCTGCCCCTACGCCAAGGGCGGCAAGATCGGCCTGTTCGGCGGCGCCGGCGTCGGCAAGACGGTGATCATCATGGAGTTGATCAATAACATCGCCAAGGGCCACGGCGGCTATTCCGTGTTCGCCGGGGTCGGTGAGCGGACCCGCGAAGGCAACGACCTCTACCACGAAATGGTCGAGTCCGGTGTCATTGATCTGGAAGGCGACGAATCGAAGGCGACCCTGGTCTACGGCCAGATGAACGAACCGCCGGGGGCCCGCGCCCGGGTCGGCCTGACCGGCCTGACCCAGGCGGAATACTTTCGCGACCAGGAAGGCCAGGACGTTTTGTTGTTCATCGACAACATTTTCCGCTTCACCCAGGCCGGATCGGAAGTCTCGGCCCTGTTGGGCCGCATCCCGTCCGCCGTCGGTTACCAGCCGACCCTGGCCACCGACATGGGGATCTTGCAAGAGCGCATCACCTCGACCACCAAGGGTTCGATCACCTCCGTGCAGGCCATTTACGTGCCGGCCGATGATTTGACCGACCCGGCCCCGGCAACCTCGTTCTCGCACTTGGACGCGACCACGGTGTTGAGCCGCCAGATCGCCGAATTGGGCATCTACCCGGCGGTTGACCCGCTCGATTCGACGTCGCGGATTCTCGATCCCCGGATTATCGGTGATGAACATTACGGTGTCGCCACCCAGGTCCAACAGATTTTGCAGACCTACAAATCCCTGCAGGACATCATCGCCATTCTGGGCATGGACGAGCTGTCGGAAGAAGACAAGCTGACCGTCGCCCGGGCCCGCAAGATCCAACGCTTCCTGTCGCAGCCCTTCTTCGTCGCCGAAGTGTTCACCGGCTCACCCGGCGTTCTGGTCTCATTGGAAGACACCATCAAGGGCTTCAAGGGCATCGTCGCCGGTGAGTACGACCACATACCGGAGGCCGCCTTCTATATGGTCGGCACCATCGAGGAAGTTCTGGAGAAGGCGAAAAAGCTGGCTGCGGAAGCGGCCTAGGGCCGGCGGAACCGAAAGGATACCGAGATGGCTGAGACGAACACCGCCACGGTCGAATTTGAACTGGTTTCGCCAGCCAAGTTGCTGGTCTCGGAACCGGTCGAGATGGTCGTCGTGCCGGGTGCCGAGGGCGACATCGGTGTGTTGCCCGGCCATTCGCCATTGATCGCCACGGTGCGCCCCGGCGTCATCGATATCCACGAAGGCGGCAAGGTACGTGAGCAAATATTTGTCGGCGGCGGCTTCGCCGAGGTGTCGCCGGAACGCTGCACGGTTCTGGCCGAGGAAGCCACCCCGGTCGCCGATATCGACCGCGGCGCCGCCGAAACCCGGCTGGCCGAAGCCCAAGAGACCGCCGCCGCCGCTGACGAGGCCGGCGCCGGCGAAGCGGCCCGCCAGGTTGCCATCGCCGAAGGCATGGTCGCCGCCGCCGGGCAAGCCGCCGGCGACTGACCCCGGCAAATCCGAAGACCTTTTTTTGAGCCCGGGCCGGACCCGGGCTTTTTCGTGTGTTTCTCGGCGCCCGGAAGCCGTGTTACCCTCCGCCGTGGAGGTTCACCATGCACCTTTATCTGGTTCAACACGGGCTGGCCGTGCCGAAAGATGAAGACCCGGCCAGGCCCTTGAGCGAACAGGGCCGCAAGGATATCGGCCGCATGGCCGCCTTCCTGGCCCGCACCCGCCCGGCCATCGGCCGCGTCGTGCATTCGGGCAAGGTTCGGGCCATGCAGACGGCCCTGGTGTTCGCTGAAACCATCGGGCCTGGACGGATCGTCGAACAGGCCGCCGATGGACTGGCGCCGAAGGACGCGCCGGACATGTTCGCCGATGTCGTCAACACCTGGACGGACGACACCATGATCGTCGGCCATCTGCCGCATCTCGCCCGGCTGACCGGCCTGTTGGTCAGTGGCGACGCCGATGAAACGGTGGTTCATTTTCAGCCCGGCACCGTCGTCTGTCTGGAACGTGGCGAAAACGGCGGCGGCTGGACCGTCGCCTGGGCGGTCCGGCCGGAACTGCTGGGCGGTTGACCGGCCACCATGCCATCCACCGAAGCCGGGCCCGGCGATCCGCACGCCTTTGACACCAAGATGGCAAAAGCCATCGAACAGGACTATCTGACCCCGGAAATTGCCGAACAACGCCGCCGCACCCTCAACGCCCTGAGGCTCCAGCCTGGCGAACGGGTGCTGGACGTCGGCTGCGGGCCGGGCCTGCTCGCCCACGAGATGGCGGCAGTTGTCGGCGCTGGCGGCCATGTCCTGGGGATCGACAACAGTCCGGCCATGCTGGACCTGGCGACGAGGCGCTGCGACGGATTAAGCAACACGACGATTGCCGACGCCGACGTGATGGACCTTCCGGCCGCCTCGGAGAGCCTTGATGCCCTGACCTGCACCCAGCTGCTGCTGCTGATCGAAGACGTCGCCGGCGCCTTGCAGGAGTTTTGCCGGGTGCTGAAACCCGGCGGCCGCATTGCCATCGTCGAAACCGACTGGCGAAGCGCCGTCCTCAACACTTTCGACAAAGACCTGACCCACCGGATGTTCGAAGCCTGGGACGACATGGCCGTCAATCCGAACCTGCCGGCCCGGTTGGCGCCGCTGCTTGACGCGGCCGGTTTCCAGATCTCGGCCGTCGACGCCATACCGGTCCTCAACACGGACTACGGGCCGGATGTCTTTTCCTACAACTTCGTCAATGGATTGGGCCGCCAAGCGGCGGAACGAAACGCCGTCACCGCAGCTGAAGCCAATGTTTGGATTGCCGACCTGGAAGAAAAAGGCCGCGACGGATCGTACTTCTTTTGCGTCAATCGGTTTCTGTTTTCAGCGGTCAAGGCCTAGGATCGACCGCCGTTGCGGGTTCAGGCGGACTTCTTCACCACCAACCAAAGCGCATGAATCATGCCGGGCACGAAGAAACACAGGGTCAGCACCAGATTGATCCAGAAATGCAGCCCAATGCCAACGGTCAGAAAGGCCGCCAAGGGTGGCAGGAAGATGGCGATGATGATGCGGACGATATCCATAGGTTCCCCCAAGGGCGTTGCATGATCGCAGGGGCAAACCGTACCCGACCGGCCCGTTTGGGATCAAGGCTTATACCAAGTTGCACTAATAATGACCCATAGAGACGGTTTTCCAGGGTTTTCG
>CAZQPC010000086.1:0-15431 GCA_964595005.1 uncultured Magnetovibrio sp.
TAGGTCCACACCCGGAACATCTGATTGAAATTTTGCTTCCTGCCAACGCCGGTTTAAGACGCCCGGTTTTCGACCAAGTTCAGCTCTTGCAGGCGGCCGTTATGAAAGGTTGCGGAAAACTCAATCCAGCCTGTTGCCGCGTCCTCATCGGCGAAACGGTAGAAGGCGATCTCACCCGTGAAGTCGGCGCAATGCACCCACCGGACATTGACCCTTGCCAATCTGCCGGCAATGCTTTCAAGCCCTTCGGCGCCCGGATCCGATTGGTCTTCAATGTCATATTCCTGGTGCCAAAGAGTGCCGTCGGCGCGAATTTCGTAGTCGTCCAAATTTAGGGCCGGCGTGTCTTTGGTTTGAAAACCGCCGGCGATTTCCTCATCAATGGGAAGCGGGTAGGTGCAATGAATATGGTCGAACATGCCCATTCGTCATCAGCCTCCAAATGCGCCCAGTCGCGGGGCGGTGAACTTCAGAGCCGGGCGATCATCCGCTCGCGCCAGGCGTAAAGCGGATCGTCGGCCGCCAGCAGATCGAAATCACTGGTCAGCCGCGCCCACTGAAATGTTCCGAAAACGGCATAATCGCCGTAGGCCGGCGTTTCACCGGCGATGAAGGGGCGGTCGTGGATGTGGGCCCGCAGGGACGCCAGGGAAACCTCGCGAAACTCATCGATGTTGGCGTCGCGGCCGCCCTGCACTTCTTCCAGGGTTTTGCCATAGCGTTCTTCCCGGGTCGGGCGGAAATAGGCCTGATCATCGGCATCAAGGCGGCGATAGATGTCAAAGACGATGAATGACAGGATGACCCGGTGCTGGCCGTCGATCCATTCGTTGGTCAGCTTCGCGTTGTGGCGGCCGTGGGTGCCGGGAAACAATACCGGCGCCTCCGGATACGTGTCTTCCAGATATTCGGCAATGGCCCAGCTGTCGTGGACGATGGTGCCGCCGTCGTCCAGGACCGGCACCAGCTTCTGGCCGGAAAATTCGATTTTCGGCTTTTCCGTGAACCGTACGGGAACCGTCTCATAGTCCAATCCCTTGTGTGCCAGGGCCAGCTTGGTGCGCCAGCAATAGGGGCTGAAGCGCTGGTCGCCGGAGGCACAGAGGTCATAAAGTATGCGGGACATGGTCGCGGTCGCTCCTGTTGGGGCCGGATAAACGTTAGGGCCGAATATACATCCAACCGCGCAATTGGCGTTCGACAATTTCGGCGATCCCGGCGGTCACGTGCTTGACGCCGGGGATCAGTTCCGATGGGCTGCGTTTCGTCGCCGTCATGGTATTGCCGCAGCCGACGAATTCAATGTCATACTTGAGCTGGCTCTTGATCCGCTCGGCAACCGGCGAATCCTTTTCATAGAAGGCCTTCATGCCGTCGCCGAAGCCGATGATGGCGATCTTCACGTTGTCGATGCCGTAAAACTTCTGCAGGTTGACGGCGTTCCAAAGAACGTTGTTCATGTCCTTGGCATCGCCACTTGTCAGCTGCAGCACGATCTTGCGCGGATTATCGAAGTCGGGCTGCGGGTCGGCGAACTTGGTTTCCGCCGACACCGGCCCGGCCACTAACCCGGCCAACAACGCGGCGACAATCAAAATCAACGTTAGGCGCATGACAACCTCCATCGGTCTGTCTATTTCGGCGCCGATCATAGACCGGGCCGGCCGCTCAAGCACCCCGCTCGCGGATGTTTGATCGGTCGTCGGCGACCATGACATACTTCGCATCTGAACGTCCTGGAGCCTGACCATGTCCGAGCTATCCCCCGACGCCACTGTCCGTTGGGCCCGGCCCGACGACGCCGGCCATATCATCCGCCTGGTCAAGCAACTGGCGGCTTATGAGAACGAACCCGAGGCGATGGTGAAGATCACCGAAGCGGACATCCTGCGTGATGGCTTTAATGAGCCGAAGCGGTTTGAATGCCTAATGGCGGACTTGGCGGGCGCACCTGCCGGCTTCGCCTTGTTCTTTGCCAACTACTCCACCTGGGAAGGCAGCGCCGGCCTCTACATCGAAGACCTGTTCGTCGATGAAAATGCGCGTGGCGCGGGGATCGGGAAGGCGCTGATGGCGGCTGTCGCCAAGCTAGCCCAAGAACGCGGTTGCGGCCGCGTCGATCTGGCCGTACTGGATTGGAACCCGGCCCGCGATTTTTACCATGCCATCGACTGCCGCCACATGAGCGATTGGCTGCCCTACCGCATGGACAGGACGGCCATTGCCACCCTGGCCCGCTCCGCGCCGGACATCATGGGTTAGATGGCCCGCGGCAAAACCAAACCGAAGCTGACCCGGGCCACGGACCTGATCACGCGCGCCACCCTGGCGCAGCGCGACGACACGGCGAAGGCGATGAAATCGCCGACGCTCCGGCGCACCGTGCAGATGGCGGCGCGCGCCCTGAAACGCGCCGAGAAAACCATCGCGCGGATTCTCAAACTGGCGCCGCCGCCAAGCCCCATTGCCTGCAAGGCCAACTGCCCCTGGTGCTGCCATATCCGCCTGACCGCGTCGCCGCCGGAGGTTCTGGCCGTGCTGGACCACATCCACCGGACCTTCGCGGCCGACGATCTGGCCGCCCTGAAGCGCAAGGTTGCCAACATCGATCCCTTCACCCGTGGCCGCGGCGGCGAGGAACGGGCCCGCCAGCGCCTGCCGTGTCCGTTGTTGAAGGACGGATCGTGTTCGGTCCACGCGGTCCGCCCGCTTTCGTGCCGGGCCGTGGTTTCCGTCGATGTGGGGGCCTGCATGAGAGCCTATGAATCGCGCATGCGGGACCCGGTGCCCCAGCACGAACTGCAATACCAGGCCGCCAATGCCATCGGCTACGGCATGTACGCCGGGTTGGTGGATGCCGGGTTCAAGGTTGAGAACGTGGAGATGAACGCCGCCTTGGCCATCGGCCTGAACGATCCCGACGCCGGTAAACGTTGGCTGGCCGGTAATGACGTGTTCAAGCCGGCAACGGAGTTGCTGACGAAATAGCGTGGCGTTCAGCCGCGGCCCGTCAAAAAGGTGTGAAATTCATAGACGTCGTGACGCTGAAGATTTGAAAACCCCGCCGCCGTCAATTGCGCACGCATGTCGGCTTCCGGCACGCGGCGCCCCGCCGCCGGGCTTTTGCCGTTGTCTTCGTCTTTCCAATCGATGATCGCGACGATGCCGTCAACGCCCAGCAAACGTTTGCATTCGGCCAACAGCAACGCGGGCGTATCCAGTTCATGGTGAAGCTGCGCCATGACGACCACATCGGCCGCGCCATCGGGCAAATCGACGCTATTGGGCGTCATGACGATACCCTTGACATTTTCCAGCCCGCGGTCCGCGGCATCCTCGCGAAGCAGCTCGATCATGCCGTCCAGGATGTCGCAGCCATAAACCTTGGCCGCCGGATACCGCTCGGCAAAGGGCAGCGTGATGAACCCCACCCCGGCGCCAATATCGATCACCGTACTCTCCGGTGCAGGCTTCAAAACATCCCAAATCCGGCCGGGATCGAAATACGTCAGCCTTTCCGGGCTGCGCAGGCGTTCGATACGGGCCGGGTCCATGCCAAGACGGTCAACCATCAGCTCAAGCCATCCCTTGGTTTCAATGTATCTGCATTTATGATGGGCGCAGAAGATTGGTCAATCACCGGACTTTAAAAAAAATCCACGAAGACATTTGATCTGAGAACTGTGGTACGTTTACCGTCCGGATTGTGCCCGTCTCCGGTGGGGCACGGCGGGACAAACAGGGACGGCAGATGTTTCTCCATTTAATGAACGACGCGCAGAAATTGGAATTCCTGAAACTGGCCCGCCAGATGATCGGCGCCGATGAGGTCGTCCTCGATTCGGAAAAGGCCTACCTCTATCGGCTGTTCCGCGAAGCCGGATTGCCTGCCAACGAACGCCGCGTTGCCGATGGCGCCATCGCCGATCCGGCGGTCTTCGATACACGCCGGGCCCGCGTCGCCGTGGCCGTCGAAGCCCTGGTCCTGGCCTGGGTCGACGGCGAGTTCGACAACACCGAGAAAAACATCGCCAACGATTTGATCGCGCGCCTTGATATCAACGATACCGACCGTGAAGAGGTCCATCAGGCCGCCGAAAAGATCGCCGGGGCCATTGCCCTGGTGAAAAAGCTGACTGCCTGAGGCGTCGATTTTAGAGGCTTGATCCGGCCCGTTCCCAGGCGCTCAGCCGAGGTTAGTCGTCCGTCTCCGCCGGCAGGCCGCGCTCGGTCAGTTTGACGGTGATCATAGCGCCCACCCCACAAACCGCGAAGCCAGCGATCAGCGGCACCACGGTGCCGTCGAATAGCTGGCCGAGGAACACCGCGAAGACCGACGAGATCAATGTCGTCACCGAGCCGATGACGGCGGCGCCGACGCCGGCGATGTGACCCAAGGGTTCCATGGCGAGCGCGTTGAAGTTGCTGAAAAGCATGCCCAGGCAGAAAAACGCCACCATGGCCCAGGCCATGAATAACCAGAGAGGAATGACCAGCGACAAGCCGACGATCAAGGCCAGCGCGCCCAGACACCAAACGGTCAGGACGCCGAGCGCCCAACTCGACAAACGGCGCATGCCCAACTTCATCACCAGCTTGCCATTGGTGAACGATGCCGCCCCCAGACCCACCGCCAGAATAGCGAAGTACAGCGCGAACAGTTCGGCCGCGCCGTAGACCACATCGAAAATTTGCTGGGCCGTACTGAGATAGGCGAAAAAGGCGCCGAAGATCATGCCGGCGGCGATCATATAGCCCAAGGATGCGCGGTGCCGGAAGACCTCGGCGGCGGCGACCAGATTGCCGGACAAGGAAAACCGCCGGCGTTTATCCGGCGTCAGGGTCTCCGGTTGCCGCACGGCCAGCCACAGCACGCCAACGCAGGCCATGACCAGCAGGCAGACGAAGATCATCTGCCAGTCGCTGACGTACAATATCGCCTGCCCCATGGCCGGGGCGACCACCGGGACGATGATGAACACGGACATGGCAAAGGACATGATCTGGGCCATGCCGCGCCCGGCGTACAGGTCGCGAACCAGGGCGACGGTGACGATCCGAGGTCCGGCGGCGCCCATCCCCTGCAGGACCCGGCCGGCCAGCATGGTGTTGAAATCCGCCGCCACGGCGGACAGAACACAGCCCAACGCGAACACCGCCAATCCGGCGAAGATCACCGGTTTGCGGCCGAGCGAGTCGGACACCGGTCCGGCGATCAATTGACCGCAGCCCAAACCGACGAAGAACGCGATAATGACCAGTTGGATATCGTTGGCGGCCGCGACGTTCAGGGCGCGGCCGATATCGGGCAGGGCCGGCAGCATGACGTCGGTGGTCAACGCCACCAACGAGACCAGCGTCGCCACAAGGACGATAAATTCCGTCCTGCCCAATGGTTTTGTCGGTGTCACGGCAATCTTTCCAAACGCGTACATACCTCGGGCGCGTGGTCTATCATAGGGAAATGAAGCGGTCGAGGGTTGCCTTGCCCCGCCGGCGTCATAAACTAATGGCGTTCCATCGAACACGGCGGCGGAGGGCGGCATGGTATTGGCAAACGCGACCGAACTCAGCGAGCCTTTTTCCTGGCCCGACCCGGGGCTGTCGCGCATCCCTTTCCGGCTGTTTTCCGATCCCGAGATCTACGCCCTCGAACAACAGCGCGTGTTCCGGGGCCCGGTCTGGAACTTTCTCTGTCTGGACATCGACATCCCCAACCCCGGCGATTTCAAGACCACCTTCATCGGCGAGACCCCCATCGTCGTGATCCGCGATGAAAACGGCGACATCAACGCCATGGTCAACCGCTGCGCCCATAAGGGCGCCCTGGTCTGCCTGCAAGAACGCGGCAACAAGAAGAAGGGCATGACCTGCGTCTACCATTCGTGGACCTACGATCTGCGCGGCCAGTTGAAGGGCATCGCCTTTCGCAACGGCATCAAGGGTAAGGGCGGCATGCCCGATGATTTCGATCCGGCCAAGCACCACATGCAACGGATCAATGTGGAAAGCTTCTGCGGCTTGATCTTCGGCTCCTTCGCCGACGGCATGCCGTCCGTGGAGGACTATCTGGGCGAGAACATGACCTGGATGGTGAAGCGCAACTTCGGCAAGCCCTTGAAGCCCCTGGGCGTGCACAGCCAGATCATCCACAACAACTGGAAACTCTACGCAGAGAACGTCCGCGATTCCTATCATGCGACGCTGCTGCACACTTTCTACGTCACCTTCAAGGTCAATCGCATGGACATGGACGGCGGCATCATCATGGCCGACGACAAGTGGCACCATATTTCCTACGCGAAACGCCACCAGCTGGACGAGTCGGATGAATACGAAAAGGCCGGTGTGCACGCCGCCCAATATGAATCGAAACTGGCGGGCCCGCAGCTTCTGGACGCCTGGGACGAATACGACGACGGCATCACGCACTGCATTCAGACCGTCTTCCCGAACCTCACCTTCCATTACACGCTGAATTCGCTATGCGTCCGCTTCTTCGTGCCGCGCGGCGTCAATGAGACGGAACTCATATGGATCTATCTCGGTTATGAGGACGACACGGAGGAACAAACGGCCATGCGGGTCATGCAGGGCAATCTGACCGGCACCGCCGGCCTGGTCTCGCTGGAGGATGGCTGCATCAACGAGTTCGTGCAGCGTGGCACCCACATGAGCGCCGACAAGGCGGCGTTCCTGGAGATGGGCGGCCGGGACACGGAATCCTCGGAAGCCTCCCGCGCCACGGAAGCCGCCATTCGCGGCTTCTGGGAAGGATATCGCGGGATCATGGGATTTCAGTGAGGGGGATCCAATGAACAAAGCCGTCAACGATGACCAGTATCGCCCAACCGCGCCCTTAAGCGACCCGGAACAGCGCCGCCGGATTGAGGATTTCCTGGTCGGCTATGTGCACGCCATCGACGATGGTGACTTTCGGCGCTGGCCCGATTTCTTTACCGAAGACGCGGTTTATCAGATCATCCCACGCGAAAGTTATGACGCCAACCTGCCGCTGGGCATTCTCTATTGCGAGGGCCGGGGCATGATGTCGGACCGCATCCTGGCCCTCGAGACGGCGAACATTTTCGAGCCCCACACCTACAGCCACATCCTCGGCCGGCCGCAGCTTTCGGAGAACGGCGACGGCACGGTCAATGCCCGCAGCAATGTCCACATCACCCGCACCATGCAGGACGGCCGCATGGAGATTTATGCTGTCGGCAAGTATGTGGACCGGATCGTTATGGAGAACAGTGAACTACGCCTCCAGGACCGGCGCGTCGTGCTGGAGTCGCGCCGCGTAGATATTTTACTGGTGTATCCGTTATAGCCCAGCCGTTCGAAACGGGGTTCCTCACCCCGAATTTTATGAGACCGGAATCGATTGACCCATATGGGCGTTTTGACGCACCATCGTGGCCGGGGGCGTTGCGGTACGACGGGCCGACACGGAGCGCTTTGAATGATCGACCGGTTGTCGCGTATATCCTATCGCCTACCATCCATCGTGGTCCTGGCCGCCGCCATATCGGCGCTGGCCATCGGCACCTTTTCGTATTTTGAATCTTCAAAGGAAGTGCGCCACCAGGCGACCGAAAAGCTGGTGGCGCTGCGCGATGCGCGGCACGCAACCCTTGAGCGCTATTTCCGATCCATTGAGGAAGACCTGGCGTTGCTGGCCGCCAACGGGCAGGTCGCCGAAGCCATGGCGGATTTCCGCGTCGCCTTTGGCCAGATCGACAAGGCCGACCGGTTCGAGGAAGAACAAGCGCTGCGTCGGATTTATACGCCGCAACATACAGGCGGCAACCGCAAGCTGATAAGACAAGCGGCCAGCGCCGGGGTGCTGGCCTATTTCCATGCCCACAACCAGCACCACCACTGGTTCGAGGTGACGACGAAACTTAAAGGCTATTATGATTTGTTCCTGATCTCACCGACCGGCGACGTCGTCTACACCATGTTCAAGGAACAGGATTTCGCCACCAATCTTTCCTTCGGCGCGTGGTCGGAAACGGGCCTCGCCAAGGTGTTCAAGGCGGGCATGCGCGCCGATCTCGTGGAGGCCTCGGCCTTTATCGATTTCGAACCCTATGAGCCCAGCGCCGGCGCGCCGGCGGCCTTTATCGGCCGAAAGATCATTCGCGGCGGCCAAACCCTGGGCCTGCTGGTCCTGCAAATGCCGATCGGACGGATCAACGCGGTCATGCAAGCCACGGCGGGCATGGGGGAAACGGGCGAAACCTATGTCGTCGGTTCGGACCATCTCATGCGCTCCAATTCCCGGTTTTCAAAAGAACCGACCATCCTCAAGACGGCCGTGCGCACGGCCGCCGCGGATCGCGCCTTAAAGGGCGGGACCGGGTATGAGACCGTTCTCGATTACCGGGGCGTCCCGGTCGTCTCCGCCTTCCGGCCGTTCACCTTCAAAGGGGCGAAATGGGCCTTGCTGGCTGAGATCGATGCCGCCGAAGTGCGCCAACCCATCGACGCCATGCGCAATTCCATTTTGTTGATCGGCATGGTTCTGACGCTGCTGATTGCCGGCGGCGGCATGCTGGTGGCGGCATCCATAACGCGGCCCCTGGGTGAACTCAGCGACGCCATCACCGTCTTCCGACAAACACGCATCGCCCCGGAACTTGAACAAACCGGGCGCACCGATGAGATCGGCGAGATTGCCCGGGGCTTCGATGCGGCAGCGCGCGAGGTTGTCGAATATATCGATTTCATCAATCTGGCGCGCGATGAACTGAGCCAGGGCGAGTCCGATCTCCGCGACCGCGAAGAACGCATTCGCTCCTTGCTGGAGGTCAGCCCCATCGGCTTCGTCTTGGCCCGGTTCTCGGGCGAAATGCTTCTCACCAACGCCGCGCTGAAATCGATCCTGGGACATGGCTTCAAGATCGGCGACAGGATTTCAGCGGTGGATATTTATCGAAATCTCGAAGACCGGGCGGAATTCGTCCGACAACTGAAGCAGGACGGCGAAGTATCGGGTTTTGAAGCGGAATGGGTACGTGCCGACGGCGAACCTATCTGGGTGACATTGAACTCAAAGGTCATCGACTACGACAATGAGAGAGCCATCCTGACCTGGGTCGATGATATCTCCGAACGCAAGCGGGCCCAGGTTGAGCTGGCCAAAAACGAAGCCGTGCTGCGTCTGTCCTTCGACACCATGAGTGATGGCATCTATGTCCTCAACGCGGACTTGGATTACGTCTTTTTCAATGATCAATACGTCGACATGGTCAACCTGCCCAACGGCACGATCAAGATCGGCCAATCCGTGGAACATGCCATCCGCGCCCATGCCGAACGCGGCGACTATGGCGAGGGCGATATCGATGATCTGCTGTTGGCGCGCTTGGAGCGCCTGGCCAGCCCGGACTACATCCACACGGAAATGCAGATCGACGGCGGCGAGCGGATCGTCGATCTCCGCAAGGCCTCCACGGAAGGCGGCGGCGCCGTGGTGATCACCCGCGACATTACCGAACGCAAGCAGGCGGAAGCCGAGATCGCCCAGCAAAAGGCCATGCTGGAAGTCACCTTGGAGACCATGGACCAGGGGATCACCATGTTCGACGGCGATTACCGCCTGACCATGTACAATTCAAAGGCCCCGGCCATGCTCAACACGCCGGACCACCTGACGAAAATCGGCGCGTCATTCCAAGATTGGTACCGCCACACGGCGCGGGAGATCATTGAGAAATCGGGTGCGACCGTCGATGAAGCAGCGATTGAAAGCAAGCTCGCCGCTCAAATATCGACCGTTCGAAACGCTCAACCCGCGATTTATGAACGCCCGACAACCGATGACCGGATGATCGAAATTCGCCGAAATCCCGTCGATGGCGGCGGCTTTGTTTCCACCTTCACGGACATTACGGAGCGCAAGAAGGCAGAACGGATCATCGCCAACGCCATGACCTTGATCAACGAAAGCATCAACTACGCCAGCAAGATCCAACGCTCGTTGCTGCCGTCGCCTGCCGAGATGACGAGTACGTTCACCGATCACCTGGTCATCTGGGAACCGAAGGACGTGGTCGGCGGCGATATCTATCACCTGCGCAAATGCCAAGGCGGCACCTTATTGATGGTCGTTGATTGTACCGGCCACGGCGTCCCCGGCGCCTTCATGACGATGATCGTGACCGGCGCCCTGGATCAGGCGCTCATTGAGGTTCCCAGCGGCGATCCGGCGATGCTGTTGACGCGGATCAACCAGATGGTGAAAGCCACGCTGGGCCAGGATGGCGACGTCGGTGAATCCGACGACGGTTTCGAATGCGGGCTCTGCCTGATCGACGAAGATGCCGGCACAATCAGCTATGCCGGCGCGCGCTTCGAACTTTGGTGCATTGCCGGCGATACCGTCGATGTCGTCAAGGGCGACAAGACCGGCATCGGGTATCGGCGGACCGCCAGTGACCATGCCTTTACCAATCATGACATCGCAATTGGGCCCGCCGTGACATATTACATCGTCACCGACGGGATCGTTGATCAGGTTGGCGGAGAGAAGCGCCGCGCCTTCGGCAAGCGCCGCGTCCAGGCAGCCATATTGGAATGCGGTGACGCCCCGCTGGTCAACGTCGCGGCCCACGTGGGCAAAATATTCACCGCCTATCAGGGCGAACAGGAACGCCGCGACGACGTGACCGTGGTCGCCTTCCGTCCCTGATCAGGGCGCCTGACGCCGGCCTGCTGGCGGGATATGATTTGCAGGAATTATTTCTGCACATGAGCTATTTCTCATGTAATGTTACTCAAATAGGAAGCAGAAGGGGTGGCCATGAAAGTTCATCAATTTTGAATTCCGAACGCCATGCGGCGCCCATACATTTGTTACGACTTATGAAAGGTAAGAGGACATGAAAGTCTTGAAATCACTCGCCATCCTCGCCGTGATGGGCGGGGCTTTGTCGGTTACGGGTTGGACACCGTCTGCGGTCGCAACGTCGGGTGCGATGGCCGGGACGATAACGGAACTGGCGGCATCCAATAGACATAACGCGTCATGCAAGAAAGTCCGCGGCAAGCGAAACAAGCGCGCCTGTGAAAAGGCTCAGAAGGCGTGCAGGAAAGTCCGCGACAAAGCAAAAAGGGACGCCTGTATGGCGGCAGCGGTACCGGAGAAAAAAGGCCGTTCAAAAGACTGAATGTTCGGCTGAAATTGGCCTCCCGTGGGTCCGCGTGAACCGGGTTCCACGGGAAGCTGCCGAGCGGCTGTTCACGTCTGCTCAGTTCTTATAAGTCGGATCGACCCGGTCCATCTGACGCAGCAGGCCCGGCCATTCGACCTTGCCGATGGTACGGAAGCCGCTGTCGGAATTGTTGAACTGGTTGCGTTCGACAGTGACGCGCTGCACCTCTTCGGGGATTTCCCTGACCGGCACACCGGCCTGCTGATGCGCCAGTTGCATCTTGCACGCCCGCTCGGCCCGGTACATCCATACGAAGGCCTCGCCGGCGGTGGCGCCGACGGTCAACAGGCCGTGGTTGCACAACACCAGGACCCGGTTGTCGCCCAGATCCCGGGCCAGGCGTTCGCGTTCGTCCCAATCCGTGGCAATGCCCTCATAGGCGTGATAGCCGGTCTGCGCGATGACGACCAGGGAATGCTGGGTCAGCGGCAGGATGCCATCGCGTTGCACTGAAACCCCTGTGCCGGCCGCCGTGTGCGTGTGGATGACAAAGTTGATGTCCGGCTTTGCCGCATGAACGGCGCTGTGGATGGTGAAGCCGGCCGGGTTAACACCAAACTCGGACTCATCGAGTTCCTTGCCGTCCTCATCCACCTTGACCAGACTGGAAGCGGTGATTTCCTCGAACAGCATACCGTAGGGATTGAGCAGAAAGGTATCGGGCTGATCGGGGATACGGGCCGAAATGTGGGTGCCGAACAGGTCCGACCAGCCATAGTGGTGGATCAGACGGTAAAGCGCCGCCAGATCGACACGGGTCTGCCGCTCGGCCTCGCTCATATTCGATTTCAGTTGCGTGACACTCATATCCGGTCTCCTGCGGGCGTTCCGATCATGGCGCAGCATTCACCCGCCGCCGCCTTCGGTCAACAGTTCCCGTTTCATTGCCGATCCCGGACGGCGCATGCCGGCGGTCAATGAAATGGACAAACCAAGTCCCGGCCTTTACACCATCGACCATGAAATCCACCAACGTCACCCGCGTCGCCCATCTTGTACCAACGTCGGACCGCTGGCGCCGCCAGGGCCACCTGGGCGGCGTGCTCTGGTTCACGGGGT
The DNA here is from genome assembly GCA_964595005.1 of uncultured Magnetovibrio sp. Classification (GTDB taxonomy): domain Bacteria; phylum Pseudomonadota; class Alphaproteobacteria; order Rhodospirillales; family Casp-alpha2; genus UBA3470. The sequence goes on from CAZQPC010000086.1 coordinate 12,282, forward strand.
TGCCCGCATCGGGCAAATCGACCCTGGTTTTCGGCCTGGAACAGCGCCTGTTCGACGCCGGCTTCGAGGTCTATGCCTTCGACAGTGCGCGCCTGCGCCAGGGCTTGAACGCCGATCTGGGCTTCAGCCGCGACGACCGGCGCGAAAACATCCGTCGGGCCGGCGAACTGGCGGCCGTGATGGCGCGGGCCGGCGTCGTGGTGATCACCGGTTTTATTTCGCCCTACGCCCGCGACCGGCAGGCGGCCCGCGGCGCAGCCGGTGAAAACTTTCACGAAATTTATCTTTCCGCCCCCATGGAGGTTTGTGAAGCCCGCGACGCCAGAGGCCGGTATGCCGCCGCGCGGGCCGGCGAACTGCCGGATTTCACCGGCATCGACGCGCCTTACGAAATTCCCGAGACGCCGGAAGTCACTCTTGATATATCGACCCAATCGGCCACCGACTGTATCGACCAATTGGCCCGCTATGTGGAAACACACTTCCGCACTGTTTGAATCCGGCCGGCTCGCTCGGGCCTCTCGGCGGCCTAATCGATACCGCCGCCAGCACACCACAAGGTGCGCTTATACCAAATTGCATTAATAATGACCCATAGAGATCGTCCGTACAGCCCGCTGGGTAGGAAGGAACGTGCAGGCGATGCGGGGTATCGTCAAACGTTTCTGACGCCCTCCAGCGGGCTGTACGAACGACCGAAATGGCGGTTTTCCAGGGCTTTCGGACAGCGTCGCGCACGCTTTCCGATGCCCCGCATCGCGACAGCGCACGCTCCTTGCCGAAAACCCTGGAAAACCGTCTCTATGGGTCATTATTAATGCAACTTGGTATTAGTCGGCCTCACACATGAACGGCCAGATCAGCCGCGTCCCATCGGGAACGACCTTGCCGCCGGTGGTCTTGTAGGGAACCGGCACGTCCTTTTGCCCGTCGGGCAAATCGCGGGCCGCATGGCTGGTCAGGTTGGCCGGGACCTCGGGAAGATAAATCGCCACGGGATCGAGCTGGTGCACGTCCACGGGAATGACGGATTTTTGCTTGGTTTTGTAGTCGGGCGAGGTGCTGGTATAGATGGACATGTGCAGATGTGCATACCCGGCACCGCCAAAATGTCCGCCCGTGGTGCCGGTGTTTCCCGATGGCCCCAACACCTGTCCCATGGTGACCCGCTCACCAATTTCCAAATCCGGCATGGCATCGAAATGTTTGTATTTTGAATAGACGTAGACGGGCAGCCCCGTGTCGTCGGGCGTGTGGCGCAAAATGATCTGAATGCCGACCAGCCGCCCGCCCACGTACTTATGCACGACCTCGCCATCGGCGATGGCGACCAAAGGCGTGCCGATGTCGGCGGAAATGTCGAAGCCGCCGTGATAGCCATGGTTGGCAAATGGCGCCCGGGTGCTGCCGTCATAACGGGTCTGGTCGCCGAAGAAGGATTTCACCTCAAGACACGACGCCCCGGTGGGATAGACGGGCCGGAGCCCGGTCTTGATCAGCCCGGTACGTTCCTGCAGCTCACGCGAGGCCGCGGGGTGCATGGGGCTGGTCGCGTCGCCCGATTGCAGCCCGAGGGATTGGCGCTTCTTGCGCATGCCACCGCCGCGCTTCTTGCCGAAGCCCTTTTGCGCAAGTTCAACGCCCGGCGGGCCGGCCGCTGCCGGGGCCGTTTCTAAACTCGTCAGTCCAAGGGACATACCGCCGGCCAGGAAGAGTCGGAAAATGTGCGAAACGTTCACGGCGCCACCTCCCCTCAGACTTCTCGGAAGCCAACAGTAGCCAACAGTATAGCGCCAATGGCGCCCTTTGGATTAATTCTTCGGCGCCAACGGGCTCCCCGGGATCGGCGGGCCCTGCGTGCTAAGAAATATCGATGAAATAAAAACTCCATAGGTGTCCAATTTTAGCCATTCATCGACCTTAGTTAAAATCTCAATGATTGATTTATTCATATTTTGAACTAGTAAAACTTGTTCTATGAATATATTGTTGACGATGCTTGTTTGGTTGCGAACATCAAGTTGAGTTCGTGTCGTACCTGTCGTTTGGCGTTACCTGCCATCGAATCGAATGACAGTTCTCAATAATATTCTTTCTATTCGGTTCAAATGCAGTGTTCCGCATCTAACTGTTTGAAATGGAGTTATTGGCGTCAGTTGCAATTCGTTGGAGTGCCATAATACGCTTTCAAATGAGCGTCTGTATTAGGGTGAACTAAATGATTTGGCGTGACTACGTGCGAACAACAATACAAGAAACCTATGAAGTGCGCGACTACCGTCACGCGGCGGCAATTTTGGCAAACGAGTTTCCTCGGGAATTTGGTGAATTATGCGACGCACTCGAACAGTTCAAGTTAACTCGCGACGATATTTTAAAACCGGGTGGAAACGAAAGTAGCGTTCCGAAACGAATGTCGAAAATCTTACGGCCATTAGGCTGGGAAGAAAAACAACTTGCCGCAAAGATGGTAGCCGATGACGTTGAAGTTACTCAGGACACCCATAAAGTCGACTACCTGAAGGGCCGTGTCGCATTTGACTTGGAATGGAACAGCAAGGATCAAACCTTCGATCGAGATTTATTTGCATTTCGGACTTTCTTCGACTTTGATCGAATTAGCGTCGGCATACTGCTTACACGTAGCAACGACTTGGATCCCCTATTTTCTGAGTTGGGCGTTAAACAAAAATACGGCGCTAGCACAACACATATGAACAAACTTCTGCCCCGCCTGCAGGCTGGTCGAAACGGAGGATGCCCGGTACTTGTATTTGGCATCACACGAGCACGAGTGGAGCAATAACTATGCGTAGCTACAATAACAACGACATTGCCAGTGACTTATTCGCCTACGCAGACGGTCGGAAATACGGCACTATATTGGCTGATCCGCCATGGCAATTTACGAATCGAACAGGAAAAATGGCGCCTGAGCACAAGCGGCTGAACCGGTATGCGACGATGAGCCACGATGACATTCTGGGACTTCCGGTTTCTAAGTTAGCTGCTGACCCCAGCCACCTGTATCTCTGGGTTCCAAATGCGTTGCTGCCCGAGGGACTAAAAGTTATGGAAGCTTGGGGGTTCGAATATAAAACTAATCTAATCTGGCACAAAGTGCGTAAAGATGGTGGGCCAGACGGGCGA
>CAZQPC010000087.1:0-15302 GCA_964595005.1 uncultured Magnetovibrio sp.
CATGGCGCAAAAGGGCGAATACGGGATGTTCAACTGGTACGTCTTCCCATTGCTGCCAATGGCGGTGATCTTCTTTATTTCGACCTTGGCCGAAACCAACCGCCATCCCTTCGATCTACCGGAAGCGGAAGCCGAATTGGTGGCCGGCTATAACGTCGAATATTCGGCCATGACCTTCGCGCTGTTTTTCCTGGGCGAATACGCCAACATGATCTTGATGTCGGGGATGACGACGGTGCTGTTCCTGGGCGGTTGGCTGCCGCCCTTCGACATGGCGCCGTTTACCTGGATCCCCGGACCTTTCTGGCTGTTCGGCAAGATCGCCTTTTGCCTGTTCATTTTCCTGTGGGTGCGGGCGACCTTCCCGCGCTACCGCTATGACCAGCTCATGCGCTTGGGCTGGAAAGTGTTTCTGCCGATTTCCTTGGCCGCGGTGGCGGTTGTCGCCGGCGCGCTGATCGTCTTCGACTGGCTTCCGGTAAAAGGGTAGGGAGGACCAACATGGGTTTCATCTCCAGAGGTGCCAGGGCAATCTTTCTTGCCGAGTTGTTGAGCGGCATGGCGTTGACCTTGAAGTATTTCTTCCGGGCCAAGTTGACCGTCAACTACCCCTATGAAAAAGGCCCGCTGAGCCCGCGGTTCCGTGGCGAACACGCGCTGCGCCGCTATCCCAACGGCGAAGAGCGCTGCATCGCATGCAAGCTGTGCGAAGCCATTTGCCCGGCCCAGGCGATCACCATCGAGGCGGAACCACGTGATGACGGCTCGCGCCGCACGACCCGCTATGACATCGACATGACGAAGTGCATCTATTGCGGCTATTGCGAGGAAGCCTGCCCGGTGGACGCCATCGTCGAAGGACCGAATTTCGAGTTCGCCACGGAAACACGCGAAGAACTGCTCTACGACAAGGACAAGCTGCTGGCCCTTGGGGACCGTTGGGAAACGGAAATCGGCGAGCGCCTGCGCATCGACGCACCCTATCGTTAGGGGACGATGACTTAAAAGGGACGACGAGGGAAGACCGAAGACGATGATCGAAGCCCTAGCCTTTTACATGTTTGCCTGTACCGCCGTTGCGGCGGCCGTGCTGGTCATTTCGGCGCGCAATCCCGTGCATTCCGTGCTGTTCCTGATCCTGACGTTCTTCAACGCCGCGGGCCTGTTCGTTCTGTTGGGCGCCGAATTCCTGGCGATGATCCTGGTCGTCGTCTATGTCGGCGCCGTCGCCGTGCTGTTCATGTTCGTGGTCATGATGCTGGACATCAACTTCGTCGAACTGCGCCAGGGTTTTCTGCAATACCTGCCCATCGGCGGCCTGATCGGCATCGTCATGCTTGTGGAACTTCTGGTTCTGGTCGGCGGCTGGAGCATTTCGCCGCAAGCCGCGAAAAGCGGTGCCGCGCCAGCCCCGGCGCCGGACGTCACCACCAACACCCATGCCTTGGGTGAGATCGTCTATACCCAGTACGTGTATCTGTTCCAGGCCGCCGGCATGGTGCTGTTGGTGGCCATGATCGGTGCCATCGTCCTGACCCACCGCCAGCGCGAAGGCGTCAAAAAGCAAAACATCGGCGCCCAACTGGCGCGCCGCGCAGAAGACACGGTCGAGGTCCGCAAGGTCGAAGTAGGGAAGGGGATCTGATGCTTGATATCGGCCTTTCCCATTACCTGAGCGTTGCCGCCGTGCTGTTCACGCTGGGCATCTTCGGAATTTTCCTGAACCGCAAGAACGTCATCATCATTCTCATGTCGGTCGAATTGATGCTGCTGGCGGTGAACATCAACCTGGTTGCGTTCTCGGCCGAATTGGGCGACCTGGTCGGCCAGGTCTTCGCCATGTTCGTGCTCACGGTGGCCGCCGCCGAGGCCGCCGTCGGCCTCGCCATTCTGGTCGTCTTCTTCCGCAACCGCGGCACCATCGCCGTCGAAGACATCAACGTGATGAAGGGCTGAGGGACCGAATATGCTGGATATCCTCGTCGTCTTCCTGCCGCTTCTGGGTTCCGTTCTGGCCGGCATCATCGTGTTCGTGCCGGCCGCCGACAAAGCCAAGCAGCATTCCCTCGATCTGGCCGCCCAATGGGTGAGCTGCGGCGGATTGGTGCTGTCGATGATCTGCGCCATCGTGGTGTTCTCCGATGTGGCACTTGGCGGCAACGCCCATACCACGGAATTGTTTACTTGGATCGATTCCGGTGCGCTGGAGGTCTCCTGGGCGCTGAAGGTCGATACCCTGACGTCGGTGATGATGATCGTCGTCACCGTGGTCTCGGCCATGGTGCATATCTATTCCGTCGGCTACATGCACCACGATCCCTGCATCCCCCGGTTCATGAGTTTTTTAAGCCTGTTCACCTTCTTCATGCTGATGCTGATCACCGCCAACAATCTGGTGCAGTTGTTCTTCGGCTGGGAAGGGGTCGGCCTGGCAAGTTATCTCCTGATCGGGTTCTGGTACAACAAACCGTCGGCCAACGCCGCCGCCATCAAGGCGTTCTTGGTCAACCGGATCGGCGACTTCGGTTTCGCGCTGGGCATCTTCGCGGTATTCATGCTGTTCCAGACGGTGCATCTGGACACCATCTTCGCCGCCGCCGAAGGCAAGAAAGCCGCGACCTTCATCATCTTCGGCTCGGAATACCACGCGCTGACGGCCTGCTGTCTCTTGCTGTTCGTCGGCGCCATGGGCAAATCGGCGCAACTGGGTTTGCACACGTGGTTGCCCGACGCCATGGAAGGCCCGACGCCGGTCTCAGCCCTGATCCATGCCGCCACCATGGTCACCGCCGGCGTCTTCATGGTGGCGCGCCTGTCGCCGATCTTCGAGTATTCGGAAACGGCCCTGACCGTGGTCACCTTGGTCGGCGCCTCGACGGCGATATTCGCTGCCACGGTGGGCTGCGTGCAGAACGACATCAAGCGCGTCATTGCGTACTCGACCTGTTCGCAATTGGGCTACATGTTCTTCGCCTGCGGCGTGTCGGCCTATTCCGCCGGCATCTTCCACCTGATGACCCACGGCTTCTTCAAGGCCTTGCTGTTCCTGGGCGCCGGGTCCGTCATTCATGCCATGTCGGATGAGCAGGACATGCGCAAGATGGGCGGCATCTGGAAGCATATCAAAGTCACCTATGTGCTCATGTGGATTGGGTCGTTGGCCTTGGCGGGCGTGTGGCCTTTTGCCGGTTACTATTCGAAGGATTTCGTGCTGGAGGCGGCCTACGGTGCCCATACGGGCATCGGTATGTACGCCTTCTGGCTCGGTCTATTGGCCGCCTTCCTGACCGCGTTCTATTCCTGGCGCCTGCTGTTTATGACCTTCCATGGTGAACCGCGCGCCGACGAAAAGACCATGGCGCACGTACACGAAAGCCCGAAGGTGATGATTTTGCCTCTGGTCGTCCTCGCTGCCGGCGCGTGTTTCGCCGGCCTGATCGGGTATAAGTATTTCGTCGGCGATAGTGCTGCTGGGTTCTGGGGCGACGCAATCTCAATCCTCGACCATCACAAGGCAATGGAAAATGCCCACCATGTGCCGGCCTGGGTAAAATATTCACCGCTTGTTGTCGGCGCCGTCGGCATCGCGCTGGCCTACGTCCTCTACATTATGAGAACCGATCTGCCCGGCAAGATCGCCGAGGCCTTCCAGGGCGTCTATCAGTTCTTGCTCAACAAATGGTACTTCGATGAGATGTACGATTACCTGTTCGTCCGGCCGTCCTTCGTTCTCGGACGCGGTCTGTGGCGGGTCGGCGACGGTTGGATCATCGACGGCCTGGGCCCCGACGGCATTTCCAGCGCGGTCCGCGTCGCGGCCAGGCGGGTCGCCGCGTTGCAGTCGGGCTATCTCTATCACTACGCCTTCGCCATGTTGATCGGCGTCGTGGTGATCATCTCTTGGTATCTTTTCGCGCATGTGGGTTGACGGGGATTGAATAAAAAATGAGTGGGCTTCCCATCCTGTCTTTGTTGACCTTCCTGCCCCTGGTGGGGGCGGTGTTCATCTTCTCCATCCGCGGCGACGACGCCGTGGTGGCGCGCAATGCGCGCAGCGTGGCGCTGTGGACGACGGGCATCAATTTCCTTTTGTCGCTGTATCTGTGGTTCAACTTCGACCCGTCGACGGCGGATTTCCAGTTTGTCGAGAAGGTCGAATGGATGCCCGTCCTGGGGCTCAAGTACCACATGGGCATCGACGGCATTTCCATGCTGTTCGTGTTGCTGACGACGCTGTTATCGCCGGTCTGTATCCTGGCCAGTTGGGAAGCCATTCAGACCCGGGTGAAGGAATACATGATCTCGTTCCTGATCCTGGAAACCCTGATGGTCGGCATGTTCTGCGCCTTGGATCTGATGGTCTTCTACATCTTCTTCGAAGGTGTTTTGATCCCCATGTTCCTGATCATCGGCGTGTGGGGCGGTCCCCGGCGGGTTTATTCGGCCTTCAAGCTGTTCCTGTATACCCTGTTGGGCTCCGTGCTGATGCTGCTGGCGATGTTTGCCATGTATGTGGATGCCGGCACCACGGACATCCCGGCCCTGATGAACCACAATTTCCCGGCCGGCCTGCAGACCTGGCTGTTCTTGGCCTTCCTGGCGTCGTTCGCCGTCAAGGTGCCCATGTGGCCGGTCCATACCTGGTTGCCGGACGCCCACGTCGAAGCGCCGACGGCCGGTTCGGTGATCCTGGCCGGCGTGTTGTTGAAGTTCGGCGGTTATGGGTTCCTGCGCTTTTCGCTGCCCATGTTCCCGTTGGCCAGCGCCGATTTCACGCCGTTGATTTACGCGCTCAGCATCATCGCGGTGATTTACACCTCCCTGGTGGCGCTGGCCCAGGAGGATATGAAGAAGCTGATCGCCTATTCGTCGGTGGCGCATATGGGGTTCGTCACCATCGGCGCCTTTACGCTGACAATCCAGGGCATCGAAGGCGCCATCTATGTGATGCTCAGCCATGGCGTCGTCTCGGCCGCCTTGTTCCTGATCGTCGGCGTCGTCTACGACCGTATCCATTCGCGCGAGATATCCGTTTACGGCGGTCTGGTGCATCGCATGCCGAGCTACGCCTTGATTTTCATGTTTTTCATGCTGGCGTCGGTGGGTCTGCCCGGCACCGGCGGTTTCATCGGTGAATTCCTGGTCCTGTTGGGTGCCTTCCAGGTCAATACCTGGGTTTGCGCCCTGGCGGCCCTGGGCGTCATCCTGGGCGCCGCCTACATGCTCTATCTTTACCGCCGCATCATCTTCGGTGAGCTGACCAAGGACGCCCTGAAGAAAATTACCGACATGAGCCCGCGCGAATGGGCGGTGTTCGCGCCGCTGATTATTTTGACGTTTTGGATGGGCATCTATCCGGCGCCCTTCCTGGATATCATGCACGTCTCCGTCGAACACCTCATGGAGCAGGTGCAGACGGCCCAGGCAGCCGCCGCAAAAGTCATGCTGGCCGGTCAATAGGACTGAGAGAAGTTACAGAACATGGCAAACGCCGCATACCCCGACCTGATCCCAGCCCTGCCGGAACTTTTTCTGGCGGTGATCATCATGGCGCTGTTGATGTTCGGTGTCTTCCAGAAGGGTGGCCGTGATGAGCAGAACGTGACGACGTTCCGTTATGTCGTCTTCATGGCCGTCATCGCCTTGCTGCTGGCCGTCCTATTGTCGTCCATGTTGGCCGGTGAACGGTTGCTGACCTTCGGCGGCATGTTCATCTCCGATGGCTATGGCGTTTTCTGCAAGGTGCTGGTGCTGTTGGGATCGGCGGGCACCTTGATCATCGCCAAGGGGTTCTTGGAACGTCAGGGCATGGCGCGGTTTGAATATCCCATATTGGTGGTGTTCGCGACGCTGGGCATGCTGATGATGATCTCGGCCAATGATCTGATCGCGCTGTATCTGGGTTTGGAAATGCAAAGCCTGTCGCTTTATGTGATCGCCGCGTTTCAGCGCGACGACACGCGTTCCACGGAAGCCGGCCTGAAATACTTCGTCCTCGGTGCCGTGGCGTCCGGCATGCTGCTGTATGGGATGTCGTTGGTCTATGGCTTCACCGGCACCACCAACTTCGACGTCCTGGCCAAGATGTTCGGCGGCGCGGGCGGTGAAAGCCCGGGCACCGGAATCATCTTCGGCATCGTGTTCATCCTTGCCGGCCTGGCCTTCAAGGTCTCCGCCGTGCCGTTCCACATGTGGACGCCGGACGTCTACGAAGGGGCGCCGACGCCGGTGACGGCGTTTTTTGCCGTCGCGCCTAAAATTGCCGCGCTCGCGCTGTTCATGCGCGTCATGGTCGGGCCCTTCGGCGATCTATTGGCGCAGTGGCAGCAGATCATCATTTTCATCTCCATTGCGTCGATGATCCTCGGCGCCTTCGCCGCCATCAATCAGCGTAACATCAAACGCCTGATGGCCTACAGTTCCATCGGCCATGTGGGCTACGCCCTGATCGGATTGGCGGTCGGATCGGAAGCCGGGGTGCGGGCCGTGCTGATCTATCTGGCGATCTATCTGTTCATGAACATCGGCGCCTTCGCGTGCATCCTGTGCATGCGCCGCGGCGGCCGCATGGTCGAAGGCATTGATGATCTGGCCGGGCTTGGCAAAACCCACCCCTTGGTCGCCCTGGCGTTGGTTATTTTCATGTTTTCCATGGCCGGCATCCCGCCCCTGGCCGGGTTCTTCGGTAAACTGTTCGTCTTCCAGGCGGCCATTGAGGCGGAGCTTTACAGCCTTGCGATCATCGGCGTTGTGACCAGTGTCGTCGGCGCTTTCTATTATCTCAGGATCATCCGGATCATGTATTTCGACGATGCGGAAGATCCCTTGGACCAGGCCATGGACCGCGAGGTTGGCGTCGTCCTGGCCTTCACCGGCTTGTTGATCGTGTTTTTCTTCGCCTATCCGTCACCGGTGGTGACAAATGCCGCCACCGCCGCCGCTTCGCTGTTCTCCGGCTGACCCATCGTCCCATGGCTTTGCCACGGCTGCCCTCGGTTTATAACCTGATCGCCCTCGATAGCGTTGGCTCGACCAATGATGAGGCCCGCCGGCTGGCAGGCGAGGGCGAAGAGACCGCCCCCGACGGCACCCTGGTTTGGGCCCTTGAGCAAACCGCCGGCCGGGGCCGCCGCGGGCGCACCTGGACCAGCCCGGCGGGCAATCTATATACCTCATTGATCCTGCGCCCCGACGTGCCGACCAAGGATGCCGCGCAATTGAGCTTCGTCGCCGCCGTCGCCCTCTACGACGCCCTTGGCAACGTCAGCGAACCGGGCCATCAGATCCATTTGAAATGGCCCAACGACATCCTTTTGCAGGACTGTAAGGTGGCCGGCCTATTGTTGGAATCGGAAAGCGGCGGTGGCGATTATCCGGACTGGGTGATTGTCGGCATGGGTTTGAATGTCGCCTCACATCCCGAAGACACGGAATTTCCGGCCACGTCGCTGCACGCCGAGAACTGGACCACCGGCGTTGAAGAAGCGCTGCAGGCCTACGCGCGCAGCTTCCTCGGCTGGGCGAATACTTGGGTCGAAGAGGGGTTCGCCCCCATCCGCCGCACCTGGCTGCAGCGCTGCAAGGGCCTGGGTGAGACCATCGAGGTCCGCTTGGAGAGCGACACCCTTCGCGGTATCTTCAAGGATATGGACGACGATGGCGCCCTGATCTTGGACCAAGACGGCGATCTGACGCGGATTGCCGCCGGCGACGTCTACTTCCCCAACACCTGATTGGACGGATCCATGTTACTGGCCATCGATTCCGGAAATACCAACATCGTCTTCGCCGTGTTTGACGCGGCCGGCACCGTGTTGGGCGAATGGCGTTCGTCGACGGATGGCAACCGCACGGCGGACGAGTTTGGCATCTGGATGGAGCAGCTCATGCAGCTGCAGAACCTGAAACGCGAGGACATCACGGCAGCCATTATTTCAACAGTGGTGCCGGCGACCTTGTTTTCCTTGAAGACGCTTTGCCGGAAGTATTTCGACTGCGAACCGTTGGTTGTCGGCGAGCCGAATGTCGAATTGGGGATTAAGGTGCTGGTCGACCGACCCGACGACGTCGGCGCCGATCGGTTGGTGAATACGGTGGCCGCCCATGCGAAGTACGGCGGGCCGCTGATCGTCGTTGATTTCGGCACGGCAACCACATTCGACGTCATCGGCGAAGACGGCAGCTACATGGGCGGCGTCATCGCGCCGGGTGTCAATCTGTCCTTGGAGGCCTTGCACCAGGCCGCGGCGCAATTGCCGCGCATTGCCGTGGAACGCCCCGACGCGGTCATCGGCAAGGCCACCGTGCCGGCCATGCAAACCGGAATCTATTGGGGTTACGTTAGCCTCATCGAAGGCCTGGTGGCGCGCATCCGCGAAGATTTCGGCGCTGACATGCCGGTGATTGCTACCGGCGGCCTGGCGCCGCTGTTTGCCGAAGCCACGGATATCATCGGCCAGGCCGATGCGGACCTGACCCTGCGCGGCCTTTTGGCGATCCATCAGCGGAACACCGCATGAGCGATACATCCGCAGACGAGCTGCTGTTCGTGCCCTTGGGCGGCGCCGGCGAGATCGGCATGAACCTGAATTTGTACGGGTTCGGCCCGCCGGGCAATGAGACCTGGCTGATGGTCGATCTGGGCGTCACCTTCAATGACGGCGAATTGCCGGGCGTTGACGTGATCATGCCCGACCCGGCGTTTATCGAAGAACGCCGCGGCAATCTGGCGGCCCTGGTGCTGACCCATGCCCACGAAGACCACCTGGGCGCCGTGCCCTATTTGTGGCCGCGCCTCAAGTGCCCGATCTACGCGACACCGTTCACGGTCTCCGTGCTGAAGCGAAAACTCTCCGAGACGGACTTCGCGGATCAAGTGGAGATCATTGAGGTTGCCTTGGGCAGCCGGTTCTCCATTGGCCCCTTCGATCTGGAACTGGTGACCCTCACGCATTCCATCCCGGAACCCAATGCCATCGCGCTCAGGACCCCCTTGGGCACGGTTTTTCACACGGGCGATTGGAAGTTCGATCCGGACCCGGTGATCGGCGAGCCGGCCGACGAGGCGACACTCAGCCGCATCGGCGAGGAGGGCGCCCTGGCCGTGGTCTGCGATTCGACCAACGTTTTCGTCGACGGCAGCACGGGCTCGGAAGCCGACATCCTGGATAATCTCTCCGGCATCATCGCCGGCTGCGCCGGGCAGGTCGCCGTGGCGTGCTTCGCCACCAACGTGGCGCGCCTGGAAACCATTGCCACGGCGGCCGCGCGCAACGGCCGCGATGTGGTGCTGGCCGGCCGGTCCCTGCAAAGGATCACCGAGGCGGCCCGGGAAAACGGCTACATGCAGGACGTGCCGGCGTTCCTGATGGAAGAGGACGCGGGCTTTCTGCCGGATGACAAGACCTTGATCATCTGCACCGGCAGCCAGGGCGAGCCGCGCGCGGCCCTGGCCCGCATTGCCGCCGAAGACCATCCCCGCATCAACCTCAATCCGGGCGACACCTTGATCTTTTCGTCCCGCGTCATTCCCGGCAATGAGCGGACCATTGGCGAACTGCAGGCGAAGTTTCTGCGCCGCGGCATCAAGGTGATCACCGCCAAGGACCACATGATCCATGTGTCCGGTCATCCGGCCCGCGACGAATTGACCCGCATGTACCAGCATTTGCGTCCGCAGATCGCGGTGCCCGTGCATGGTGAGCTGCGTCATCTGGTCGAACACGCGGAGCTGGCCCGCGGCTGCCAGGTTACCCACGCCATCGTCAACGAAAACGGCGGCGCCGTGCGCCTGGCGCCGGGTGCGCCGGGCATCATCGACCACGTCGCGGTCGGCCGCCTGACATCGGACGGCAACCGGCTGGTGCCGACGGGCAGCGAGATCGTCAAAAGCCGCACCCGCGCCATGTGGCACGGCTTCGCCGTCGTGACGGTGATCGTCGACCAAGGCGAGGTCGACGACGAGATGCCGATCTCGACCTCCGGCCTGTTGGATGACGAGGACGATCCGATCCTCGACGAGGTTCGGCTTGCCGTCCGCGACGCCATCGATAAACTGTCGCCGGGCGCCGAACAGGCCGACGACCTGGTCGTCTCGGAAGCCGCCCGCGTCGCGGCCAGGCGGGCCTTCCGGGGGTTGTTCGACAAACGGCCCATCACCCGGGTGCATTTGGTCCGCTTGGATTAGCAGTGCAGGAGACCTTCTCATGATCGGCCGCCTCAACCATATCGCCATCGCCGTTCCGGATCTGGAGGCCGCCACCGCCACCTACCGCGACACCCTCGGCGCCACCGTTTCCGGACAGATGCCGGAACCCGATCACGGTGTCACCGTGGTCTTCGTCGAACTGCCCAATACGAAGATCGAATTATTGCACCCGCTGGGTGACAATTCGCCGATTACCGCGTTCCTGGACAAGAACCCGTCGGGGGGCATGCATCACGTCTGTTACGAAGTCGACGACATCATCGCCGCGCGCGATCAGATGCAGGCCGAAGGGGCCCGCGTTCTGGGCGGCGGCGAGCCGAAAACCGGGGCGCATGGCAAGCCGGTGATCTTCCTGCATCCAAAGGATTTCTGCGGCACCCTGGTTGAGTTGGAACAGGCCTAGGTGGAGCGTTCACGATGAGCATTGCCTTCGGCTTCGCGGTCTTTTTGGTGATCTGGTGGCTGACCCTGTTCATGGTGCTGCCCTTCGGCGTCAAGCGGGTCGATGCCGACGACCTTTTGCCCGGCGAAGATCCGGGGGCGCCGGCGAAGCCGCAATTGATGAAGAAATTCGCCATCACCACGGCGCTCTCGGTGGTGTTGTTTGCGATCTTCTATTTCATTCAGGCGTCGGGCTGGATTTCGTTCCGTCAGTAACTACCCGAGCCCCAGGCGCGCCGATGTCTCCGGACGCAGCCCGCCCAGAATCCAATCGCTGAGCTCATGACGTTCGGTCTCGCTGACGGCGAACGCATCGCCATCAACGGCTTTGATGAAATTTTCACGCTCGGGCAGGGGAAAGCTCTCGGGCAAGCATCCCAACGCGGCGCCGACGCCGGCCATCACCGCCGCATAGTCGTCGCGCAGATCCTCATAGCGCACGGCCTGCACGTTGGCATGTCTGTCCGCCGCGTCCAGCCCGCCGGTGACATGCGTTTCCCAGCGCGCCGCCATGCTGACGGCCTGCTCCATCTGATAGCGCAAAAGGCGGCCCGACGGCGCCGATTGGGCGAACGACAGGGCGTCCCCGGCCTGCGGTCCTTCGCGCCAAGGCCAGCCCTGGACGAATTTCCAAAAGCTTTCCATGACCGGGACCGGGTGGCGATGGATGTAGAAAATCCGCACCTGATCGCCGAGACCGCCGAGCACATCGGCGAAGAAATCCTGATGATGATGGGATTTCAGAACGCTCGCCGTATGCTGCCCGGCCAGCGCCGTTAAAACGTCGGCCAGCATCTCCGGATGATGAAAGTTGATGTTGACGTCGGCATTGTCCAGATCCAGATAGGGCGTCACCGAATAGCCGCAGCACGCGGCGATGGCATTCATCAGGAAATGATTGCCCGAGCGCTCATGGCCGATCACCAGGGCCAGCGGCCGGGGGCCCGAAAATTGCGCGATGTTGACGGATAATTCCATGGGGCCGTAGCGTGCCGCAGCCGGCGCACCGAAACAAGAAGAAGGGGTTTGTCCACCTACTGCGCCGCTTCTCGCGCCGGTCCGGCTGTCCACGCTTCTTGATCCCCATGCCGCACGCCAAGTTCCGACGCTGACAGCGCCTTTACCTTTTCTTAAAACTCTTCCGCATATTTTCGATTCTAGAAAACACCTCTCCACAGAAAGTGGACAAGAAGATGAAAAAGACCGTCGCCGCCATTTATTTGGCTCTTTTGTGCTCGTTCCCCGTTTTATTGATGTTGCAACCCTATCGATTGTTTTAGGGCGCCTTTGGACGCTTAGGCGCCCGTGTCGGATCCCCCGTTCCCCGTCCAAGGTAACACGAGGGAGCCTTCCACAGCCCCGGACCACAGTCTAGGGCAACCCAGGCCGCGGTGCATCGCCAGACCTCCTTGCACCGCGGCCACCGGATTCTTCCCAGCATTCATGGCGGCGCCGTTCGGTTCGCGTTTCTGGTGTCAGGTTTCGGCAAGGTAAACGCCTTAAAATTTGCGGGCTCGATAAAGTGGCCGTCATGCCAATATTCTACTGGTCGATGATGAGACCAAGGTGCCTTCGTTGTTTACCAAGTTTCTCGGTCGATCTGGAATTGATATGAGGATGGTGGTGCTGGTGTCTTAGCGGCGAACCGATCGCCTTCAATGCCGAGATAACAAGGTGTGAATTTCCTGTTTGAATTAGCTGGCATTGCACTTAAACAACCTTCGATAAATAAAAAAACAAAAATACTAGTGTATATTACTTTTTACATAGTTTAATATATTCTTATATATAGCCTATTAGGCAATGCATGATCCAACAAAGGGTCTTTGGTAGGAGGTTAAAATGCCGATTCATTACCGTTGCAGCAGAACACCCCGATGGACGATTCGCTTGGTAAGCGTCCTTTTTGTTTTCAGCATCTTGCTGGCATCAAACAGCCCGGCGGCGGCCGCCACGGATGAAGAGATTGCAGTCAGCTTGGCGTCTTTGTTACGTGCCTCGCGAGCCGTGATCTCAAAGAACCAAAAACACATCAATGATCCGAAAGTCGGCGACAAAGGCCTGAGTTCCGCCATGGTCGTCAAGACCGCAAAAGCCAACTACAAGGCGGCAACGGGCAATAGCCTCGACGACATTGGCGCCGATACGCCGCAGGGCAAATTGATACAGGCGGAACTTCAGGCGATCACAGAGGTTATGGACGGGGCTCAAGAAAATATCAATCGCAAGGACGTCGGCCTGAAGGGCTTTTTGCCTGCCGTGTTTGCTCGGCTGGTCACCCAGAAATTTAAGGCCTCCGCTGGCGGTGCCGCGACGCTCAAGCTGACGGCCCCAAAAGAATGGGTGCGGAACCGCGCCAACCGGCCGGACAAGTGGGAACACAACATAATCCAGAATACCTTCAAGTCGGCCGACCATCCGAAGAACAAGCACATCACAGAAACCACCAAGGTCAAGGGCAAGAATGCTTTCCGGCTAATTCTGCCCGAGTACTACAAGAAGTCATGTCTCAGTTGTCATGGTGAGCCGAAGGGCGAGAAAGACATCACCGGCGGCAAAAAGGAAGGCGGCAAACTGGGCCAGCTTGGCGGTGCCATCAGCGTGGTTCTCTATAAATAGACCGCGTTTTCGACCAATGGCATAATCGGGCAGGGGGTGTTCCCAGCCGATGGCACCCCCTGCCCGGCATCCCGCGCGATGGAGCCGAAAATGACAAACCTAAAGAACCTGACGTTTCTGAGTAATTTGACAGGTTTGAAGAACCTGACAATTCGAACCAAATTGTTGATCCTTTCCGGATCTCTGCTTGCACTGACAGTCGTTTCAAGCTTGTACATGCGTGGCCAGATCGTTTCGGGAAGCGACGCTCTGCAGGCCAGCGCGCTAACACTCGAATCGGGGAATGCGGCGCTGCAGGCCAACAGCAAGACCTTGCAGGCGGGCAGCAAGGCGCTGCAAGCCAACAATGAAACCCTTAAAACTGGCAGTGCGACCTTAAAACATGATCAGGATCTGTCGTTGCGTTTAAAACTGGCAAGTCAGGTGCAGAATACATTTGGCAACATGAAATACTGGCTGACCGATCTCGCTGTTAGTTGGCAAAACGAATCCGAATCGAACGCAGAAGCCGCCAACGAAAAATTGACCGAAACTCTCGAGAAGATCGCAAAATTTGCCCCCAAGACGGTGGTCGCCGTCAATAGTCTTGTGGAAACGATCAATGAAAAATCCCTGGAAGCGGTCGACGCCTACGTCGACGAGAACCGTGTACTTGGCAACAGCTTGCTCGCCCAGGCCCGCGAGAGTATCGGCGCTGTTGATAAACACCTAGCTGAGTTGGCGGACAATCTCCGGGCCGAGGCCGACAAGGCAAAGGTCACCGCTATCAACGATGCCGAAGCCGCCTTGGGGCCCGCCGCAAAAGCGCTGGATGACGCCCAAGGTGCACTCGCCCCAGCCCAAGAGTCTGTGAAATTGGCAGCCATTGCAGTGGCCGCCGCACGATCGTCCGTCGCCCAGGCCAACCAGGCGACGACCCTGTCAATTATCCTGATTGCCGGCGCCATCATTCTGGCCGTCGTCCTGACCTTCCTGATCGTTCGATCTATCACTGAGCCGATCGCCGGATTAACCGGGGTCATGGGCCAACTGGCCGAAGGCAACAACGAGATCGACATCCTCGGCGTCGATAGGGGCGACGAAATCGGCGACATGTCGCGCGCCGTCGAGGTCTTTAAGAAGAATGCCATCGAACGGGTCGAATTGGAGGCTGAAGAAAAGAATCAATCCGAACAGCGTGAACAGCGCGCCATGCAGATCGAGAAATTGGCCAACGGTTTCGACAGCCAAGTCTCAGGCGTGATCGAATCCGTAGCCACGGCGGCCGCCCAAATGAAGGATGCGGCCACGTCAATGTCGGCGACAGCCGATCAGACCAACACACAAGCCGCGAGCGTTTCCTCAGCGTCTGAACGCGCCACCAACAATGTTCAGACCGTGGCCGCCGCGGCAGAGGAACTGTCTGTCTCCGTCGGCGAAATCATCCGCCAGGTCGAGTCTTCGTCTGAAATTTCGCGACGAGCCGTCATGGACGCGGAGCAAACCAACGGCGAGATCGAAAGTCTTGCCAAGGCGGCCGAAGAAATTGGTGAGGTTGTCAGTCTGATTACCGACATTGCCGAGCAAACCAATCTGTTGGCGCTGAACGCAACCATTGAGGCGGCGCGTGCCGGCGAAGCAGGAAAGGGCTTTGCAGTCGTCGCCTCGGAGGTCAAAAACCTGGCGACCCAGACAGCGAAAGCGACCGAGGAAATCGGCCGCCAGATTGGCGATATTCAGACCGCCACGAAAAGCTCGGTCAAGGCCATTGACGAGATCGGCAAGACCATTGCCGAAATCAATGAGATCGCCGCGACGATCGCCGCCGCCGTCGAACAGCAGGGTACGGCAACCAAGGATATCGCCCGAAACGTCGAGGAAGCGTCGAATGGAACCCAGCAGGTGACCGTGGCCATTGCCGGCGTTACCGACGGCGCCGGAGAGACCCGAGCGGCGTCGGGGAACGTGGTCTCGGCCGCCGATACACTGATGAGCCAGGCCGAGGAATTGCGCAAGGACGTCCGCAATTTCCTGGAGTCAGTGCAGGCTGTTTGAG
>CAZQPC010000088.1:0-15283 GCA_964595005.1 uncultured Magnetovibrio sp.
TTTATCGACCGCCGAGGGCGCTTCCACCTTGATCACATTGGCGCCCCAATCGGCCAGATGGCGGACCGCCGTCGGCCCGGAACGCACCCGGGTCAGATCGATGACGGTGAAACGCGACAGCGGTCCTTTGTAGTCAGTCATGGCGGGCTCTCCGTTGCGGGCGGTCCAAAATGCAGGCGGAAACCTATCATGGCCCTTCGCCGCTGCCAACGCGGCCACCAATCTGGTATAGTTCTAAAAAGCCAGACAACGACGGGAGGACAGAATGCCGAAATCCGCACCAGAATTCGCCGAAATTGCGTCGGCTCTGATCGACTATTTCGATGGCATTTACGAGAGCGATACGGACAGGCTGGACCGGGTTTTCCACCCCGACGGCCGGCTCAGTTGTGTCACCGACGGCGATCTTGCGGCGATGACGAAGGCTGAATATCTGGAATTGGTCCGCGGCCGCGCGGCGCCCGCCAGCTCCGGTGCCGAGCGCTTCGACAAAATCATCTCCATCGACATGGCCGGTCCCGGCGCGGCGGCGGCGAAGGTCGAATGCGCCGTGCCGCCGAAGTATTTCACGGACCTGCTGACCCTGATCAAAACCGATGGGCAGTGGCGGATCATCAACAAGACGTTTCATTACGTCGTGCATGAATGAAACGTGCTGGCATTTGATATTTTCGTTCGTAAATCCGAATATTAACCGCCGTCACCAACCGAGGCTGGCGGATGATTGCTTGGGACGACGCCATACTCGTGGGCATACCTTCCCTCGATAGCGACCACAGGAATATCCTGGACCGCATCAATAGGTTCATAACCTGTGTTGAGGGGAAGGCCGGGATCGCCGAAGTCCATGACGCCTACAGACACATGGAACGCTGCATATACCGCCATCTCGAGGTCGAAGAGCAGATGTTGGCGGCTGTCGGTTTCGCCCAAGCGGCCGAACATGGCGCCGAGCACCGGCGTTTGACCGAAGAACTCGACGATATCTGGGACCAAATGCTTGCCGAGCCCGACTTCCGGCCCGACGCGGCGGCCCAAAACTGGCTCGAAACCTGGCTGTTCAAGCACGTAAAGTCGGAAGACTTCGTCTATCGCGACTGGATTTTTCGGGCCGGACTGGAAGAAAAGGCGGAACGGGAAATGAAGCGATAGAAAGGTTCTCGTTCTCGGGCAGGCGCCGGTGAACCGTGATTCTGCGCCGTCCCGGTGAGGGAAAGCCCACACCGGGACGCGGCGCTTAGGCTGCCTTCCGGTTTTCCTTCAGATACCCCAGCATGGTGTCCGCATCGGAGACCTCGAAGGGGTCGGTGGGGCAGTTGTCTTCGAAACCGTCTTCGGCGAACAATTTGGTGATGGTGCCGTCGTCGACGACCATGGAATAGCGCCAGCTGCGCATGCCGAAACCCAGGTTCGACTTGTCGACCAGCATACCCATCTTACGGGTGAACTCACCGGAGCCGTCGGGCAGCAGGAATACGTTTTTCGCATTCTGCGACAGGCCCCACTGGTACATGACGAAGGCATCGTTGACGGACAGGCAGACAACGGCGTCGACGCCTTCGGCGCGGAAAGCCTCATAAAGTTCCTCGTAACGCGGCAGATGAGAGGTCGAACACGTCGGCGTGAAGGCGCCGGGCAGCGCGAACAGGACGACCCGCTTGCCCTTGAAGATATCGTCGCTGGACAGGTCCTTCCATTCGAAGGGGTTGGGGCCATCAATGGCGTCGTTGCGGACACGGGTTTTGAAGGTGACATTGGGGACGGCGGTCGGGCTCATGAATTGATCTCCTTGAATTTTCCTGCCGGACCCCATGGCGCCGGCGGTGTTGATCTCATGAGGTAAGGTAAGGTTTGGCAATTAATTTGTGAAACAAGTAATATTTCTATTATTAAGTGATAAAATCGATTAATATGCCTACATGCAACCGGAACCGACATTGCGCCAACTGCGCCACTTTCTGGCGTTGGCCAAAACCCGCCATTTCAGCCGTGCCGCCGAGGCTTGTCTGCTCACCCAGTCGTCCTTGAGCGCCAGCATCAAGGAAATGGAAATCATCCTGGGGGTTTCCCTGTTTGAACGGACGAAGCGCTCGGTGATGCTGACGCCGTTTGGCCACCGGATGGTCGGGCCGGCCCGGGATGTCTTGTCGCGGGTTGATGATTTGACCGACATGGCGAAGGGCGCCGGGGAACCATTGGCCGGCGATCTACGCCTCGGCGTCATTCCGACCATCGGGCCGTTTTTGCTGCCCCGCGTTCTGCCGGGTTTGCGCGGCTCTTTTCCAAACCTAAAGCTCTATTTGCGCGAAGACCAGACGGCGCCATTGCTGCGCCGCCTTGCCGACGGCGATCTTGATCTGATCTTGATCGGGCTTCCCTATGAGACGCAGAAGGTCGAGGTCTTCAACTTCGCCGCCGATCCGTTTCTGGCGGTTTTTCCGCGCGGCCATGAACTGGCCCGGTTTGAAACCATGACCCCGGCGCGTCTGGCTGGCGACGCCATGCTGGTGTTGGAAGACGGCCATTGTCTGACCGATCAGACCCTGGCCGGCGTTGGCGGCAAGGGTCATCTCAGTCCGTTTCAGGCGACCAGCCTGCATACCATCGTGCAAATGGTCGAAAACGGGCTGGGCATCACGGTGCTGCCAAAGATGGCCATCGACGCCGGCATCCTGCGCGGCTTGAAACTGGATTTCCGGCCGTTTTCAAGCCCCAGGGAATCACGGGGCATTGCCCTGGTGTGGCGCAAGACATCCGGGCGTGGAGACGAATTCCGGATGCTTGGCGACAGCCTACGGGACGAACTGGGGACGCCGACGCGGCCCCGTGGCTGACTTTTAGCTTAGTGCCGGTAGCCTTCCGCCATCCAGCCGCGGATTACTTCCAGCGCTTCATCGGGGTGGTCAGCGACCAGTTTTCGCACCTTGTTGACCAAGGACCGATCCAGGCGACCGCTGACCCCATCAACATCGATCTCCTCGAAATGAATGGCCGAGGGGACACATGGATTGGGTGGTGCGGGCGCCGGCGCGCTGCCGGCCGTATGTGTGGTCTCTTGCGGGACCATCGTGGCGACCCCGTTTGCCTGTTGAACCGTGAGATTTTACCACGATTCACGACCAAGAGTCCCAACAGGCGCAGATTTCGGACAAAAAAACACCCGGCGCGTGGCCGGGCATAAGGGAGACCTTGTGGATATGCTCACAATATAGGGCCCCCCCGTCCATAACGCAGTGATCGTCATCACACCCTTCAAAAAATTTAATTTCCCCGTGTGACAGGCCCGCAATCCCCGGCTACATTGCCGGGCCGCCGGCACGGGATATGCGCGGGATCGGCGGTGGATCTATGGGAGAACAGGTTTATGAGTGGTGGCGACAACAAACGGACCGGTGGTGAACTGCTGGTCGACACGCTTTTGGCCAACAACGTCGACCGGGCGTTTTGCGTCCCCGGCGAAAGCTATCTGGCGGCCTTGGATGCCCTGCACGGCGCACCGTCCATCGATCTGGTAACCTGCCGCCAGGAAGGCGGCGCGGCGATGATGGCCGACGCCTACGGCAAGCTGACGGGACGGCCCGGCATCTGTTTCGTCACCCGCGGCCCCGGCGCCACCAATGCCTCGGCCGGCGTTCACATCGCCTTTCAAGATTCGACCCCGATGATCCTGTTCATCGGCCAGGTCGGCCGCGACATGCGCGACCGCGAGGCCTTCCAGGAAATCGACTTCCGCCGCATGTTCGGCCAGATGGCGAAATGGGTCGCCGAGATCGACGACGCCGCACGGGTACCGGAGTATGTCTCGCGTGCCTTCCACACGGCGACCAGCGGCCGGCCGGGACCGGTGGTCCTGTCTTTGCCCGAGGACATGTTGACGGACCGCGCGCCGGGCGTCGAAATCGGCGCCGCCCACGTCTCGCAGGCCCATCCGGCGCCCGACGCCATAGGCGAACTGCGCGAACGTCTGGAACAGGCGGAACGTCCGCTGGTGATCGTCGGCGGCAGTGGCTGGGACAAGGCCGCCTGCGCCGACATTCAGGCCTTCGCCGAAGCCAATCACCTGCCCGTGGCCGCCGCTTTCCGTTTCCAAAGCCTGTTCGACAACCGCCACGACAACTACGTCGGCGACGTCGGCATCGGCATCAATCCGAAGCTCGCGGCGCGCGTCAAGGAAGCGGACCTTTTGATCGCCATCGGCCCGCGCCTGGGCGAGATGACCACCGGCGGTTATGGCTTGATCGGCATCCCCGTGCCGGCCCAGGATCTGGTCCACGTCTACGCCGGCGCCGAGGAACTGGGCCGCGTCTACCGCCCCGCCCAGGCCATCCACACCGGCATGAAGGCCTTCGCCAAGGCCTGCGCCGAGATGCAGCCGGTGCACGGCAATTGGTCCGAGCGTACCCGCCAGGGCCGGGCCGACTATCTGGCCTGGTCGGAACCCACCGAAGTGCCGGGACCGGTCAACGTCGGCAAGGTGATCGAATACCTGCGCGACAACCTGGGCGAGGGCGATGTGATCTGCAACGGGGCCGGCAACTTTTCCGCCTGGGTGCACCGGTTCTACCGCTATCCGGGCTTCGGCACGCAACTGGCGCCGACGTCGGGGTCCATGGGCTACGGCCTGCCCGCCGCCGTCGCGGCAAAACGCATGCAGCCCGACAGTACCGTCGTCGCGGTCTGTGGTGACGGTGACGTAATGATGACGTGCCAGGAAATGGCGACCGCCGCGCACCACGGCATCGGCGTCATTGCGATCATCGTCAACAACGGCACCTACGGCACTATCCGCATGCACCAGGAACGGGACTATCCGGGCAACGTCATCGCCACGGACTTGACCAACCCGGACTTCATGCTGTTCGCCCAGGCCTTCGGCGCGCATGGCGAGCGGATCGAAAAAACGGAAGACTTTGCCGCCGCCTTTGAACGCGCCCAGGCGTCGGGCAAGCCGGCGATCATCGAGCTGATTGTCGACCAAGAAGTGATCACGCCGACGGCGACGCTGTCGGGCATTCGTCAGGCGGCGCAGGGGCAAAGATGAACCGCCCGAATTCATGGCACGGAACCGGGTCAAGCCGCCGCCGCTGCGGCTTCGCTCAGCGTAAACGCCCGGCCCGTCGGCGGATTGAAAATCCAACGCCACGGAACCATGCCGCTGCGGTGGCACCACATGCCGGTTCAAGCCAAGATTTGTAATCTACCCGACGCTGGCCCGGTCCCGGCCTTGATCCTTGGCGTGGTATAGGGCCGAATCCGAGCGGACCAGCATGTCCTCCCAGGAATCGTCGCTATCGCGCATGATCGTATGGCCGATGCTGCAGGTCGGGCATAGCTCGGCGCCGTCCAAGTTGATCGCCACCGACCGTACGGCTTCGAGAATCGATGCGGCGACCCGCTTCGTTACAGTTTCTCCCGCCTCCGGCATCAACACCACGAACTCTTCGCCGCCGAATCTCGCGACGCTATCCACTTCCTGGCGGATTGCACTGCGGATAGCCGCCGCGGATGCGACCAATACCTTGTCGCCGACGGCGTGACCGTGGTTGTCGTTGACCGCTTTAAAATGATTCAGATCGATGAACAGCAGGCCCACATCGCGGTCGTTGCGGCGGGCTCGGCGAAATTCGCGCTCGGCAGTCTCCACATAGGTTCGCCTGTTCATCAATCCGGTCAGCGAATCCGTGGAACTTTCCTCCTTCAATCGTTCATTGACCGTTTCCAATGCCAAAACCGTGCGCCGAAGGTCATTCGCCATAATGTTACGCCGCGCCTCCGCTTCGGCGCGCTGCGCGAACAATTCACAAATCTGCAGGTCTGGGCCACCCGGCGCCATTTCACGGCTTGCATAGGCCGCAAGATGGCCGATCACCGACGTTTCAGAATCGCAAAGCGGCAGGCCGATGAAACTTTGATAGCCGGAATCTTTCTTGCTGATGAATTTTTGCCCGACATCGCAAGGGATGAACGTGGGGCGTCCTTCGTGGGGTAACCGGCATGGATTGCCGACCAGATCGTACTCCCAACTTTCCCGGTCTTGACCTTTGAACCAAGAGGCTTCAACGCGCACCCGCGACGGCGGCGTGTCAGTCGCGAAGGCGATGAAGCGTTGTTCAACGTTGATCAATTCCGCCAAGCCCTGGGTCAGAGCCCGAAAAAACTTCTCACCCGTCAAGGGGGCGGTGCGTTTCATCAATTCATGGATAATCGTCAGTAAGGCGTGTTCAGAATGGTCCATTGGTATCGACCCGCGGTTGTTTCCGCTATCTATCCATTGCACCCCCTACAGTGTTTTGTGATCACAATTGAAATTTACCGGAAAGGCGATCCATCAAATTAAATTTGAAAAATCGTGCGGTTGTGAGGCGGATATCCGGTTATTGTACCGTCAGATTCCGCCGCGCCAATCTGCTTCCCGCTGGGCGTAAGTTGTGATAACCACCGGGTAGTCCGGGCACGTTGCGCGTCTGCGTCACATATGTCTGTGTCGGTCGGATGCGGGCGATGGGATCGCAAGGGAGAGAGATTTGAGCACCAGGGGCGTTTTTGTTGTCCGGGCCGAAGTGCCTGAAGGGGATCGGGCAGCTTTTGAGAATTGGTATGAGACCGAACACCTTGCCGAGGCCATTGAGTTGTTCAAGGCCACCGGTGCCTGGCGCGGCTGGAGCAAAGTTGACCCAGCCGTCCATCACGCCTTCTACGAATTTGACAGCATCGCCGCGGCCATGGCGATCACCGAATCCGACGCACTGAAACTGCTGATCGGCAAATTCAACGAGGCCTGGGGTGATCGGGTCAGCCGCACCCGTGAGGTGATCGAGGTGGCTTAGTCCGCGTTGCTAGAGTGCCGCATCCGAATTTTCGCCACGCTTTACAATTTGGATCATGTGGGCGGGATCTTCCAGGAACGAAAAATGCCCTAGCTTGTTTTGTTCGATGACCTTGAGATTGCCACCCAATCTCTGTTCATTTTCCTTGCGGACCCATTTCGACGACCAATCCTGGCGGCCGTAATGCAGCACCACCGGCAAATCCTTGGGGATTTTCGGATAGTCGTTTCTCCGGATGTCGTGCCAGGTCTTCTGGTTGGCGAGAACGGAATGGAAGGCGGCGCCGAAGTTCTCCTGGGTCGTGGCGTTGGTGCTGATCAGGTCGACGAACTTGTCGTCGAGCCGGCTGCGGTCGTAGAAACCGCCGCCGATCAGATACTTGGTGATCGGCCGCTTTTCGTCCTTGGTCACGGCGGCCGTGTATTGGCCCAGCCACGACACCATTCGCCCGGCCGGCTTGCCGATGATCAGCCCGTCGTCATAGGGGTTGGACGCGTAGACGGACTTGATCCGGTCGGGAATACGGGCGGCCAGGGCAAGGACACCGGTGGCGCCAATGGATTCGCCGATCAGCACCAGGTTTTTCAGGTCGTTGGCCTCGATGAATTCGATCACCCGACTGACCAGATAATCCGCAGTGTAGGCGACATTCGGGTTCTTCGATGAACGCCCATGTCCGGGCCAATCCAGCACGTAGCAATCGTAATCATCAACGAAAGCCGGTAGCAGCTTGTGATGAAATTCAGCCTGGGTGCGGAGCGTATGGAGGAACAGCATGGGCGGCTTGCCGTTGCCTGTCTTATAGAAATAGATGCTGTTGCCGTCGCTCGTCTCGAACAGCTCTCCGTCCGTGCCAATTTGTTCGAACGCATTGCTTTCGTTCATGGTCATTGTCCGCCTCCTACCATTCCGGCCAAGTGCTTTTCGACGGCCTTGGCGTTGTCCAAATGTGACGCATGCATGGATTGCGCGGCTTTTCCTTCAATTCGGCTCATATCATATGCTCCATTCGTGTGACGTTATATGGTAAGTGTATATACACTTTACTGATCAAAAAAACTCAGCGCTCAAGTCCCTTGGTGATGTTTTTAAGGGTGTCGCGAAGCGCATTCATGGTGTTTCCCCCGATCTCCTTGTTGAGCGCAGCTTGGGCTTCCTGCCAATGGGGGATAGCCAAATCAAGGCGCGAAAACCCGTCTTTTGTTAATGACACGAAGCGTTGCCGGGAATCCTTTTCGCCGGCTTCGATGGCGACCCAGCCATTTCGCTCAAGAACGTTCAGGTTGCGGGTCAAACTGGTTCGCTCCAGCGTCAGCCGGTCGGCCAGGTCCGTAATGGTGATCGATCCGGCGTTGGCGAGCGTGGCCAATATGGTGAATTGAGTCGGTTTGATTCCCGCGATCCGCAGTTTTTGCTCATAAAACTGAGTGATCTTGCGTGCCGAGCGGCGGATCATGTAACACGAACAGTCCGCCAGTCCCTCATATTTGTTCGTTGTGCCGGCCATCTTCTGTGCCTCGTTTCGTCAGTCAGGCCGGAAGTTATGTGTATATGCACATAATGTCAATACCAAACTTCATTCGCTTGCCGCCGCGGCGCTGAGGGCTTGGCGGAGCGTGCCGACCACGGCGGACAGATTGGCGCCGTCATAGGGCACGGCCTCGACCGCCGCCCACACGGGGCCCGGCCAGGCCGGATCGGTGGTCAGGCGCGAGATCACATGGATATGCAACTGCGGCACCATGTTGCCCAGGGCCGCGACGTTGATTTTGTCGGATGCGTGGAGGGTTTGCAGGGCGCGGGACGCGCAATCGATTTCCGCCATCAAGGCCGCACGGTCGGCCGCGGCGACATTGTGGAATTCTTTCAGACCGTCACGCATCGGCACCAGAACCAGCCACGGATAGGTACTGTCGTTCAACAACAGTACCTTACACAGCGGCCATTCGCAGACCTCGACCGTGTCAGCGGCCAGTCTTTCGTGCAGGACGAACATGGCGGGCTCCTGTATGTTTCGCTTGGCAAAGCCTGTCACGGAGAATTTGAGAGCGCAAGCCCATGGCGGAACCCCGGCTGAGAGTGGAAATCTGGATCAAGGCCCAGGTGCGGATGTGCGACCGGGCCATGACGCCGGCTTACATCCGGCGCCGTGGTGATCCGGACGCCGGCGCGGTGATCTTGAGATTGGACCGCCTGAACGGCACCTCGGAAATATTCGTCCAGGCCCGGACCGGGGAAGGGTCGCGGGCCTGGACACGAGGCGCTGGAGAGGGCCCCGTGCTGGATGCGGAAGTCGAATCCTATATCCAGCGTCAGTTAAAATTTGATCCCGATATCTGGGTGTTGGAGATCGAGGATCCGCAAGCGCGCTATGTCCTCGACGGTCAGATTATCTAGCCGGAAGAGCCCTCAGCTGGCGAAAATACTGGACTTCGAGCCTCTTGGGCAGGCGCCTTCGAGAAGCGTCTTGCCGTGGAAGTTCAAATTGATCCAGACCGGTATCTTGTCGAGCCACTTGTGCACATTGGCCGTCGCCGCCGGGCAGGCCAATTTCAAGTAGGAATATCGGATGCGCTTGTTTCGGGTCTCGATGAAGGTCGCATGGGGGATGACGGAGACATGCACATCGACGACCAGACGTTCGTCGTCGGTGATCCGCACGCCATTGAAGGTCCAGACCCCATAGGGCGGGTTGACAGAGTAGTAATCGTGCAACGCGATGGCTGCCACATTCAAGGTGTCTTCGTGGGACACGGGCTTCGCGAGCTGCGCCATGACGACAAGCAGGATGGCCGGCAGGGCGAGAGCAAAGGTCACACCCAGCGTCTTGCGGCGATGGCGGCGTAGGAATTTGGCGATCGACATGGTCATCTTCCTTTCGGTGGTTCCGCTACCTTAGCCCCGGGTTTTCTCGGGCCTTAGGCCGGTTACTTTGCGCCCCACCGTTTCCGGCGGTTTGCCCTTGTCGAGGATCAGCGAACTATTCGCTTCGTGATCATCTGAACCGAATATGCCCGACTTTCCGGCGCCGTGCTGTGATGGCCATCACGATGCTGAAATAAGGCACTGGCGCGCCGATGAGCGAAATCGGACCATCGACGTTTAGTCACGAGCTGCGCATCGAACCTCTGCATCCGTGACGCTGAAAAATCATCGGGAAAGCAAAATTCCGAAGACCGGTGGAACAAGTCAGTCGGCTGTAATGACGACCGCTCTGACCCTTGAACCGGAAGAAATTTGGGTGAACGTGTTAGGACCGGGATTAGCTGCCATTCCTACGTGTTCAAGGCAATGTCAGCTTTCTTATCCACACGCGGGCTTTCCAAATGACTATTTTGAGCCATCTCCACCTAAGTGTCCGAATGTCTTTTCATTTTGCTTGGCGATCGCGATGGCATGAGAGTCATCTTTCTCAACAATGAAGGCATCAAATTCCGGCCCTCTCTGTCGTACGACGATGAATTGGTCTTCATCTAGAGTGCCAATGAACTGTTCCTTCTCCGGGAAGATTACGGTGTGATTTTTCGCTTCTCGGACAACCAATATTTCCTGATTAGCAGCGCAGCTATTTGCCAGACGCTTAACGTCAGAGTAATAAGGCTCTTTCCGCCATTTCCCTTCGGCCCCCTTATCGACGTAGATCGCCAGTCGATTGTTAAACGGCTCGGGCGCGACGACTATTTTCGCGCGGGTTGGCCGCCAATGTTCGCCAATTTCTGTTTGAAGATACAGGCACCGGAACATTCGGCACGGTGTCGGTCTGTCACCATATATCTCGCATCCAACGCCGACTTTGCAATGTTCGCACCACTGCCCCGCCGCCAGCCCGATTTCCGGCACGCCAACCAACTTACAGCAGAGCGTACACGTTCCGCATTCTCTATCGTCCAAGACCGCCATCTTTCGGATCGGGCCGCATCTGGATATCACCCCATCGCAATGAGCTGAGACGCACATTCCCGTGCAACCCCGCGCGCCGGCGAGGTGCTGCCCGGCATGGTCGCCCAACCCTTGTCTGATACGTAACCTTCGCGCTCCCAGGTCTCCATCTTCTTCAAGGCGAGGAGACTGTTCGCGGCACTGTCGTGGGCCTTGAACTGATGTATGCAGATGGGGACAAGGCTATCGATCACCGCGCTCTGGGACATATTCGTGGCTGACGTCTTGGCCAATCCGCTCGTCACGACCCATCCCGTGGACAAGCTCAAAATCATCATGGAAACGGCACCAAGGGTGGCACCAATAGCGAGAACATATCTTCTTTTCGACTGCATACTGAAAAGCTCCGGTTAAATTGAGATGATTATTGGTCGGTGTTCTTTGCTGGCTTCTTCACCATGGAAACTCCGGCTTAGTGCGGATCCAGATGGCGTCTGCAAAGCGGAATTTTTAGCGACTGACACAAGCCCCTTGGCGTTTGCCGAATGGCGGATCGCACTCCCAATCGTTGCCTGAGTAATCTAGGTGCGCATTTTTCGGCATGTCGATTTGAACACAGGCGTTATCGACGCCACGAAATCCGCGTTCGCATTCCCATCCACGCCCGTAAGCTTCGCCGGAGAAGAATCCGTTCTTCGGTATTTTCACGGCGTTGCAGGAACTTCCTGCCGCACGATAACCACGTTCGCATACCCAGCCCGATTCAGTGCTGTCGGATAGATACCCATGCACAGGGACATTGATCTTTCGGCAGGTTTTATCGACATTCCGGTAACCGCGGTGACACTCCCAACTTTCGCCGTAGGCGTTCAGAAAGGCGTTCCGCGGCACCTTCACCGCCACGCATTTTCTATTGGATTCCCTAAAGCCCCGCTTGCATTGCCAACCCTGACCAAATGAACCTTTTGTCAAATACGCATTCGGTGGACGCTTGATCCGGACGCATTTCCTGGCCGAAATGCGAAAACCGGGATCACAGGTCCAACCACTACCGTATTTCTTGGCATGTGCGTTTTGCGGTATCGCTCCTGCGCCGGATTGGGCAACGCAGTCAAAAGGTATCGTAAAGAGGGCGGCCAAAATCGCGGCAGAAACCGTGGCTTGCAATCCGTTCATATTTACTCGTCCCATGGGTTGATCCTTGATTGAAGTTGTATGAACAGCTGGATTTGTAACCGCGTTTCGTCGATTTTGACCGAATGCCTTCTGCGCCAACGATGGGCGTGCGTCGGCATGATATTTATTTACGAGTCAGCCGCCGCCGCTGATCACCACGCAACTGCACTCTTAGCGCCGTCGCCATATCATCCAGGCTTTCCTCAACAGGCGGCGGATCTTGCCCAGTATCGCTCGGCAGATCGACATTCTGATTTCCGCCCGTCGCAAACGGTTGGAATGGGCTTTCGTTGTCATCCATAACTGCCGCCTTTCCGGGGTTTCTGGACGATCGTCCAAGGCGTCGATCTGATTGTGTTGTCCTTTGATCGGGGACAACACGCACTGTCCGTCTTGGCCGAAGCCGAGCGTGCAGAAAACTCTTCTCGATGCGTGATATGCGCTGGGCAACGAGCGGGCCGGATTAGGAAGAACCGATGGTCCGGAATATTAAATACATAGGTATAATAAATAAAAATTACAACAATATTTACAAATGTAGAAAATTATCTTTGTATTTATATCTAAATATTTGGATAAATATTTAACGAAATATTTTGTTTAGCAAGTTGATTCAAATAACTGATATCGGATTACATAAATCAATACCGCGCTTCGAAGCCCGATGGGCGCCACTTCCGCGCCAAGACGATTGCAGCTTTGGGCCTTGAATTTATGTTCAATTCGGCCCATTTCTCTGGACACGCGTTGCATTTGTTTGGTGCTACCTTTTGAGTCGGCACGCCATTTATATAGTTATCTCCTGACATTGTGAGCGTTTATCAACCTGCGTCGCCGCACATTGCGGTCCGCGCAGCCAACTCCAATTGAAGGAAATAGTTATGCCTAACGGTACAGTAAAATGGTTCAATGCCGCTAAAGGTTACGGTTTCATTGAACCCGACGACGGTTCAACAGATGCCTTCGTTCACATTTCAGCGCTTGAACGCGCCGGACTTCAGTCGCTGAACGAAGGCCAAAAAATCTCTTATGACCTGACTGAGGGACAGAACGGTAAGTCATCCGCCGAAAATCTTTCCGTCACCGGTTAAGCCGACAAGCGATGCCGTCTTCAACTTCGGTTGTAGGCGGCGGCGGCCCGAGTGAACGATTGTTGTCGGTCCGGGTTGGATTGACCTTGAATGTCGGAACTTCGGTCTTGGTCGCCTGAAGCAGAGGATTTTGAAACCTTGAAGTTACCAAAATCTACGGCTGAAATGCATTTCGCAGCCAGCCAGAAGAAATCCGAAAAAGCTCTCGAGGAGAAAAGGCAAGCGCGCCAGGAGCGGGCCGACAAAGTTGCCAGATTGCGCGCTTTGCGCCTTGCAAGCGCCGATTCAGATTTCGAACCCGAAGCAACGTCCGAACCGTCCGACGAATCTCTTCAGTTGCCGAAGGGACACCGACGCCAATCCTGAGCCCGCGGAGACCGCTTAGGGTCAAAGGGAGAAGAAGTCTCCTGCTCCAAATGAGGTCCGATCACCGGCCGATAACGGACATCGACCGACGTCACCTTACCGGAAATGTTTTTCCAGAAAAGGTCCTAAAAGTTCGGGCGGTTTCGGGCAAATGACTTTGATATCCCCAATGAACGTGCGCCTTGATGCCGGCCTGCCGCAGTCACTCAGCCGGGTTCAGTGCGCGTAATGTCGAGCGCCGCCATCGACGTGGATGACCTGACCAGTGATATATCGGGCAAGAGGTGAGCATAGGAAAACGGCCAATGCTGCTAAATCTTCGGGTTCACCGATGTAACCCGCAGGACAATTCTGATCGACCCATGCCTGTTGTATCTTTTCACTTGGCATAAGGCGCGTATCGATCTGTTCTGAATGAATTCGGCCCGGTGGAATGGAATTGATCGTCACACCGTCACCGCCAATTTCCCGCGACAATGCTTTCGCCCACAAATGTACGGCGCCGTTCGGCGGCACCGCCGTGTTGATGACATAAGGCTCATCCGCGCCCGTCAGATTGATGATGCGGCCGAACTTATTGGCCCGCATCTGCGGTAACAACGCGTGGGTCAGGCGGCGGCCGGCTGTGAAATTCAACAACATGCCCTCTTCCCATTCTTCCTCAGTGCCGACGCCCTCCATCGGTCGCGAGCCGCCTGCATTGTTAATCAATATATCGACGCGGCCGAAGTGATCCATCATGGTTTCGCGAACCCGTTCCGCCATGCCATCAACAGTAATATCCTCAACCAGAATGAGCGGACGCTCCACTCCTGTTGTCGCAATATCATCAGCGACTTCCGCCAAGAGATGCTCACGCCTTGCAAGAATACCAAGACGGCAACCTTCTTCGCTCAGTTGCTTGGCTATCGAGACGCCAATGCCGATGCTGGCGCCAGTTACCAGCGCCACCTTGTTCGTGAGTTGCAGGTCCATGTTCGGCTCCCTGGACGAAAAGTGCAGATGACAAAAAGCTAACACCGTCCGACCGTAGCGTAAAATTGCTTCAAGCATCGACTGGTCAGAAACACCGCCTTGGCGTCCTTCGGGCTCCCTTTCCTTACCCTAAATATAGAGGGGAATTAGACGCCAACCATGTCTGCACAGGGTCAAATGCAGCCAAAAACGCTGGTCGATTTTAAGGTCCGCTTGGCGCCACGAAGCGGAAGTCATTTGTCTGTTTTTGAAAAAGCAGACATCCCAGGTCTGCTTAGCCCCCTGAAAACGGACGTTCTGGCTGGCCGCTGAAAGAGTCCGGGTGTAGCCATTAGGAGACACTCCGTGGTACGTGAAAATTACGAATTTGGCACCTCGATGCCTCCGGTTGAGAGTCGTGCGCGGCACCAAAAACGGACATGTCCAACCTAGACGCCTCCGACATAGATTGAATCAATGGCCGAGTGAACAGATACTCTTCGATGCGCGAAAGCATATTGAGTTCGTTTGAAGGAACTTGGCCAATGACACAATCCAGCACAGTCGATGAGTTCTCGGTTTTAGGAGAATCCGGCAATCGATGGTCCCGCCTCGGGCTGCGTGGCAAGAGTGTATTGATTGTGCTGGGCGTGTTCTTGGTCGTCAGTCTCCTGACCATCTCGGCGTTGCTGTTTATCGGCGACCGTGTTGCCGGACAGCTTGGAACCTTCGTAGCCGAACGTCACGTGCTTTGGAACAAGGAGAAGGTGCTGGGGGCGATCCAGCGGGAATTGGGGCTGGCCCGCAAGATGGCCGGGTCGGTGACCCTTCAACGCTGGGCCGTGGCCGAGGATGATCCTGCCGTCGCCGCCGATGCGGTCCGTGAACTGCAATCCTTCAAGAATATTTTCGCGACGAACTCCTACTTTGTCGGCCTGAAGCAAACGAACCATTTTTTCTTCGCCGATGAGAAAACCCAAAAAATTGGAT
>CAZQPC010000089.1:0-15229 GCA_964595005.1 uncultured Magnetovibrio sp.
CCGCCAAGGCGCTGGCCGACGCCGGGGAGATCGTCATTGCCGGCGGCGATGACGAAAGCGAACTGGTCTATTGACGGGCCGGGCCAGTACCGTAAATGTCAGCCACAAATTCATAGGGGAACTTCGTGTAGGCCATGGCTGATTTAGAAAAATTCATGTTCGAAGTCTCTTTCGACGATGCGACCATTGCCGAGGCGGAAGCCGAGGCTGCCGAAGAACTGGCGGCGAGCGAAGAATCATTCGAACTGATGGAAGACATCCCCACGTTCACCGAAGACCAAATGGACGCGGCCCGTGATGAGGGATTTGAAGCGGGCAAGGAAGCGGGTATCCGCGAAGCCGCGGACGCCATCGAAACCAAGATAAATGACGCCCTTTCGATGATTGGCGGCAATCTGGAGGAGCTTTTCAAACGCCAAACCATTGACATCGCCGATACCTTTTCCGACGCCGTCAATATTGCCGTTGCCATTGCCTCCAAGAGCTTTCCGCATCTCAATGAGGCGCACGGATTTGCGGAAATTGAACGCATGGTCAAAGAGGTGCTGACCGAGGTTTTGGAAGAACCACGGGTCATCATCCACATCCATTCAAGCCTCAAGGAAACCCTCGACGACCGCATAAGCGACATGGCCAAGGAATCGAACTTCGAGGGCCAGATTATCATTTTGGAGGCAGACGACCTAGGTCCCGGTGACTGCCGCGTCACGTGGTCGAGCGGCAGTGCCGAGCGCGATATGGAAGGCACCCTTGGAAAAATTGATCAGATTGTCCGCCAGAACCTGGGCAGCGTGAAAGAAGAAGTCGTTGAGCAAGTAGAGATCAATGGCGTCGATATCCAACCGACATCGGCGCCCGAAGAGGCGGCGGCGGCGGCATTGGGCGAATCGGTTGCACCGGTTTCGACGCCAGAACCGGAGATACCGGCCTCCGCCCCGGTTGTGGCCGTCGAACAACCGGCTGACGCGGTGCCGTCCGAACCAGCTGCCATGGAACCCGAAGGTGCGCCGCCGACGCCCTCCGCGGAGTTGATGGAAGACAGCCCGGATCCGGCAGAGGCCGCGGATACCCTCGCCTCCGATGCGCTTGAAGATGAAATGGCGGAAGCCGTGGATGCGGTGGAAGAGGCCGGTGACACATCGCAACCGGACCTGCCTCCGTCTGACCCGGACGCCATGATCGAAGCTCATTTGCAGGCCGGACCCGGAAGCATGGAACCTGACCCGAACGAGGCTATACTGGAAACCGAGCCCGATGATGACCCCGTTGCGGAAGAAACCGCCGATGCGCAGGAGGCCGACGACGGCACGCCGCCACCCGGACCGAATGTGTGATCGGCGCAATAGTGAAGCCTATCCTGATAACAGGAGATAACAATGGTCGCAGACCAAGATCTTGAATTCGAAGACCTGGACGCCGGAGATCTACCGTCCGGCGACGGCGGGGACGCCTCGGCCGGCGACGTTGGCGGACTGCCGGAAGTCGGCGATCTGCCGCGCGGCGCCAAAGATTTGGAGGCGGTTTACGATATTCCCGTGCAGGTTTCCGCCGTGCTTGGAAAATCGACCATGCAGGTCAGCCAGCTTTTGAAACTGGGCCGTGGCGCGGTTGTTGAATTGGACCGGAAAGTTGGTGAAGCCATCGACATTTACGTCAACAACAGACTGGTCGCCCGTGGCGAAGTGGTGGTCGTGGAAGACCGTCTGGGCGTGACCATGACGGAAATCATCAAGACGGACCGGACCTGACCTGAATGGCCGACGAAGGCACCCATATCCACGTTGCGAAGACCCGATCGACCATGGATTTGGCGACCATTGTCGGCCTGATCTGTGGTTTCGCCATGATTTCGGCTGCCATTATTCTCGGCGGTTCGCCGGAAAGCTTCATCAATCCGCCGTCCATTCTGATTGTCATCGGCGGCACCCTTGCCATTACCACGGCCTGTTTTTCCTTAGGCGAAATGGGAAGGACCTTGAAAGTCGTCGCAAAGACTTTTTTTTACGCGTCCCGCGATCCCTCGGAAGCCGCGACCCAGGTTCTGCAAATTGCCGAATTGGCGAGAAAAAAAGGCGTGTTGGCTCTACAAGACGTCGTCGGTTCCATGCAGAACGAACCCTTCCTCCACAAGGGCATGTCCATGGTTGTCGATGGGACGCCAGGCGAAGAGGTCGAAAGCATCATGCGGCGGGACCTGCAGGCGACCGTTCAGCGCCATTCGAAAAGCACCAGCGTGCTCAGAAAAATGGGCGAATTTGCGCCGGCCATGGGCCTCATCGGCACCCTCATCGGCCTGGTCCAGATGCTGGGCAATCTGGAAAACCCGGCAACCATCGGCCCCAGCATGGCCGTCGCCTTGCTGACGACATTTTACGGCGCCGTGCTCGCCAACATGGTTTTCCTGCCGCTGGCGGCGAAGTTGGACCGTAATTCCCAGGAAGAAGCTTTGATCAACAACCTGTATGTCATGGGCGCTTCGTCCATCGGCAATCAAGAGAACCCGCGCCGTTTGGAAATGCTGTTGAACAGCGTTCTGCCGCCGGCCAAGCGGGTCCGCTACTTCGACTAAGGACAGATTTTTCCATGCGCATACTTATCATCGGCACATTGAACGGGCAGATCGGCGCCGCCAGCCAGATTGCCATCAAACGCGGCGCCTCGGTTCAACAGGCGGATACTGTGGAGACCGGTTTGCACGCGCTGCGTTCCGGCCAGGGCGCCGATTTGATCCTCATCGATGTCACCTTGGAAATCGACAAGCTGATTCCGTCCTTGGAATCGGAACGCATTTCCATACCCGTGGTCGCCTGTGGAACGGGAACCGATACTCAAGCGGCGGTTCAGGCAATTCGTGCCGGTGCCAAGGAATACCTGCCCTTGCCGCCGGATGCGGAACTTATCGCTGCGGTCTTCGAAGCCATTGCCGAGGAAAGCCACGCCATCATCCACCGCGACCCGCGCATGGCCGAAGTGATGCGCCTCGCCGACCAGGTGGCGCCCAGCGACGCCAGTATCCTGATCACCGGCCCGTCCGGCACCGGCAAAGAGATGATGGCCCGCAATATTCACAACAAGTCAAAACGCAAGGGCGGCCCGTTCGTCGCCGTGAACTGTGCCGCGATCCCGGAAAACCTGTTGGAATCGGAACTGTTCGGTCACGAAAAAGGCGCCTTCACAGGCGCCGTGGCGCGCCGCCTGGGCAAGTTCGAGGAAGCCAACGGGGGCACGCTTCTTCTCGACGAAATCAGCGAAATGGACCCCCGCCTGCAGGCAAAACTTCTGCGCGCCCTGCAGGAACGGGAAATCGACCGGGTCGGCGGCAAAAGCCCGGTTAAGGTGAATGTCCGCATCGTCGCCACCTCAAACAGAAACATGGAGGAAGCGGTCGCCAAGGGCGACTTCCGCGAGGATCTTTTTTTCCGCTTGAATGTCATGAATATCCGCCTCCCGTCGTTGAGTGAACGGCCCGAGGACATCGCCATCCTGGCAGAGCATTTCGTCGAGAAATATTCCGACGCCAACGATGTTCCAAATCGCCCCATCGACGCCCAGGCGATGACCATGCTGAAGGGCCATGGGTGGCCCGGCAACGTGCGCGAATTGGAAAATACAATGCACCGGGCCGTGTTGTTGGCCAGCGGCGATAAGATCGACACCGGCGCCATCATGTTAACGGAATCCGCCGGCACGAACGGCGGCATTGCCCAGAGCACCGGCGGCGGCGAAGCTCAGAGCTTGGTTGGCCGAACCGTCGCCGATGTCGAGCGAGATTTGATCATCGATACCTTACAGCATTGCATCGGCAACCGGACCCACGCCGCCACTATTCTGGGCATCTCAATCCGTACGCTGCGCAACAAGCTGAAACTCTACGGCAATCAAGGTTTCGCCGTGCCCAATCCGGGCGAAACCGGACCCGGAGCCGCCTAAATGGCCGAAGCCCAACCGCTTCCCGTCGAAGGCGACGACCAACCCGCCGGTGAACCGATAGATTTCGGCGCCATGATGACGGCCGCCTTAAAGCGCGGCGACATCATGCTGGCGATGGGTGTGGTCGGCATCTTGGTGGTCCTCATCCTGCCCATGCCGACATGGATGCTGGATATCAGCCTGGCATTCTCGATCATGTTCTCCGTGCTGGTTCTGATGACCGCGCTTTTTATCTCCAAGCCCTTGGATTTCAACGCTTTTCCAACGGTTTTGCTGCTGGCCACGATGATGCGATTGAGCCTCAATTTGGCCTCGACGCGCCTTATTTTAGCGAACGGGCACGAAGGAACGGGCGCCGCCGGCGAGGTTATCCAAGCCTTTGGCGGTTTCGTCATGGGCGGCAATTTCGTCATCGGCATCATTGTTTTCGCAATCCTGGTGATCGTGAATTTCATCGTCATTACCAAGGGTTCGGGCCGTATCGCCGAGGTCGCGGCACGTTTCACCCTGGACGCCATGCCGGGCAAACAAATGGCCATCGATGCGGATCTGTCGACCGGTCTGATTGACGAATCCGAAGCCAAGACCCGGCGCAAGGAACTGGAAGACGAAAGTTCTTTCTTCGGTGCCATGGACGGCGCATCGAAATTCGTCCGTGGCGATGCCATTGCCGGCATTCTGATCACCTTCATCAACGTTGTTGCCGGCATGATTATCGGTGTCGCCCAACAAGACATGACGTTTGCCGACGCCGCCGACACCTATACGCGATTGACCGTTGGTGACGGTTTGGTGTCGCAAATACCAGCTCTTATCGTCTCCACGGCTGCCGGCTTGATGGTCACCCAAGCGGGTATCGGGGAAAGAACCGAAAGCGCGCTTTTCAAACAATTGGGGGGCCAGCCAAAGGCTCTGGCGCTTGTCTCTTTTCTTCTGACCGCCTTGGCAATTTTGCCAGGCGTTCCCGTGCTGCCCTTCATGTTGCTGGCCGGCGTCACGGGCATTGGCGCATTTTTTGTCTACGCGCGGTCGCGGGAAGTCGAAGAACAGGCGCTCTTGGAAGACGAAGAACGGACAATTGACCCGGCGTCGCTGGCCGAAGAGCCCATTTCAGCGGCGCTGCGGATCGATTTCATGCGCCTGGAATTGGGGTATGGTCTGCTTTCCCTGATCAGTGCTCCGAAGGAAGGCCAACGCCTGACCGACCAGATCAAGGCCCTGCGCCGCCAAATGGCCGCCGATGTGGGCTTTGTCATGCCCTCCGTGCGCATTCAGGACAACATGCAATTGCCGGCCAATGCCTACGTCATCCGGGTCAAGGAAATCGAGGCCGGCCACGGCGACTTGCGCCCCGCCATGATGCTGGTCATGGATCCACGCGGCGAGGAAATCTCCCTGCCCGGCGAGAAAACCAGTGAACCGACCTTCGGCCTGCCGGCCATGTGGATCGAAGACGCCAATCGCGAAGAGGCATTGTTCCGCGGCTACACGGTGGTCGACCCCGCGACGGTCATCACCACGCATTTAACCGAGGTCATCAAGGATAACATGGCGGAGCTGCTGTCCTACGCGGAGACCCAGAAGCTGATGGACGAATTGGACAAGGATCACCAAGCCTTGATCGCCGACATGGTCCCGGCCCAGATCGCCTTGGGCGGCATTCAGCGGGTGCTGCAGAACCTTCTCGCCGAGCGCGTCTCCATCCGCGACCTGCCGACCATCTTGGAAGGAATCGCCGAGGCCTGCGGACACAGCCGCAGCGTCACCGCCATCACCGAACATGTGCGGGCCCGTCTGTCGCGCCAAATCAGCGACCAGAACAACAACGACCAAGAAGTCATCCCCATGATCACCCTTTCGCCACAGTGGGAGCAGGCCTTCGCGGAAAGCCTTATCGGCCAAGGCGAAGACAAGCAATTGAGCATGCAACCAAGCCGCCTTCAGGAGTTTATTACCGCCCTGCGCAACAGCTTTGAGCGCCAGGCCATGATGGGCGAAGCGCCGGTTCTGCTAACCTCCCCCGGCATTCGGCCCTATGTGCGCTCCATCGTTGAGCGGTTCCGGCCGATGACCGTGGTCATGTCGCAAAACGAGGTCCACCCGAAAGCCAAGATCAAAACCGTCGGTCAGGTATAGTGGGCGTTGGGATATTGTAATCCATGCGCGTTAAAACCTTCACCGCTGACAGTACCGCCGCCGCCATGGACCTGGTGCGTAGCGAGCTTGGTGATGAGGCCATCATCGTGGCGACCCGGACAGAACGTGACGGTACCGCCTGCATCACCGCCGCGATCGATCCGGCAGTGCCGGCCAATGAGGATTTTGAGGAACACGAGCCCTTGGTCTTTCCGGGTGAAACGGAAGCCACCATCCGACAGGCCTTGGCCTATCACGGCGTCCCACCTTGGTTGAGCAGCCGGTTGGCGAAGGCTTCCGCGGAGTTGGGTGCGACAACGGTCCGGGATGGATTTGCGGAGGTATTGGAACGTCATTTTTCCTTTGCGCCTTTGGATCAGCAAAAAACACTGATGGTGATCGGGCCGGCGGGCAGCGGCAAAACCCTCAGCGTCGCAAAACTGTGTGCCCGCGCGTGCCTGGAGAAGCGGTCCGTTGCCGTCATATCCGCCGACACAAAGCGGGCTGGAGGCATCGAACAGTTAGCCGCCTTCACGCGGATTTTGGAGTTGGACCTGATTACCGTAGGCACCCCGAGAGAACTTGCCCAGGCAGTCAATAAACTTCAGCAAGGCGGCCGTCAGGTCCTTGTCGATACCCCCGGTGGCAATCCCCTCGACGAAGTTGATATGGCAAATCTGGGGGAACTGGTGACCGCCGCCGATGGCTATTCCGTCCTGACCCTGCCCGCCGGCGGCGATCCCATGGAAGCCGTCGACATCGCCCGTGGCTACGCGGATATGGGGGCTACGCATATGATCGTTACACGCATGGACATGGCGCGCCGTTACGGCGGTTTGCTGGCGGCCGCCGAAGGTGCCGGCCTGTCGTTCAGCGACATCAGCGTCTCAGCTCAAGTGGCAGACGGATTGATCCGCCTGACACCGGCGGCCATGGCGCGGCTCATGGTACCCCACACGGAACAACCGAAACCCGAACCCGACCCCACCGAGGCTTCTTCATGAACAGTGAAATTCCCTTGCCGCCCAGCAGCCGCACCAAAAAAAGCAACATGATCGCCATCGCGTCCGGCAAGGGGGGCGTTGGCAAGACCTGGTTTTCCATCACCCTGGCCCACGCGCTGGCGAGACGCGGTTGCCGGGTGCTGCTGTTCGATGGTGATTTGGGACTTGCCAATCTGGATATTCAATTGGGGCTGATGCCGAAACAGGATTTGTCCGGGGTCATCGCCGGGCGCTTGACCCTTAATCAAGCCATCGTCGATTTCACCGACGGCGGATTTCACGTGATTGCCGGCCGCTCCGGTTCCGGCAGCCTTGGCAACGTTGCATCAAGCCGCCTGCAGATGCTGGGTGACGATCTCACCATACTGGCCGCCAACTATGATTACGTGCTGTTGGACTTGGGAGCCGGTGTCGAGCGGACAGTCCGCCAACTGGCCCATAATGCGGGCACCTGCGCCGTGCTGCTGAACGATGAGCCGACGTCGCTGACCGATGCCTATGCGTTTATCAAAGTCACCCACGCAGAACGCCCGGAGATCAACTTTCAGATCGTTGCCAACGACGTCAACTCAACCCGCGAGGGCGAACGCACCTACAATACGTTGTTGAAGGCCTGCGAAGGGTTTTTGAAAATCTCGCCGCCGTTGCTGGGCATCATCCGCCGCGACGCGCGGGTCAAAGAGGCTATACGCAGCCAGGTACCGTTGATCACCCGTTATCCGAACACGGAAGCTGCCGAGGATGTCGATAAAATCGCCGAGTCCATGATATAGTAAGTAAAGGTTGAAAGCCGACGGACATGTCCACCGTCACACCACCGCCACCACCGCCACCACCGGTGCCGCAAGTCTCGGCCCAACCTTCAGCCGTGGTCAGTAATCCGCCGACAAGTTTGACGTCCGTGGCGGCGGGTACCCGCATCGATGCCATCATCGTTGCGACAACGCCGGACGGACGGGTCGAGGTAGAAACCAAGCTGGGGCGGTTCCTCATGCAACCGAACGTGGCGCTGCCCAAGGACGGGCCCATACAATTGCAGGTTCAAACTCTGGCGCGCCAGATTTACCTTGCGATCACCTCTATCCACGGCAAGCAACCGGCGGCGGCGCTGCGGGGTTTGGGGCTGGGCGGCGCACCGGTCGGACAGGTGGGCAATGCCGCGGCATCAGTTGTCGGCAATGCGGCTTCGTCCGCTGCCTCGGCGGCCCAGACCACGGCCGCGGCACCGCCGCAATTGGCTGCCGGCGCGACGCTAACGGCAACCGTCTTGAAATCCATCAACTCATCGGCCCAAACCAATCGTGCCACTGCAGGCCGTACAACGGCCTCTGGACCAGGGGCCGCCCAACAAAGCACAGCGGGTCAATCGGGCGCCAAACCGGCGATTGCATCCGCCGGGCCCAGCGGCGCAGGCCCGCCCGGATCACCTGCAAATCCCGTCGCCGGGGCCCGCGCCGCCGCCGCCTATGGCGGTCAGACGGCGGCGCGCATCGGCCCGACCGGTTCCGTTTTGGTGCCGTCGGGCAACGCCTTTACGGTTCGCATTGCCGGCCTCACCCTGCCAGGCCCGGGCAGCCCACCCGCGCCGCCAGCGACAACACCGGGCGCCGTGCTCATCCCGGGACAATCCATCACCGGCATCGTATCCAGCAGCCCGGCGCCGAACACCACTGTCGTGCAAACCCGCGCCGGTCCTGTTTCTTTGGCGGCGCCCGCCAATCTCCCTGCCGGCACCTCGGTACAGTTCGACGTTCTCAACCAACTGCCGTCGCAACCGGAAAGTGCCGACAATTCCGTCACCAAACGAATGGCCTTGTTGATGCTGCAGAGCCGGCAGTGGCCGGCCCTCGACGAGACCATGGGGGCGCTTCGGGAAAACAACCCAGCGGCGGCCCTGCAGTTGATCAACGCGACCCTGCCCAGGCCCGACGCGGCGCTGGCGGCCAACATTCTGCAGTTTTTGATGGGCGTGCGGGGCGGTGAATTGGCGGCCTGGCTTGGCGACGCATCAGCCCGGGCCCTGCAACACAGCAAGCCCGATCTCTTGAACCGCCTGCGCGATGATTTCCGGAGCCTTGGGCGGATGGCCGAGGAGCCGGTCTCCGGCGATTGGCGGGCACTGCCGGTTCCCATGGCCAACGGCGCGGAGGTTCAGCAAATCCAATTGCTCTTGCGGCGTATTCAAGACGACCAGGAAGATGAAGAGGAAAATGCCGGTCCCGGAACCCGCTTCGTCATTGATGTTGATTTAACCCGTATGGGCCGAATGCAATTGGACGGCTACGTTCAGGATCGCACCAAGCGCTTCGATCTCATTGTCCGCTCTGAAAACCAGCTTGCCGAACCGGTCCAGAACGATATTCGCGCCATATTCGTCGAGTCCGGTGAGATTACCGGTACCACCGGCGGCCTCACCTTCCAGGCCGCCCCCCCGAAGTTCATTGATGTGGCCCGTGATAATACCGTCAGTGACATTGGCTTGGTGGTCTAAGTCATGGATGTTTTCGCCCGCCGCGCGTTGCTTCAAGGCCAAGAAAATCCGGGTGGCCGCACGGACTATGTGTCAGGTCTGCAGGGGCGGTTAACGGCCAAGAACCTCGGCGGCAATATTGTTTCCATCGTGCGGTATGTTCCGGACCGGTTTGTTCTCGTGCCGGACAGCTTCAATAGCTACTTGAAGACCATGGAGACCCTGCCTTGGCCGACCCTGGAAGATTTAGCGACCGCGCTGGTCAAGGACATCAGCAACGAAATGCTGACCCGCTGGACCCAAGTCAACCTGAAAGCCGATCAGGCGGA
Organism: uncultured Magnetovibrio sp.; assembly: GCA_964595005.1. Lineage (GTDB taxonomy): Bacteria > Pseudomonadota > Alphaproteobacteria > Rhodospirillales > Casp-alpha2 > UBA3470. The sequence continues at coordinate 9,870 of CAZQPC010000089.1, forward strand.
CTTCGCCCATGTGGCCGCCCACGAGGTCACCATTGAGGACCGTCAACCGGGCTGGCGCAATGACGATCTCATCTACCGGTTACCCCCGCTATAAATGGACGCGGCAAATTATTTGCGCATCTGACCGCGGTGGAGTACTTACCGGCTCTTCCGCTATCTTCAGCGCACGGGCCAGGGACGTGCCGCGAGGGTTGCTGAAACAGGTGGCCGACGACCAACAACGAATGTCTTGAAAGAAGCGACGTGCAGCTCAAATCCGAAATTGCCGAAACCTACTACGTCGCCTCGTTGTGCAATCATAAGAAGGCGCACCGACATAACGATTTGGCCGTGATTGACCCGCGTGACGGCAGGATCGGCATCGTCACCCTCAGTTGGCCCAAGGCGTCGAATGGTATCACCGGCATGTGCCGTCTCGCCGGTACGCTCATCGTCGGCGTTCAGGGCGGTTCCGGTAACACCTTTCTCAGCGTCGACCCCTATACGTGGAAGGTCTCGGACGTCTACGTTTCCAAGACCATCTCGGACGTTCACTCGTTTGTTGTTTTCGATGATCATCTGCTGGTCGTCAGCAGCGGTGACAACGCCATCTATCGGCTGCACGTCGATGGAAATCGAATTCGCGGTGACGAATTGTTCTGGCGGTTTCCCGAAACATCCGAAGACAAAGACGACGTCCATCTCAATGCCATCACCGTTCACCAGGGCCGGCTGATCGGTTGCTGTTTCGGACATCGTTCTGCGCAGGGCGATTGGACCCACAAGGATGGCCGAATCTTCGATATCGCCAGCGGCGAGGTTTTCTTTCAGGGCCTGGGCCAACCGCATTCCGTGTTTTCCGGTGGCGGCAAAATCCACGTGTGTGAATCGCGGACCGGTAAACATTTCAGCGGCGAACAAACGGACAGCGGCTGGACATGGAGCGAAACAAACCTATGGGGGTATACGCGCGGCATTACGGGGTCCGAAGATGGCGTCGTCATCGGCATCAGCTCGTCGCGGGAAGTCTCTCGAATTCACGGCACGCCGGTGAACCTCAACGTTGATCCCTTCGGCCAATGCCAGATCGTCGAAATTGACGAGGCGGATGCCGGCCATCACAGGGTTATCGATCTTTCCGGGTTTGGCACCGAAGTCTACGATATCGTACGCATACCGTGCCGCTGGCCCGGGCATCTCGACGGTCCCAGTATCGCGGGAAAACTGTTGCGATTGGCATCCGCCGCCAAGCTTGGCTGATCCCCGACCATCCAATTGAAATTTTTCCCGGACCGCTGCCAGCTTGCCCCGAGCTTGGCCAAGCCGCTACCGGCGTTCGCGGAAGTTGCGCGCCTGCATGCCCAGTTCGTCCAGCTCGATCTGGTCCTTGCGGGCCAGTTCTTCCTGGGCGCGGCGGATCTGGTTTTCGTTCACCACTTCGTATTTCTTCAGTTCGCGGTAGGCCTCGTTCAAGTCTTCACGGGCGATCGCCACTTCTTTTTCCTTGCCGGCAATATGGGATTGAAACTGTTCGCGCCGGTGGATCACCGCGTCGGCGTAATTGCCGTATAGAAAACCGGCCATCTCGGGCTGCGCGGCGGCGGTGTGCTGCTCGCGGATCACCTCCGCCTCCAGGTTGACGAGCGCCGTCTCCAGGTCATCCAGTTCGCGCAGCCGGGCGCCCAGAACCCGGCGTTTTTCGTCAACGGTCCACTCGTTGACCCGGATCAGCGTGGGAATGCCCTTGGCCATGGGTTAGGCGCCGCTCAAGGATCAGGCCGCCGCGCCGGGAACCGTTCCGGCAGCGGCCGCCGGATCATCGGCGGGCGGCGCCTCGGGCGCCCCCGGCGCAGCGGGCGCAGCGGGCGCCGGGGGCGCCATGTTGAGAACGTCATAGAGCGTTTGATAGCAAAGCTCCAAACCCGTCGCCTCCTCGATCTCCTGGGTCAGAAACGCCTCCAGGGCGGCGTGGTAGTGGATCGCTTCATCAACCTGCGGGTCCGAGCCGCGCCGGTACGCGCCAAGCCGGATCAGTTCGGCCATGTCTTCATAGGTCGCCATCAATTGCCGGGCCCGGTTGACGGCGGTGTTCTGCTCGGCCGTGTTACACGCCGGCATGGTCCTGGAAATGCTGCGCAGAACATTGATCGCCGGATACCGGCCGCGCTCGGCGATGGCCCGGTCGAGAACCACGTGGCCATCAAGGATGCCGCGGACCGCGTCGGAGACCGGCTCATTATGGTCATCGCCTTCGACCAGCACCGTGAACAGGCCGGTGATCGAGCCCTGATGGTCCATGCCCGGCCCGGCGCGTTCCAATAGCCGCGGCAATTGCGCGAACACCGACGGCGTATACCCCTTCGACGTCGGCGGCTCGCCGGCGGACAGGGAAATTTCCCGCTGCGCCATGGCGAAACGGGTGACCGAGACCATCAACACCAGAACCTCTTTCGGCTGGTCGCGGAAGAACTCGGCGACGGCCAGGGTCAGATAGGCGGCCTGACGCCGCACCAGCGGTGATTCGTCGGAAGTCGCGACAATCACCACGGCGCGCCGCATGCCCTCCTCGCCCAGATGGTCTTCGATGAACTCCTTGGCTTCGCGGCCGCGTTCGCCGATCAGCCCGATGACAATGACCTCGGCATCCGTGTTGCGCGCCATCATCGCCAGCAGGGTCGATTTGCCGATCCCGGAGCCGGCGAAGATTCCCAGGCGCTGGCCCTGGCAGGTGGTCAGGAAGGTGTTCATGGCGCGCACGCCGAGATCCATCTTCGGGCCGACGCGTTTGCGCGTATGGGCCGGCGGCGGCGAGGTGTGGATGGGATAACTCTCGCCCCCCGCCGGCAGCGGCCCCTTGCCGTCGACGGGCTCACCGAAGGCATTGACCACCCGGCCCAGCCAATCCATGGACGGATAGATCACCGGCTCCGCCGTACTGACCTCGGCCCGGGCCCCCATGCCGATGCCGTCGACGGCGCTGAACGGCATGACCAACGCGTTGCCGTCGGAAAAGCCGACCACCTCGCAGGTTACCTTGCGCCCGCCGCGGGCGTGAATGATGCAATGATCGCCGACGCTGAGGCTGCCGGTGACACCGCCGACATGGATCAGAAGGCCGACAATGTTCATCACCTGCCCGTACATTTTGTAGTCGGACAAATGGCCAATTTCGTGCTGGATGCTGGCGCCGAACCCGGACGTCCGGCCGCTGTCTCCACGTTCGCTCAACCCTACCCTCCCAACTCTTTGGGAACCGTCAGTGTGGCGGTGTTTCTTTAACTTAGTGTTACCGATCAGACGTGCAATCGCAAAACATGAAGGCGTGAGGTCCCGGGATGGCCCCGGGAGGAGGTCGCGCATCTCTGATGCGCGGCCCTCGGCGGGACCGATGTCGTGCACGCCGCTGCTAAATCGCCGTAGACACATCTGTCTATCAGGTCGTGATCGTGGTGACTTTACGCCGCCGCGCATGCGGCGACGGTCCCAGAACATCCAGACCGATGTGTCCAACAACGGCCGTGTTCCGCCGCACCGTCCCTCGGCACGTTAATCCCGTACGTTTCGTGTCCAGAAGTTGTCATCGGTGTCCAAAGGTATCCATTTTTGCCAATCCTCGCGACACGCTCGGATAAAAATCACGTAATATCAACACGTTATGCACGGACACTTTTGTGATGATGTTTGTGATAAATACTCCAAAGGTCGGCAAAAGTATCCATTTTCCATCCCTCAAACGTTATTCCCGTGTCCACTTCTCACCCGTCATTCCCATGCACGCGGGAATGACGGGAAATGGATTTGCGCTCGGCAGCGTCCGCCGCCACATTGCTGCCGTGCGGCTTAATCAATCCCCCGAACCCAACACCCCGAAATCCCATTAGCGCATCAGTCCCGGCGGTCCTCCGTTCCGAAAGAGACGGAACGAAGCCATCTTCACAATGTAAAATAGCGTGCAACTGCCGCTCTTCCGCAGCGCATGAAGATCAGATAGGCAGGGGAAATAAGAATGTCAACCTATGCATGGAATTTATTTTTGACCCGCCCGCATGCCAAACTATTCTGCCACGGCATTGGCCTGCCGCCGCGCGCGCATATTTTCACGCAGGCGGGCGTACGAGGCCTCGGTACCGTCGTGGAACGTCCCGAACCACTTGTCCAACGGCATCAAACTGCCGCCGTAGTTACATTCGAAATACTTGTGGTGCTGATAGTGGAAGTAGCTGCCGGCGGCGAAATCAACGCCGGTGCAGACGTTCATTTTCTCAAACCCGCTATGTCCCGGTGCGGGCATGAACGATGCCAGGTGCAACTGATACATCGCATTGAGCGGATGCAGGGCGATCAGCCATTGCACGACGACGGTGGAGAAATAGATGATGTGTTCCACCGGATGCATGGAGAGACCGGACCACGGCCCCACCTGGACGTTGTTGTGGTGCAGCGAATGAAAATGCTTGTAGAGAAATTTCGCGTGCAGAAGCCGGTGCCCGCAATAGAAATGAACGGCATGAATGACCGGCGCCAGGAACAGCAAGACCGCGAACCAGACCCAGAACGCGACGGGATCGCCCAAATCAATAAAGCCAATGTGGTTGTTGGCGAACAGCCAATAGGTCAGTGCTTCGTACGCGGTGATGACGGGCACGGCGAAGGCCAGCGTATGGAACACGTTGTCGCGGACCTGGCCCCGGAACTTGAAACGGCCGCTGTCGGTGGGGAACGGTTTCGTCGTGAACCTCAGCCGGTCGCCCTGGCTTTTCCGCATATAAAGAAAATAGTGCATGCCGCCGAACAGCAAGGCGATGAAGACGAAGTTGCGCGCATATAGAACCGCCACCCACCACAGCTCGAAGGTTTTCATGGTCGCCAGGTCCGGCGTCAGATAGGCCCAGGTGAACACGGAAACGCCCAGCCAGAAGATGTTTTCCGGCCAAATGAAGCCGGGCCAGCCGAACAGCCATTTGAAGACGTTCACCGGCTGGGGCGGCCAGGCATTGATCGGCGCCGGCACGATGGGGGCCGTCGGGCGCCATTCGCCCTGCGCGTTGCGCGGGTTCGCGGCCGCTTCGCTCATGATCTGCCTTCCCTCACGCCCAATTCCTCGCGTCACCGGTGGCCCGAGCACGGCAACTTCGCAAGTCACATGACGTTACTTTTATCATTTTGGTGTTTACGCTGCAAAACAAGGTCCAGAGCGCACAGGGTCGAATGGGGGAGAGAACGCGGAAGGGACAACGGTGTCCGGTGATGGCGGCATTGCAGACACAATTTTTGACGTCCGGAATTGGCTCGGTCTGACCCGAAGCCGTCATTTTGATCCCGTGGCAGGACTGCTCACAGTTATCAGGAGGTCGCCATCGTGAAGAACCGCCCGAGTTTCC
>CAZQPC010000090.1:0-15159 GCA_964595005.1 uncultured Magnetovibrio sp.
GCCATCAAAGGTGCCCAAATCGGTATGTGTCGTCTCCGTTCCATGGCGATGAGCGTAGCGTAAAAGTGTTAAGGGAGAGTCAAGCCTATGCTGACGGGCCTTGACCAAACCTGGATGTGTGTGGTCCCGGGATTACCCTGGGACGAGCTGATTTCCCATGCGTCTTGCATCTTGGGTGCGCCGCATCGGTCCGGCCAGCGCGGCCATCCCCGGACCTCACGCCGAGTTTGTCGTACCGGCCCGTCACTCTCCTTTCCGGAACGGTGAATGTTCGGCGTTCAAGACCATTTCGTGGGCGATGCCGCGGCGTTCCTCGTCCAAGAAGCGTGCAACGGCGTCGCGCAGGCCCTTATCGGCGATCCAGTGCGCGCTGTAGGTGGCGCTCGGCAGGTAGCCGCGCTGGATTTTGTGCGGCCCCTGGGCGCCGGCCTCGACGCGTTTCAGGCCATGCGCAATGGCATAATCCATGGCCTGATAGTAGCAGGCTTCGAAATGCAGGAACTTGAAATTGGCGGCGCAGCCCCAATTGCGTCCGTAAAGGGTGTCGGCGCCGGCCAAATTCAGGGCGCCGGCCACGGGCTGGCCGTCGGCTTCGGCAAATATCAGAACGACGCTGTCGCCGCAACGCTCGCCCAGCAGGGAAAAGAAGCTGCGGTTCAGATACGCCGACCCCCACTTGCGGTCCGACGTGTTGCGGTAGAAATGGTAGAAGGCGTCCCAATGGGCTTCGGTGATTTCGGTGCCGGTCAGGGCCCGGATGTCGAGGCCGATGTCGGCGACCCGGGCGCGTTCCTTGCGGATGTTCTTGCGTTTGCGTGACGCCAGGCTGGCAAGGAAGTCGTCGAAGGTCTCGAAGCCCGGGTTCTGCCAGTGGAACTGCTGTCCCTGGCGCATTAGGAAACCCATGTCGCCCATGGTCCGCCATTCCGCCTCGGTGGGGAAATTGACATGCACGGACGACAGCTCCAGGCGGTCCGCCACTTGCACCATGGCGGCGGCCAGGGTGGCCTGCAGATCGTTCGCCTGATCACCGGGGGTGTCGGCGATCATCAGGCGCGGCCCCGTCACTGGCGTGAACGGAACGCCCGACAGCAGTTTTGGAAAATACTGTCCGCCGGCACGCTCATAGGCATCGGCCCAACCCCAGTCGAACACGTATTCGCCGTAGGAATGGCTTTTTACGTAAAGCGGTGCGACCCCCAGATAGCCGCCATCCGCGTTTTCGATGATCAAATGCTGGCTGGCCCAACCGGTTTCACCGGTGGCTGAGCCGCTGTCTTCCAGGGCCGACAGGAAGCTGTGGCGGACAAAGGGGTTGTCCGTTCCGGCACAGGCGTCCCAGGCTTCGGCATCGACCTCATCGAAAGATGCGGCGACCCGCACGGATATGGCTTCGCGTCCATCGGGCATGCGTAAGACATGCGGATTTTCAGCCGGTTTGGCAAACCATTCCGTCGTTCTTGGCGGGGGAAAGGTTGGCTTGTTGTTTCTTCCTGGGCAGGTCATCCTGTTTAGTATGCGACAGGCGACGCTCAAATTTTACCGCACGGCTTCGGCGCTGGCCTTGGCGTTCGCCGTTGGCATCAGCGTGCCGTCAGCAGAGGCTGACGTGAAAGTCCTGAAATACGACAAGTCGGGAAAGGCGTTTATTTCAAAGGGAAAGATGAAAGACAACAGTTCGCGCGGCGCCGGCGGCGGCAAGGTTTTCTCCAATGACCCGACCGACCCGGTCAACAAGTTCGAGGCCGGGGAACTATTGGTCGTCAACGCGCCGGCGGATTTTGCCGTCATCGCCGCCGGGATGGGTTACCGGGTTGTCGAGACCATCAATCTCGGCGGGCTTGGCATGACGGCGCTGAGGGTTCGTATTCCACGCAGCGCGACCGTGCCGGCGGCTAGGCGCGAACTGTCGTCGCGGTTCCCCGGCGCCGCCATCGATGCCAATCATCAATTCGAAGCCCAGGCCCGCCAGGTCATGCACGCGCGCGCCGCCATGGGCTGGGCCAATGCATCGGCGAAGTGCGGCAAGGGCATCCGGCTGGGGCAAATCGATTCCGGGGTCGATCTCAAACACAAAGCCCTGCGGGGCCAGCAGGTCACCTTCCGATCCTTCCACCGCAAGGGCCGGCGGCCGGCACCGAAAATCCATGGCACGGCCATTGCCGCCATGCTGGTCGGACGGCCGAAGTGGGGCGGGTTGTTACCTGGTGCCGAATTGAAGGCGGCCTCCATGTTTGAGAAGAAGAAGAACGGCACCAAAGTGGGCTCCGCCGTCGGCCTGTTGAAGTCTTTGAACTGGCTGGCCAAGGAGAAAGTCCATGCCATCAATTTGAGCATTGCCGGGACCGACAATAAAACGATCCGCCTGGCTTTCAACAAGGCCCGGAAGATCGGGTTGGTGTTGATTGCCGCGGCGGGGAACTGGGGCCGCGCCGACAAACCGGCCTATCCAGCGGCCTACAAGCATGTCATGGCGGTGACCGCGGTGAATGCCCGAAAACTCGTCTACACCCATGCGAACCGCGGCAAGTATATTGATTTTGCGGCACCCGGCGTTCGTATTTACGCGGCGGTGCCGGGCGGCGCCAAGAAGATGAGCGGCACATCCTTCGCGACGCCGTATATTTCGGTGTTGCTGGCCACGCAGGTGGCGGCGGGGGCGCGCCGCAGCATGTCGTCATTGCGCAAGACACTAAAACGCCATGTCGAGGATTTGGGCAAGCTTGGCAAGGACAGTGTCTTTGGATACGGACTGGTAAAACTCAAGCCGCGCTGCAAGTGACCGATTGACGTAGCCGGTGGGCTATTCGATCTCAAATATGCCGTCGACCTCGACCGCCACACCAAGCGGCAAAGATGGCGCGCCGACCGCAAAGCGGGCGTGCTGACCGGCGGGTTCGCCGAACACTTCAACCATCAAGTCCGAGGCCCCGTTGATGACCTTCGGCTGATCGTTAAATTCGGGCGTCGCGTTGACGAAGCCGCCAAGTTTCACGACCTGGCGCACGCGGTCCAGGTCGCCGCCGCAGGCAGCGCGCAACTGAGCGATCAGATTGAGACCGCAAAGCCGTGCCGCCTGGTATCCGGTTTCCGCATCAAGGTCATCACCAAGCCGTCCGAGGAAACGCAATTCGCCGTTAAACACGGTGACTTGTCCGGAAATGAAGACCAAATTTCCGGCGACCGTAAAGGGCACGTAGTTTGCGGCCGGGGCCGCAGCATCAGGCAAATCAATGTCAAGTTCAGCGAGGCGTGCGTCAACCTGTCCGGCCATGGTTCAGACTCCTAATATCGCCGCGTTCAAGGTCAGACCTTGAAGCGGTCACCCTCTTTAGGTGTTTCAAGTTTCACGGAAGATTTCCGCTTCGCCAACGAATCGGCGGCCATATTCATCTTCGCGTCAATATCATTGTCCGACTGGTCCGGGTCATGATGGAACAAGAAAAGGCTTTTGACCGCGGCCACGTCCGCCAATTGCACGACCTTACTGATGCACGAATGGCCCCAGCCAACCTTGGTTTTATATTCGTCATCCGTGTAGGTGGTATCCGTGATCAGGGCGTCCGCATCCTGGCAGAACTCCGCCAGTTTGCGCTCGTAGTGCGGCGAATAAAACTCGCTGGTTTCCAGAAACATCTCGTTGTCCGTGATGTAACAGATCGATCTGCCGTTGTAATTGATGCGGTAGCCGAGGCATTTTCCGGGATGGCTGAGCAATTTAGTCTCAATACCGATGCCGTCGATTTCGATGCTTTCCTCTTCCAGATCGCGGAAATAGACCCGCGCGGCAAATTCGCTGAGGGTGATGGGGAAATAGACACCATCCATTTGCGCTGAGATTAATTCCCGCATAGTGTTGTCGCCCTGATTGGCGCCAAGCACTTCGAACTCGTTTCCCTGCACGTACAAGGGGGCGAAAAATGGGATGGCGTTAATGTGGTCCCAGTGAGGGTGGGAAATGAATATGCGCGCGCGTAGGCGAGTGCGCTGTTGCGCCATCAGCGCATCGCCGAGATTTTTGATGCCGCTGCCGCCATCGAAGATGAAAAACTGTTCGCGCGGAAACTCAAGAGTGACGCACGACGTATTGCCGCCATATTTCAGAGTATGTTCGCCGCTGACGGGCAGGGTGCCGCGGACCCCCCAGAACGTCATATCGATATGATCATCAAGGATGCGGTTGACCAGATCTGAAAAGGTTTCCGTGTTGAGAGGCTTGCGGATATAGCCGTCCGCGCCAAACTCAAAAGCCCGTTTCTGGTCAAATTCATAGGCCTTTGCCGACACCATGATGAAGCGCAAGCCGTCGAGATCGGGGGTTTCGCGTATCCGCTTGCACAGATTGAGGCCGTCAACTTCCGGCATCATTAAGTCGCAGATCACGCAGTCCGGCTTTGCAGTCAATATCTTGTCGTAGGCCGAAGCCGCGTCGGTGGTCGATTGTACGTGGTGGCCACTGTCTTCAAGCAGCGCGGTCATCACCTTTGCCGAGAGGCTGTCATCGTCGACGATGAAGATTTGGGACTTATTCTGTACTTCCATGTTTCCCATGGCCTGTTCCCGGCGCCGGTTCAGTGGTTACGACCAAATCATACTGGTCAGAACCCCATTCGCGTCTGTGTCACCCAGCCTAACGTCAACATGGCCTGGATACCGTTGAATTACAATAGTAATAGCCGGGGCCATAAGCCGGGATTGAACCCATTCTCGACGGCCTATAAAAGTCCCCGCCGGAGGCAAAAAAATGGGGCGATGCCGAGGAGAGCCCCCGACGATCGCCCCAAGTTTCCCAGGGAGGATTCCTAAATCTCGTCTCTCATGAGCAACCGCTCGTTGATCCGCAGGTATTGCACTTCATGCAGGTCCCGTTCCGGACCAGTGTGAAATTTCCGCATTCCGCGCATGGATCACCTTCATATCCTTTCATTCGGGCCGTCCGGGCCTGATCAGCATGGGCGTCCGCCTTGGCCATCACTTCGCTAGATATATGCTGAATGGCCTGAGCGATTTCCTCACGTGGCGTGACTTGAGCGCCAACCGCTTGGGGCATTGGATCGCCGGTTCTCTCGGCTTCCCGGACGACGGGCTCATCAAGAACCGATTTCGGGGCGGCTGCCCGGGTACTCTTGGCACCATCGATAACCAACAGTTTTCGCATGTAGCCGTGGCTGGCGACCTTATGAACGGCTGCCAGCGCGCCGGTGCCGGTCGCGGTCGGCAAATTGCCCTCGCTCACACCTTCACCAAGAGCATCGGGCAGCAGGTCCTGCGGTTCCACATGCGCTAGATCGTTGCGGCCCAAATACGAAACCGCCAATTCCCGGAATATATAGTCGAGGATGGACGTCGACATTTTGATGGTGTCGTTGCCCGTCACGGTTCCTGACGGATCAAACCGGGTGAATGTGAAGGCTTCCACATATTCTTCCAGGGGCACGCCATACTGCAGACCGATGGAAATGGCGATGGCGAAGTTGTTCATCAACGAACGGAAGGCGGCACCTTCCTTGTGCATATCGATGAATATCTCAGACAGACGTCCGTCTTCGTATTCTCCCGTGCGCAAGTAAACCTTGTGGCCGCCGACGGTCGCTTTTTGGGTGTACCCTTTGCGCCGATGCGGCGGGCGAATGCGTTCTGCGATGTAGCGCTCGACGATCCGCTCGGCGACAATTTCCACCCGTTCCGCGGTCGGCGCCTCGGCAAGGGTCTCTTCCATGTCCGCGGCCATATCGTCATCGTCGATCAGCGATGCGGACAAGGGTTGAGATAGTTTTGAGCCGTCGCGGTATAGCGCATTCGCCTTGATGCCCAGGCGCCATGACAGCATGTAGGCTTCCATGCAGTCTTCGACGGTTGCTGAATTGGGCATGTTGATCGTCTTTGAAATGGCGCCGGAAATGAACGGCTGACTGGCTGCCATCATGCGAATGTGGCTTTCCACGGACAGGAACCGTTTGCCAATACGGCCGCATGGATTCGCGCAGTCGAACACCGCGAGGTGATCCTCGCTGAGATGTGGCGCACCTTCCAGCGTCATGGCGCCACAAACATGGGTATTCGCGGCTTCAATTTCGGCCTTCGAGAAACCGAGTGACGACAGCATGTCGAAGCTCATGTCATCCAACTGCGCCACCGTGAAGCCAAGGACGTCGGTACAAAACTCGTCACCCAAGGTCCACTTGTTGAACACGAACTTAATGTCGAACGCTTCACCTAAGGCTTCTTCCACCCGGCCCAGGATGTTTTCGGTGAAGCCCTTGGCAGCCAAGGTCGAATGATTAATCCCGGGGGCTTCCTTTAAGGACCCGTGACCGATGGCATAACGGATGATGTCTTCAACGTCGGTGCCACCGTAGCCGAGATTGGCCAAGGCCACTGGAACCATGCGGTTGATGATCTTGAACGCACCGCCGCCGGCCAATGTCTTGAACTTAACCAGGGCGAAGTCCGGTTCGATGCCCGTGGTGTCGCAGTCCATAACCAGACCGATGGTGCCTGTCGGGGCGATCACTGATACCTGGGCGTTTCTGTATCCATATGTTTCGCCCATTTTCAGTGCCTGGTCCCAGGCGCGAACAGCTGCGGATGCCAGCCCGGCATCGGGAACTTCCGCCGCTTTCAGCGGTACCGGCAGGGTCGAGAGGTCCTCATAATCGGTCTCGGCACCGTGCGCGGCCCGGTGATGATTTCGCATCACCTTAAGCATGGGTTCGCGGTTTTCATCGAAGCGTGGAAAGGCGCCCAATTCCTCAGCCATCTCTGCCGATGTGGCGTAGGCCGTGCCGGTCATCAGCGCCGAAATGGCGCCGCAAATCGCCCGGCCCTCGACCGTGTCGTATCCGTATCCGGACGCCATCAGATAGCCGCCGATGTTAGCAAATCCCAATCCCAAGGTGCGGAACTCATAAGATAGTTCGGCGATTTTCGCCGACGGGAACTGGGCCATTAGAACGGCGATTTCCAGTGTCACGGTCCACAGGCGGACGGCGTATTCAAAGCCTTCAACGTCGAAAGAATTGCCATCCTGAGAGAACTGGAACAAGTTTAGCGAAGCCAGATTACAGGCCGTATCGTCCAAGAACATGTACTCTGAGCAGGGGTTCGAAGCGTTGATACGGTCTGTGTTAGCGCAGGTGTGCCACTCATTAATGGTCGTGTCGTATTGAAGACCCGGGTCTGCGCAGGCCCATGCCGAATAGCCGACGTCCTGCCAAAGGTCCTTGGCACGGACGGTTTTCGCAACCTTGCCGTCCTTGCGCTGGATCAGGTTCCATTCTTCATCGGCCAAAACTTTCTCAAGGAACTCATCGGTGACGCGGATCGAATTGTTCGAATTTTGCCCGGATACCGTCAGATAGGCATCACCCTCCCAATCCGTATTGAAGGTTGGGAACTCGATTTCCGTAAATCCCTGTCGTGCGAACTCAATGACGCGGAGGATATAGTTCTCCGGGATCATTGATTTACGCGCGGCGATTACGGCTTTCTTCAGGGCCTTGTTCTTCCGTACCTCGTAACGATCTTCGTCATTCACCTCTTGGTTCTGGCAAGCCTCCATGACTTCACGGAGGTGTTTGGCGGTCATGCGCGACCCGGCAACCAGCGCCGCAACCTTTTGTTCCTCAACAACCTTCCAATTGATGAAGGCGTCGATATCAGGGTGATCAATGTCAACGCTGACCATTTTCGCCGCACGTCGCGTCGTGCCGCCGGACTTAATGGCGCCGGCGGCACGGTCGCCAATCTTCAGGAAACTCATCAGACCGGATGATTTTCCGCCGCCGGACAATGGCTCACCATTGCCGCGAATCTTCGAGAAATTGGAGCCCGTGCCTGAGCCGTATTTGAACAACCGCGCTTCGCGGGTCCACAAATCCATGATCCCGCCGTCATTGACTAAATCGTCCGAGACGCTTTGGATGAAACAGGCGTGCGGCTGGGGATGTTCGTAAGCGGATTGCGAACGCACCAAACGTCCGGAACGGTAATCCACGTAGTGGTGTCCCTGCGCCGGTCCATCAATACCGTAGGCCCAATGCAGGCCGGTGTTGAACCACTGGGGCGAATTGGGCGCGGCAATCTGCGCACACAACATGTAACGCATTTCGTCGAAATAGACGCGGGCATCCGCATCGCCATCGAAATAGCCACCCTTCCAGCCCCAATAAGTCCAGGTGCCGGCCAATCGGTCGAAAACCTGTTTGGCACTGTTTTCACCCCTCAGACGTTCGTCTTCCGGTAGTTCGGCAAGCGCGTCCTCGTCGGGAACATGACGCCACAACCACGAGGGTACGTCGTTCTCTTCGACCGCTTTCAGCCGCGCCGGCACGCCGGCCTTACGGAAATATTTCTGCGCCAGGACGTCGCAGGCCACCTGTGACCAGGCCGCCGGAACTTCCATTTCCTCAAGCTGAAAGACCAGCGAACCATTTGGGTTCCGGATCTCACTGGATGTGGTGCGAAAATCAAAGGCTTCGTAAGCTGATTCGGTTTGTTTCGTGAAATGTCGCGTTATCCGCATTCTGCCCCCACGTTAGGTCTCGGGTTATAGACTTGTTATGGACCCTTACTCGGCGCCCCGGTTGCGACCTTAATTGAGCGAGTCTTCCATTTTTATAACGATTCCAGTCATTTTTGCCTCGTCGTCTCGGTTTGAAGCTACCAGATATCGTGTGTGCCCAGGTGCAACGGCTGCAAAATGTAGCGTATCGGCATTCGGCCCGCAACAGGAAAATACTACATCTTGGGGTTAAATATGGGCGGGAATACTTTATTTTGTGTAAATGTGGTGATTTTGTGCGGGTGCAGCGAATCGCCGGATATCCTATGGCGAATCGGAATTGTCCTTCGATCAAAGACTTAGCGTGCGCACAGCAATTTTTTTCGACGGGCAATCTTTCACATCAATAAATACGGGCAATTCATTCTGGCGTTCGTCCAGGCTCGGCGGTCGTCGCCTATAGTCTGGACGGTGGGTGCCGGGGATGCCATAGTCGCGGTCTGCTAAGGTGGTTTGTATCCAAAGGTGATCGCTGTCGGCGAAAGATAAAACCGGATTATGAAACTCGGAACAATCCTTCATACTTGGATTAATGGTGAACTTGTCGGAACGGATGAGTTCGGCAATCGCTATTATCGGGCCAAGAACAAAAAGCGCTGGGGCCGCGAACAGCGCTGGTGTTTGTTCAAAGGCGGCGACGAAGCCTCGAAAGTGCCGCCTGAATGGCACGCCTGGTTGCATCACACGGTGGATGAGCCATTGACCCACCTTTCCACGGAAATGAAGCCCTGGCAGCGTGAGCACGAACCGAATATGACCGGCACCGCCCAGGCCTATCGGCCAGCGGGACACGTTTCCCGGGGCGGTCAGCGGGCCCGGGCCACAGGGGACTATGAGGCCTGGACGCCGGAATGACCGGCGGGCGCCTTGGCATTGCGCCTAGCAGAGCGCTAGACTGACCCGTCATGAGCCGCGAAATACGTGAAATCATTATTGGCGCCGTAACCATCGCTGCGTTGGCTGGGGTCCTCTTCTTCATGCAGGCGCGTCATAGTATGACCAGCGCGGCGGCGGGCACAGATCTTGTCGTGACCGCCAAGTTCAACAAAGTCGATGGCCTTGTTGAAGATAGTGACGTGCGCTTGGGCGGCATCAAGATCGGCCGGGTATCGGCGATGCGGCTGGACGACCAGTTTCGCGCCGTCGTCACTTTTACTATCACGGACGATGTGAAATTGCCGACAGACACGTCGGCTTCCATTCACACTGATGGTCTTTTCGGTTCCAAATTCGTTGTACTTGAACCGGGTGCCGAAGAAGATTTCATGACTAGTGGCGCTGAAATGACTTTGACTCAGGATGCTGTGGTGGTCAGCGATCTTTTGGACTTGATCATTTCCGAAGGTCACGTGGCCCGTAAGCAAGCGGCAGGCACACCCAAGTGATTGTGACGGGAGGCGGATGTGGGACGTAATGCGGTCGAAACGGTTTTGGGCGCCGTTGTGCTGGTGGTTGCCGGCATGTTCGTATTCTTCGCCTATGGTACGGCGCAGGTGAAGGCCGTATCCGGTTATGAACTTCGCGCCAACTTCTTCAAGATCGGTGGGTTAACGCCGGGTAGCGACGTCCGCATTAACGGCATCAAAGTCGGTTCTATTACCTCGGTGCGATTGGATTCCGAGACCTATGATGCCGTGGTGGTTATGTCCGTCGCACCTGAGATCAAACTGCCCAAGGATTCCACGGCCGGTATCGGCAGCGAGGGCATCGTCGGCGGAAAGTATGTGCGCTTGGAGCCCGGAAACGAAAAAGAAACCCTGGCCGTCGGTGGCGTTATCCCCAAGACCAAAGACTTCCGGTCGCTTGAAGACCAGGTTGGCGAAATCATCTTCCTCGCGACGGGTGGCAAGGGCGGCCAATAAAAGGTGTATAGCCGCGTTGTTTTCCGAGCCGCCGCCATCGGTTTTCTGCTTGCCGGCGGGCTATCTGCGGCGTCCGACAGGGCTCGCGCGGCACCCTACCGGACCGCCGTTTTGCAGGGTCTGGACAAGGTGACGGCACGGGTTTCCACGTTGGGGGCGCCGATCGGCGCGACCGTGCGTTTCGGAACACTGGAGATCATCGTCCGCTATTGCGACAAGCGGCCCCCGGAGGAAACGCCGGAAAGTGCGGCGTTCGTCGACATCTGGCAAGCCCGGCCCGGTGAGTCCGCGGTTTCCCTGTTTCGCGGCTGGATGTACGCCTCCAGTCCGGCGTTGAGCGCCCTCGAACACCCGGTCTACGATGTCTGGGTTCTTGACTGTGAGGACGAGTTGGCGGCCGGGGATTTGACGGACAATCCGCCGTCATCGGTGCCGCAGCGCCAACGTCAATAGCTGCCCATCCGCGGCATTGCGAAGTTTCGGAACGGCCATGCAATTTTATTAACTAAAAATAGTGTAATTTTAAATAAAAGTTATATTTCAATCGATTAACTAAAAGATTTAGTTCCAGTCAACGTGTTTTCAAGGTGAAATTCCCATGTTTCACCGGCCACCGCGAACGGGAAGGTGGCCTGAAAGGTCAGCGCCTCTTCCAATTGTATCAGGTATGTCCGGGCCGGAATTTCGACGGCACCAAACTGGGCCAGGTGGTCGGTCATGAATTGTGCATCCAAAAGCCGGAAGCCACCGAGACGCAGCCGTGCGACCAGATGCACCAAGGCGACCTTGCTGGCGTCACGGGCCCGCGAGAACATGCTTTCACCGAAAAACGCGGCGCCCAGGGAAATTCCGTACAGGCCGCCGACCAGTTCTCCGGCCAGGCGGCATTCAACACTGTGGGCGAACCCCATATGGTGAAGTTCGTTGACTGCGGTTTCGATGGCGGGATTAATCCAGGTATCGGCCCGGCCCGGTGTCGCTTCCGCGCAGTTCGAGACGACATCGGCGAAATCCGTGTTGCAACTGACGACGAAGGGGCCCTTGCGGATGGTCCGGCGAAGCCGGCGTGGGACGTGGAAATCATCAAGCGGCAGAACGCCGCGGGTTTTTGGGTCGACCCAATAGACGTGATTGGTGTGGCGGGTTTCCGCCATCGGGAAGATTCCGGCCGCATAGGCTCGGAGCAGAAGTTCCGGGGTCATTTCCAGGTCTTGATCGTGTCGGCTCATGTCTCTCCGGCGGCAGTCTCGACGAAGGCTTCCAGCCAATGGATATCATATTCGCCATTGACGAAGGCCGCCGACGCCATCAGTTGCTGATGCAGGGGAATTGACGTCTCGATGCCATCAATGACGTACTCTCCAAGCGCCCGACGCAGTCGCATCAGGCACTCGTTACGATTGGTGCCGTGGACGATCAGCTTGGCGATCATGCTGTCGTAGTGTGGTGGTACCGTGTAGCCGGAATAGAGCGCCGAATCGACCCGTACGCCAAGGCCGCCAGGGGCGTGATAGTCGCCGATCCGGCCCGGCGATGGCACGAAGGTACTTGGGTTCTCGGCGTTGACGCGGCATTCGATGGCGTGGCCATTGAAGCGGATGTCTTCCTGCGCGAAGCCCAATGGCGCGCCGCCAGCGACACGGACCATCTCGCGCACCAGATCGAGACCACAGATCATCTCCGTGACCGGGTGTTCCACTTGCAGGCGTGTATTCATTTCGATGAAATAAAATTCGCCGTCTTCGAACAGAAACTCGACGGTGCCGACGCTGCGGTATCCGATCGCCTTCATGGCCTGGGTGACCGTTTCGCCAATAGTCTCGCGCTGGACCCGGTTCAGTGCTGGCGACGGGGCCTCTTCAAGGACCTTCTGGTGGCGCCGCTGCAAGGAGCAATCGCGCTCGCCCAGATGGACCACATTGCCGTGCATATCGGCTAAGACCTGGACCTCAATGTGGCGCGGTTTCCCCAGGAATTTCTCCATGTAGACGGCGCCATTGCCGAACACCTGCTCGGCTTCCGTGCGGGCAAACCGATAGGCGTCATCCAAATCGCTGGCCGAATGCGCAACCTTCATGCCTCGGCCGCCACCGCCGTGGGCGGCCTTGATAAGAATCGGAAATCCGATCGCGGTCGCCACCGTGCGCGCTTCGTCGAGGCTGGTGACCTCCCCATCGGAACCGGGGACTACTGGGATGCCGGCGTCAGCGACCGCCTTCTTGGCGGCGATCTTGTCGCCCATGAGGCGGATGTGGTCCGGCGACGGACCGATGAAAGTGATGCCGTGTTCTTCCACCATGCCAGCGAAATCAGCATTTTCGGACAGGAAACCATAACCCGGGTGAATGGCATCGGCGTTGGAAATAGTCGCCGCCGAGAGAACGGCGTGGGTGTTCAGATAGCTTTCCCGGGCAGCCGGCGGACCAATGCATATACTTTCATCGGCCAGTCGCACGTGCATGGCGTCGGCGTCCGCCGTCGAATGGACGGCGACACATTGGATGCCCATTTCGCGACAGGCGCGCAGGATGCGAAGCGCGATTTCCCCGCGGTTGGCAATGAGGACCTTTTCGATCATCGGCGGTCCGTCATTCGATGACCGCCAGGGGTTCGCCGAATTCCACCGGCGTTTCGCTATCGACCAATATGTGCGCCACCTTGCCCGACCGCGGCGCCGCGATGGGATTGAAAACTTTCATGGCTTCAATAAGAAATAGCGTCTGGCCTTCTGTTACCTCGTCGCCGGCCTGGACAAACGGCGGCGAATTGGGTTCCGGCGATAAATACACGACGCCGACCATTGGTGAGGTGACAGCGCCTGGATGGTCGTTGAACGACGGCTCTTCCAGCGCTGCCGCCGCGGGAGGTGGGGCGCTCAATGGCGGTGCCGCGGCGCCAGACGTTGCCGCGACGGCAGTGACTTGGGCGTGCTTGGCGACCCGAATGGTCAAGCCATCGTTTCCGTATTCGATTTCACTCAAACCGGTTTCGTCAAGCAGTCCCGCCAATTGGCGGACAAGATCCTCGTTGATGGTCGTCTTCGGAGTTTTCGCCATGGAGCCAGAGCTTCCTTACTTCATTATTCTTAGTGATTATTTCCAAGTCGTACCGCGATGGCGTACAGGGTCAAGATTAAAGTCTAGGTGGCGGATCCTGTGGCCCGACGCGATATGGAGCGGGGCACCCGCATAGTATATTTCCGCTCGCCGCGCGAAACGAAGGTTGAGATTGGAGCGGTTGAGAATGGATACGCTGCGTGCCATGGGATGCGGAGATCCTGCCTGCGGGAGATCAGCGTCTATCATGCCGGGGGGGCGGGGGAAGGTCCAGTTCCGGCTTTTCTTCGTGGTTGAACCTGCCGCTGGGGCGGCTCATAATTGGCGTCACGGGACATGGAAATGGTCGGAATTCCCGGGAAATTTGAGGGATTGTCGAGATGCGTTTGACGATTAACGGCGAACAGCGTGACTTCGAGGCGCCGTTGACGGTTGAGGACTTATTGGGCCGAATCGGCATCGAAAGCCGGAAGGTCGCAGTGGAGCGGAATCTGCAAATTGTGCCGAAGTCGGCGTACGGCGGCATAGGGCTCAACGAGGGGGACAAACTGGAAATCGTCCACTTCATCGGCGGCGGCGCGCCAGACGGTGCGGCCAATTCCGATAAGGGCGCTAATGCCCACGCCGACGCGTCGGATATGCTGGAAATTGCCGGCCGAAAATTTGACTCGCGCCTCATTATCGGAACCGGGAAATATGCCGACTACGATATCAATCGCCTTGCCGCGGAAGCCGCCGAGGTAGAGATAATCACGGTGGCTGTCCGCCGGGTTAATCTGAGCGACCCCGACAAACCCATGCTGGTCGATTATCTGGACCAGAAGAAATATACCTATTTGCCCAATACGGCCGGCTGTTTTACTTCGGAAGATGCCTTGCGCACGCTGCGTCTGGCGCGCGAGGCTGGCGGCTGGGATTTGGTCAAGCTGGAGATCTTAAGCGACCAGAAAACTCTCTATCCGCAAATTGTCGAAACCCTGGAAGCGACGGACATTCTGACCCGCGAAGGCTTTCAGGTGATGGTCTATTGCACCGATGACCCGGTCATGTGCAAACGCCTGGAAGAGGCCGGCGCCGTGGCGATCATGCCGTTGGGTGCCCCCATCGGGTCCGGGCTGGGGCTGCAGAACCCGGTTAACATCCGCCTGATTGTCGAGCAGAGCAACGTGCCGGTTATCGTCGACGCCGGTGTTGGCACGGCCTCGGACGCCACCATCGCCATGGAACTGGGCTGCGATGGTGTTCTCATGAATACGGCCATCGCCGAGGCCAAGGACCCGGTGCGCATGGCGCGTGCCATGAAGCACGCCGTCAGGGCCGGTCGTGATGCCTATTTGGCCGGCCGCATGCCGGTGAAAAGGTTTGCCGATCCATCGTCACCGTTGGCCGGATTGATTTGAACTGGCTGCCGCCTGAATTTAAATACAGGTTCGGTCCGCCGGCAGGGAAAATGTCACGGTCGTGCCGACGCCAATTTCGCTATCGATAGACAAAATGCCGCCGTGGAGTTCGATAATCGATTTTGCCAGCGCCAATCCGAGACCGGCGCCTTCATGGGCAATCGTTGCGCCGTCACGCGCCTGACCGAACATCTCAAGGGTCTTGGGAATGTCCTCGGACGCAATGCCAACGCCCGTATCGGCGATGACCACCGTAATTCCACGGTTTTCCGTTAAAA
>CAZQPC010000091.1:0-9905 GCA_964595005.1 uncultured Magnetovibrio sp.
CGATCAGGGTATTGAAGGACCAGATGACGTCGTCGACGCTGACCGGCTTGCCGTCGTGCCAGCGCGCTTCTTTGCGCAGCTTGAAGGCGACCCACGAGCGGTCGTCGGGCATGTAGACCTCTTCGGCCAATTCCCCGTACTGGGAGAACGCCTCGTCGGCGGACCCGGAAAGCAGGGAGTTGTAGGTGAAGCCCGTGCCGGCGGCGCCGTTGCCCTTGATGATGAAGGTGTTGAAGTTGTCGAAGGTGCCGATGGTGTGCAGCCTGACCGTGCCGCCCTTCGGCGCGCCTGGATTGACGTAGTCGAAATGCGTGAAGCCGGGCGGGTATTTCAGGTCGCCGTGCATGGCGATGCCATGTTTGCCTTCGACGCCGTTAAGGCTGCCGGCCCAAAGGGCGGTTGTGGCGGATGTGGTGATCAGGGCGGCTGCCAATAGGCCGGCGCCGGCGCGCAAAATGGATTTCTTTCTCATTGGGGGATATTGCGGGTCTCGGGTCATGGGATCAAGAGATGCCGCACATTTATGGCGTGAATGTGACACATTTATTGACATGAAATCATAAGATGTTTATCAATTAATTATTACTAATAAAAATTGATAATACGATACCGTATACTGCCCAATGGAACTGGCATGTGGCGAACAATTAATCTAACTGTCATTGCATTCGTGCTCGCCTGCCTGTCATTCATTCCCGGTCACGCCGGGCTGTATGAGGCGGACGAGGCCTACGCGAGGGGCGATTACCGGACCGCGGCGGACGAACTCCTGCGGCTTTCGGAGCGAGGGGTTGCCGATGCCATGTACAGATTGGCCGGACTTTATGAATTTGGCCTTGGGATCGAGAAAGACGAGGCTCAAGCCATCCTTTGGCTACGGCGGGCCGCGAACTCTGGTCTTGTTGAGGCCCGAGTCTGGCTCGGCGCGAAGCTGCATCGGGGCGATGGCGTCGAACAGGATCACGCGCAGGCCTATTCATTGTTCTTGAGTTCGGCTCGCCAAGGTTCGGGGTTTGGCCAGTATATGGTCGCCACATATTTGTGGAACGGCCTGTACGTCAAAAAGCAACGCCAAGCCGCCGTGAAATGGATGATTCGCGCGGCAGAATCGGGATTTTCGCAGGCGCAATTTACCATCGGCAAAATGTATCACGAAGGATCCGGCGTCGGGAAAGACATGGAGGCCGCAATTATGTGGTATCGCCGGGCAGCGCTGAAAGACCATGTTGACGCGCAGCGCCGGCTTGGTTTGCTCTACCATGCGGGCAAGGAGGTTAATAAGGACATTCAAGCCGCCATTCACTGGCTTGCCCGCGCGGTCGGGAACGAGGACGCCGTCTCAGCAACTCATCTCGGAATAATCTACGCCAAAGGGAACGGCGTTCAGCGGAATAAGCGCCGCGCGTTGGATTGGCTGAGCCGGGCCGCGAACCTTGGCGATGCGACAGCCGTTAGCTGGATATGGTGGATCCTCGTCCCGTATTCGAAGGAAGAACAAACCAAGGCGGGCGGGCTTGATGCGGCGGCCTATGGTCGTATAGCGGCGCGTGTTGTCGAGTATCTCGATATTGAGCCTTTTAGAGAGTTCGTTTCGCGGTTTATCTCCACCAAGGGGGCGTCCGACCAATCAAAGATCGTCGATCAAATTCTCGGACTTCGCAATCGATTGATACCGCATCTGCGCCAAGAAGTGACGCGCTACGGAGAAAGATTCAAGACGACAAAATCGCCATAGCCCGACCGTGTAGCGCCTTGTCGCCAACAGCCAGCACGGTGCCATCGCCGTCCAAATTCAGGGCCCGGCCCGCCCAGTCGGTCATCCGACCTCCGGCGCCTTCGACGATGGGCGCCAGGGCGACATAATCATAGGGCCCCATGGTGTCTTCGCAGACCACGTCGACCCAGCCGTTGGCCAACAGGCCATAGGCCTGGCATTCGGCGCCGTAGACGGCGCGCCGCGAGGCCGCCCGCAGCGCCTCGAAGCGCGGGAAATGATCTGGCGTGAACATCTGCGGCGAGGTCGCGTAGAGCCAGGCGCTCTCCAGGGCCGGACACTCGCGCACCTTGGCCGCGGTGCCGTTGAAGGTCGTCGGCGTTCCCGTCCTGCCGACCCAGCGTTCGTTCAGGGCCGGCATGTCCATGACGCCCAGCACCGCCGCGTCGCGGTGCAACAGGCCGATCAGGGTGCCGAACAGGGGCTTGCCGGTGACGAAGGATTGGGTGCCGTCGATGGGGTCCAGAACCCAGACGTGCTCGGCGTCGGTGCGCACGCTGCCATGTTCTTCACCGAAGATGCCGTGGTCGGGATAGGCCGCCTCGATCAATTCGCTAAGCAGGGTTTCCGTTTCCCTGTCGGCGATGGTCACGGGGCTGGCGTCGGCCTTGGCGTCGACGGCGACGGCGGTGCGGAAATAGTTAAGCGATACGGTGCGGGCCGCGTCGGCCAGCTGTTCGGCGAACGCGGCGAGGTTGTCTAAATCGGCCGTCAAGCTAGAGCCCTCCATCGCCATATGGTGGCGGCTGAGACGTCCTCCCTCGTCCACTGGACGACGTCGCGCGCCGCTTCCGATGTCCCGCATCGCTGCGCGACCCGCTCCTTGCCAGCGAACAAGGGAGGACGTCTCAGCGGTTCCATATGGCGATGAAGGGCTCTAGGGCAGCGGTTTTGGCGAATCGCTGAGCGAGCGCAGATAGACCAGAACGGCGGCCCGGTCGCCGGCTTTCTTGAGGCCGGCGAAGCTCATTTTCGTGCCCTTGACGAAAGCCTTCGGCTTGGTCAGGAAGGCGTCCAAATCGGCGAAGGACCAATCACCGCCCTTATCCTTGAGCGCGCCCGAGTAGGCAAACCCGGCGCCAGAGGCCTTGGCCCGGCCGACGACATTCCAAAGGTTCGGGCCGACGGCGTTTTTGCCGCCGTTCTTGGTGGTGTGGCAGGCCTTGCACTTCTTGAAGATCTTGGCGCCCTTGTCGGTGGCGGCGGAGGCCAGCATGGTCAGGGCGTTCTCGGCGACGGTGGCCGGTGCGGCAGCCGTCTTCGCCGTGCTTTCCGCCATGGCGACGGCGTAGGCCGGCTTGTCCAAATCCTTGGCATGCACCAGCATGGCGCCAATCTGATGGCTGCCCCAGGTTACCCACGCGGCGATCAAAAGACCGAATGCAACCTTTTCATACCAAGAAAACTTCATGGAGTTACCCCTCGCCCGATTTCGCCGGACTTTAACCGGTTGCAACGGGGAGTTCAACGCCCTGATGGCCGAAGGGCTATCCCAGGGTTAACCCTTGGCCGGGCGATCCTTTCGAACCTTTCATCGTCCGAATCGGATCGCTATGCTCGGGCCCATGAGCGCGCCGCAAAATCCCATCGTGATGATCCCCGCGCGCCTCGCCTCGACCCGCCTGCCGGACAAGCCCCTGGCCGATATCGCCGGCTTGCCGATGATCGTTCAGGTCTGGCGCCGGGCCCGAGAGGCCGATATCGGGCCGGTCATCGTGGCCTGCGCCGAGGCGGCCGTTTTCGAAGCCGTGCGTGATGCCGGCGGCGAGGCCGTCTTGACCGATCCGGCGCATCCGTCGGGCTCGGATCGCATTTACGAGGCATTATTGAAGGTCGACGGCGAGGGCCGTTTCGACGCGGTGGTCAACCTGCAGGGCGATCTGCCGACCATTGACACACCAACGGTGCGCGCCGTGCTCGGCCCCTTCGCCGATGCTGCGTGCGATATTTCCACCCTGGTCGCGGAAATCACCGACCCGGCGGAACGTGATGACCCAAATGTCGTCAAGGCCGTGTTGGGTTTGGCAGGCGGCGACACCACCGGCCGGGCGCTCTACTTCAGTCGCGCCACGGTACCAACGGGCGACGGTCCGCTGTATCATCACATCGGGATTTACGCCTACCGCCGCCTGGCCCTGGAACGCTTCGTCACCCTGGCGCCCGGTGTTCTGGAACAGCGCGAGCGATTGGAGCAATTGCGGGCCCTGGAAAACGGCATGACGATCCATGCGGCGCTCGTTGACACGGTCCCCCTGGGTGTCGATACTCCCGCCGAATTGGAACGCGCCCGGGAGATTCTGGGCGCGTCGTAGCTTGGAAGACGGCCGGGAAAATGTCTGACCCATTGAACACCATCGCCTTTCAGGGCGCCGCCGGCGCCAATTCCGACATGGCCTGCCGGGCCGTCTATCCGGATATGACGACGTTGCCCTGCGATGCCTTCGAAGATGCCTTCGAGGCCGTGACCTCGGGCCAGGCCAAGTACGCCATGATCCCCATCGACAATTCGGTCGCCGGACGGGTTGCCGATATTCATCATTTGATGCCCGATTCGGGTCTCTATATCATCGGCGAACATTTCCAACGGGTGAACCATCGGCTGTTGGCGGTGCGGGGCGCGTTGATCGATGAAATCACCCATGTGCACAGCCACATTCATGCCCTCAACCAGTGCCGCAATCTGATCCGTGAGCTGGGCATTCAGCCCGTTGTCCATGCGGACACGGCCGGCGCCGCACACGACATTGCCGAAGCCGGCGACAAAACCCAGGCGACGCTCTCCTCGGAACTGGCGGCGGAATTGTACGGCCTGGACACGCTGCGCGACGAAGCCGAGGACGCGGCCCATAATACCACGCGGTTCGTGGTCATGGCCGGCGAAGCCCAGGTGCCGGCGCCGGACAGTGGTGACATGGTGACGACCTTTGTCTTCAAGGTCCGCAACGTGCCCGCCGCGCTCTACAAAGCCATGGGCGGATTTGCCACCAACGGCGTCAACATGACGAAGCTGGAAAGCTATGTGGACGAGGATTTCATCGCCGCCCAGTTTTACGCCGATGTGGACGGCCACCCCGAACACACGCCGCTCAAACTGGCCCTGGAGGAATTGGCGTTCTTCACCCGCATGGTCAAGATTCTCGGCACCTACCCGGCCCACGATTTCCGCCGCACCCGTCAAAACGGCAGCTAGGCTCGGTTTGCGCCGCCCGCTTGACAGGCGGCGCGGGGCGTCGCAAATTGATCCGGAACAAAAAAGGAACTTTGCACGTGACAAAGGGCCTCGCAGACGCCGCACCTACCGCTGCCGCGTTGACGCCGCTGGAACCGATCCGGACCGGCGCCGGGCCGTCGCTCTGCCGCGACTGCCTGGGCTATTTTCCGGATGGCCCGCTGGATTGCCCGGCCTGCGGATCACTCAGGATCGTCAACCACGCGGAACTGCCGGCCCTCAGCATTGCACACATCGATTGTGACGCCTTTTACGCGGCGGTGGAGAAACGCGACAACCCCGAATTGCGCGACAAACCCTTGATCGTCGGCGGTACCAGCGGCCGCGGTGTCGTTACCACGGCGTGTTATATCGCGCGGCAATTCGGCCCCAGATCCGCCATGCCCATGTTCAAGGCCCGTGAGATGTGTCCGCAAGCCGTCATCGTGCCGCCCAACATGGCCAAGTACCGTGAGGTTTCGCAGCAGATCCGCGCCATTTTCCTTGATGCGACGCCGGTGATCCAGCCGGTGTCCCTGGACGAAGCATACCTGGATTTGTCCGACGAGGCCCGCGACGTTGCCAACGAAATGCCGGCGGCGGCCCTGGCCCGGGCGGCGGCCCGCATCGAGACAGAGGTCGGGATCACCGTCTCCATCGGTCTTTCCTACAACAAGTTCCTGGCCAAGCTGGCCTCCGACCTGGATAAGCCGCGCGGCTATTCCGTGGTCGGCGAAGACGAGGCAAAAGCATTCCTGGCCGGCTTGCCCGTCAAAAAGATCAACGGCGTCGGCGCCGTCACGGCGGCCAAGATGGCCGCGCAGGGGATCGAGACCATCGGTCAGTTGCAGGCCATGCCGGAAGCTGAACTGGTGACCCGCTACGGCAAATTCGGCCGCCGCCTGGCCAGCTACGTTCAGGGCGAGGACCCGCGCAAGGTGAGTTCCGGCGGGGCCTCCAAGAGCGTCTCGGCGGAAACCACCTTCCGCACCAACCTGACCGACGCGGACGCCTTGAAGGAACGCGTGCGTCCCATGTGCGACAAGGTGGCCGAGCGGTTAGTGGCCAAAGGCATTGCCGGCGGCACCGTCGTGCTGAAACTGAAAACGGCGGATTTTCAGATCCTGACCCGTAATCGCCAATTGCCGCACCCGACCCAGAAAGGCGGCATCATCTACGAACAGGCTGCGGCACTGATCGACGCCGAAGCCGACGGCCGCGCCTTCCGCCTGATCGGTATTGGGGTGGCCGATCTTTGTCCGGCGGCGGAAGCGGACCCGCCGGATTTGTTTGCCGGTATGGTGTAGACGTTATTTGTACCAGCGGAGATTTTGACCGCTTCCGGCCTGAGAGCGGCGACTGAGCGGGCTGGCTCGGAATTGCCGTTAATGACCCGACGCAACCTTCATGGGAATGGCTTGCCATGCAAAAAAGGGGGCGTTATGCGTCTTTGCGCTAGACTTATGGGGCGCGATATTGAGGAATGTGCTCTGTATTTTTGTCGACGACGGTAATGTGCATTTTCAACGAATATTTTGGAGAACATGATGAGCGGATCGATTTCGAAAGTGGATCCTGACGGGCTGGCGGAATTTTCAGTGGTCTTCACGGACCGCTCCCTCAACCACATGTCTCAATCTTTCCAATCGGTCATGCGCGAGATTTCCGAGACGCTGAAGGAGGTGTACAATGCCCGGGCCGTCGCCATCATTCCCGGCGGGGGCACCTACGCCATGGAGGCCGTGGCCCGTCAATTGGCGACGGATAAAAAGTGCCTGGTCATCCGCAACGGCTGGTTCAGTTTCCGGTGGAGCCAGATTTTCGATGCCGGCCGGATACCTGAGAGCTGTACGGTCCTGAAGGCCCGACAGATCGGCGACGGGGAGCAAGCGCCGTTCGCGCCCGTTCCCATTGAGGAAGCCGTTGCCACGATCGAAGCCGAAAAGCCCGATCTCGTGTTTGCGCCGCATGTGGAAACCGCGTCCGGCATCATATTGCCCGATGACTACATGAAGGCCCTGGCCGACGCCCAGCACCGCCATGGCGGTTTGTTCGTTCTGGACAGCATCGCTTCCGGGGCCATGTGGGTCGATATGGAGGACATTGGTGTCGACGTCTTGATCAGTGCCCCGCAGAAGGGATGGTCGGCATCGCCGGCGGCTGGCCTGGTTATGATGAACGAGAAAGTGCGCAAGATCGTCGGCGAGACCTCCAGCACAAGCTACGCCTGCGATCTCAAAAAATGGTCCGAGATCATGGAAGCCTATGAAAATGGCGGCCATGCCTATCACGCCACCATGCCGACGGATGCCCTGGTCAAGTTCCACGACGCCATGAAAGAAACCAAGGCCATTGGGTTCGATGTACTCCGTGCCCAGCAGCAGGAACTGGGGGACAAGGTTCGGGCCGCACTTGCCAGGCGACAGATCAAATCCGTCGCCGCCGACGGCTTTGCGGCGCCGGGTGTCGTTGTCAGTTATACCCAAGACGGTGACATTCAATCGGGTAAAAAATTTGCTGGCGTCGGATTGCAAATCGCCGCCGGCGTCCCGCTGCAATGTGATGAGCGGGAAAACTTCCAAACCTTCCGATTAGGGCTCTTCGGTCTGGATAAACTGCTCGACGTGGATGCCACCGTGGCGCGATTGGACGCGGCGTTGGACGACGTCATTTGAAAAACCCGACATGACTGATCCCCGTGGGCAGCCAGACCGCTTGACTGCCAAAAAAGGCTTTTTCCGGTTCTGATGACACGCCGACGTTTCCGAAGAACTCACGTTACCTCAGCACTCGGCGCCGGCGCGGAGGTCGGCTGGCGTGATTCCTTGCGTTCGATCGGCGCGTTCACTGTGAATGTGGGCTTAATCCGTCACATCCGCCAGCCACGTTTCCACCAGCCAGCGCGCGATGGAATCCTTCCTGGGCAGGCGCGGCATGTCGTTGGGGATATCGGCGCCCCATTCGCCGAAGTTGGCGACGTCGTCGGGGGTGAACCACTTGGCGTCGGCCAATTCTTCGTCGTCAATGGAGATCTCCGCCGCCGTCGCCGTGGCCCGGTAGCCCAGCATCAATGAGGCCGGGAACGGCCAGGGTTGTGACGCCATGTAGGTGACGTCTTTGACCGGAATGCCGGCTTCTTCCATGACTTCACGGGCGACGGCTTCTTCCAGGCTTTCGCCCGGTTCGACAAACCCCGCCAGGGTCGAATACATGGCAAAGTCCCAACGCACGTGGCGGCCCAGCAGGCAGCGCGGGCCTTGGCCGCCGACCCCGTCGTCAACCACCAGCATGATCACCGCCGGGTCGGTGCGGGGATAGCTTTCCCGGCCGCAGGCTTCACTGTTGCATTTGCGCACATGGCCGCCCTGTTCCGGTTTCGTCGGGCTGCCACAGCGCCCGCAATAGCCGTGCGAGCGATGCCAAAAGGCCAGGCCCCTGGCATAGGCCAATACGGCGGCCTGGTCGCGCGGCAAAAGCCAGCCGGTGGCCCGCAAATCGACAAACGCCGACGCGGGGCCGAACAGCACTTCCAGATCATCTTCCTTGAGGCTCGACAGATCGGCGCCGAAATGCGGCACGCCTTCGGCCAGGCCCAGAAAAACAACCGTGTCGGCGGCGCCCAGAATGCGCCGGCCGGTGGCGCCCGTGGGCATCAAGGGCAGGGGCGCCGTATCGATCCCATCGACCAGGTTCTGGTCGCGCCACACGGGCACCACGCGCATGTCCACATGGCTTTCCTGCTCGGCCAGCCAAGCCGTGTCGGTGCGCCGCATGGCCTGGCGATCGAGGCCGCTGGCCGTATAAATCAATCGGGGGTTCGCATTGGTTTTCATGGGGCCGCAACCTGCCACGGAAGCCCGGCACGGGCAACCCGGCGTGATGTTCCGACGGTGTGCCCGGGGGCAGGGTCTGGGCAAATGGAGTCCTTGCATCTCCCCGTTTCGTGCTAAATTACCGATTCGCGGGGCCCATCCGCGCGATTTGGAATTGAACGAGGCCGCATGTCCCGAAACCGCCGATCACCGCTGACCTTGGCCGCCGTGCTTGGCGTCTTCGCCCTGTCGGGTTGTGATTCGGTGCAGTCGCTGCCGTCAATTTCAGAGATGATTCCGACACTGCCGACGATCCCCATACTGGGGGCTTTGCCGGACGATTTGATCGACTTGCAATTCTGGAAAGATCGGGCCTGCGCCGAAGTCAATGACGACGACGTCAAGCGGGTCAACTGGACCCGGGTGCCGGAGGTCAACATGCGCATCCGCGCCGGTGAGTTTGAACCGATGATCGTGCAGATGAAGCAGGGCTGGCCCTATGTCTTCCGCATCCGCAACCGCGACGATGCGGCCCACACGTTTACGTCCAGGGACTTTTTCGCCAACATGGCGATGATCCGCATCACTGTCGACGGCAAGCGGCGCAACGACACCTGTATTACGAAGATCAAAATTCCGGCCAAGAAATCGGTCGAGATGCGGCTTGTGGCCGCCGTTGATGGCCGCTTCGAATTCGAAGACCGGACCGGGCCGATCACCTCTCTGGTGCTGCCCAAGGGCGCCAGCGGCGTCATCATCGTCGAAGAAGGGTTCGCCACCCGCTATCGCTGATTGGCTGCAAACGGTGTTGGAATCTGCCTATGCCCGCTGATATAGTCTGACTGGGAGGTTGGTGTCGGACGGACTCCTCGCCAACCCGGTCAGGTCCGGAAGGAAGCAGCCGTAACGAGTTTCGGTCCGGGTCGATGTCCAGCCTCCCACCTTAAGGGCCGCAAACGAGCCTCCAAAAAAGAGCCCAAGGGTTCCGACAAACCCTGGCAGGGAGCCAGAAAAGATCACCATCGCATGAGCGGCACCGAAACCCCGCCGGACACTGAAGCTGTCCCCCCCATACAAAAAGACTCGGACTCCGCTGACGCCGCG
Source organism: uncultured Magnetovibrio sp. (assembly GCA_964595005.1). Lineage (GTDB taxonomy): Bacteria > Pseudomonadota > Alphaproteobacteria > Rhodospirillales > Casp-alpha2 > UBA3470. The sequence goes on from CAZQPC010000091.1 coordinate 9,899, forward strand.
ATGGATT
>CAZQPC010000091.1:10005-15139 GCA_964595005.1 uncultured Magnetovibrio sp.
TTGATTTCCAGGCCGCCTATCAGGTGCTGGCCCGCAAATACCGGCCGACGACCTTCGCCGAACTGATCGGCCAGGACGTTCTGGTCCAAACGCTCACCAATGCCTTCAAGCTGAACCGGCTGGCTCACGCCTTCATTCTCACCGGTGTGCGCGGCATCGGCAAAACGACGACGGCGCGGATCATCGCCCGGGCCCTGAATTGCATCGGCCCCGAGGGCGATGGCGGGCCGACGACGGAACCCTGCGGGGTATGCGAAAACTGCCGCGCCATCAGTGAAGACCGGCACGTCGACGTATTGGAGATGGACGCTGCCAGCCGCACCGGCGTCGACGATATCCGCGAATTGATCGACGGCGTGCGCTACCGTCCCACCTCGGCACGCTTCAAGGTCTACATCATCGATGAAGTGCATATGCTGTCGAGAAACGCCTTCAATGCGCTGCTGAAGACATTGGAGGAACCGCCGGAACACGTGAAGTTCATCTTCGCGACGACGGAGATCCGCAAGGTGCCGGTGACGGTCCTGAGCCGCTGCCAGCGGTTCGATCTGGCCCGCATCGATACGGAAACCCTGGCCGCCCACTTCGCCCGCATTACTGAGGCCGAGGGTGCCGCCATTACGGAGACGGCCCTGCACCGCATCGTCCGCGCCGCCGACGGCTCCGTGCGCGACGGCCTGAGCCTGCTGGATCAGGCCATATCCCAGGCCAACGGCGAAATTGGCGACGACCAGATACGCGCCATGCTGGGTCTGGCCGACCGTTCGCAGACTTTCACGCTTTTGGAGGCCTCCTTGGCCGGCGACGTGGCGCAAACCTTGTCGATCTTCGACCAGCAATACCGTGACGGCGCCGATCCGGCCGCCATCTTGGAGGACATGCTGGAGATCGTCCATTGGCTGACCCGCATCAAGGTGGTGCCCGCAGCCGCCGTTGATCCGCAGATACCGGAAATTGAGCGCGTCCGCGGCAAGGACATGGAAGCACGCCTGAAAATGCCTGTTCTGGCCCGGGCCTGGCAGATGCTGTTGAAAGGCCTGCAGGAAGTGCGTTTCGCGCCCTCGGCCCGTCAGGCCGCCGAGATGCTGTTGGTGCGGCTGGCCTATACGTCGACCCTGCCGACGCCGGAAGAAGCGATCAAGTCGCTGCCGGACCATGGCGGCACCGCCGCGGCGGCGGAAAGCCCGGCACCGTCAACTGAAGCCGCACCGCCGCCGCCGGTGGCGGATGCGCCGGCCCCCGTGCAGGCGGCGCGCACCGGCACGGAAGACGCCGCCGCGCCGCCACCCTTGCCCGATAGTTTCCCCGAACCCGCGCCCGCACCGACCGATGACGCGCCGCCCGCCGCCACTTACGACAGTTTTGCCGAGATTGTCGCCCTGGCCGGCGCCGAGCGCGAAATGGTCCTCAAGGCGCATTTGGAAAGCGACGTGCACGTGGTTCATTTTGAACCGGGCCGGATGGAGTTCCGGCCGACGGAAACCGCGCCGCCGGACCTGGCCGGCCGTCTGACCAGCTTCCTCAATGGTCACACGGACACGCGCTGGGTGGTCACCGTTTCACAGCAGGCCGGCGATGCGACGATCGCCGAAGTGCGCGCCGCCGCGCAACGCGATCTGGAAGCGGAGGCCGCCGGCCATCCCCTGGTGAAGGCCGTCCTGGACACCTTTCCGGGCGCCAAGTTGGCCGAGGTGACGGAGGCGGACGACGACGGCGCGCCGGACTGATCGCTCAGGTCCCTCCCGATCCGGCCCGCGGGCCAAGCAAGATGATCGCCGCCCCGGCCAGACAGGTTGCCGCCCCGATGACGTCCCAACGGTCCGGCCGGCTGCCTTCGACGCCCCACATCCACAACAGCGATATGACGATATAGATACCGCCGTAAGCGGCATAGGCGCGGCCGGCGAAATCCGTGCCGATGCGGGTCAACAACAAGGCGAAGACGATCAACAGCGCAATGCCGGGGACCAGCCAATAGGGCGAGTGGCCCAGGCGCAACCAGGCCCAGAAGGCAAAACATCCACCGATTTCGGCGACCGCCGCCGCGACGTATATGGAATAACCGCTCATCATTCATCTCCGAGACCAGACCGGCGAAGTCTGGCGGCTTTCCGTGCTCAGGAAAAGGTTTCCTTCACACACCCGAGACGTTGCAAGCGAGAAACCATTTGGTGCCGAAAACGAAGATCAGGATCAACACGGCCATGGCGATGACCGGGTCGCCGTAGGGCAGGGGCGCGAACAGGCCGCTCCACAGTTCCCAGGCGCTCATGACATGGTATTGGAAAGTTTCGAACATATCGGTTCCTCCTTTCGGTAGCTCCGCTGCCCGAACAGATGTCTTCATCAACATCGCTGGGGCCGGTGGCTTTGCGCCCCGCCGTTTCCGGCGGTTTGCCGTTTCGAGGAAGACCATGCGGTCTTCGGATCGTGAAGGGATGATACGCGGTATTGAAAAAGCCGGCAGTGACGGCTGTCACTCCAGCATGAATGCATTGCCTGACGCGTCCCCCCAGGCCGCCATGAAGGCTTGCAGATGGGCGCGCTCATCGCCCGCCTGTTCGATCATCGTGATGACGTCGGCGACGGCCCGGTTGTAGCCGTCCACATCCATGCTGCCCCGGTGCAGCATCATCCTGAGATAGACAAGGTAGGTGTTCAGCACATCCGTTTCACAGTAATCGCGGACCGCCTGGACGTCGCCCGCGTCGATCATGCCGGCGACCTGCGAGCCGTCGACGCCAAACTTGCCGGGAAATCCCATGACCGCGCAAACTTCCGCCAGCTTGACCGCCGCCGACGCGCCGTAGTCGCGCAGCACATCCAACAGATCGCAATGCCAGTCCATGGAATAACGGCTTTGGTAGCTGTTCCATTTGTCGCCGGCGCCGTAGAGCCAGGGCGCCGAGATACCATGAACCATGGCCCGGTATTTCAGCACCGGCAGATCGAAGGTCCGGCCGTTGAAACTGACGAGGCGCGGCTTCAGGTGTTCGAAGTACTGAAAAAACCCCTGCAGCAGACGCTTTTCATCGAAACCGGCCTCGCCGCCGGACCGCAGTTCCTTCAGGAAATAGCTTTCCCGGCCACCCTGGTATTCGATCTCCGCTTCCAAGAAGCTGATGGCGACGACGCGGTGGAAGGGTTGGCGCGGAAAGGCGTTGCGGCCGTCGGTGATGTCCAGGTGATAGCGTTCCAATTCGGCCCGCCGGGCGGCTGGGTCGGGATCGTCAAATCCGGTCAGATTGGGCACTGCATCCGTGTCCGGCACGGTCTCAATGTCGAAGACGAAAAGCGTTCGGTGTTGCATGGTCAAACGGCCCCCACTGGTGTTATACACGAAGGGATGAGGGCACTCCCAGCCCCATTACATATCGATCCCGACACGGGGAAGGATACCACCATGACGAACCTCGGCCAGATGCTGAAACAGGCTCAGCAGATGCAGACCAAAATGCAGGAAATGCAGGAAGCCCTGGCGGAGATCGAAGTCACGGGTTCGTCGGGCGCCGGGATGTGCGAAGTGACCCTGAACGGCAAGGGCGAGGCGAAGCGGGTAAAAATCGATCCGGCCCTGATAACGCCCGACGACGCCGAGGTTTTGGAAGACCTGATCTTGGCCGCCATCAACGATGCGAAGGCCAAGGCAGAGGAAAAATCGCGCGAGGAAATGCAGAAACTGACCGGCGGGCTGCAATTGCCGCCGGGCTTCCAATTGCCTTTTTAATGACCGCCGGGTTTCTCTTTAGCCGGATGGGCCGGATGGGCCGGAAGGGAAAAACGTGACGGCGCCGGAAATTGAACGTCTGATCAGTCTTTTGTCGAAGTTGCCCGGCCTGGGACCAAGGTCATCGCGGCGCGCCGTGCTGGCCCTGATCCGGCGCCGTGAGACGCTGTTGGCGCCACTGGCCAAGGCCATGACCGACGCCGCCGAGACGGTCAAAACATGTTCGACTTGCGGTAATATCGATGGCCGCGATCCCTGTTCCGTTTGCACGGATCCAAAACGCGACAGATCGATCATCTGCGTTGTTGAAGATGTCGCCGATCTTTGGGCCCTGGAACGCACCCATGCCTTCAAGGGCGGCTATCATGTCCTTGGCGGCACCCTGTCGGCGCTGGACGGCATCGGGCCGGAGGACTTGAATATTCCCGCCTTGGCCCGGCGTGCGACCAGTTCAGGTGTTTCGGAGGTCATATTGGCCCTCAGCGCGACCGTGGACGGGCAGACCACCGCCCATTATCTGGCCGATAAACTGGCCGAAGCCGGCATTTCCGTGTCCGGTTTGGCCCACGGTATTCCCGTCGGCGGCGAACTGGACTATCTTGATGACGGGACTTTAAGCGCGGCACTGAAAGCCCGGCGCCGATTGAACCCGGCAAGCGGGCCCATTGATGCCGATGAATGAAAGCCGAGTAGCGTAGTCATGACCAACGCCTTTTATGTCGCCCTGACTTTCAAGCTGCGCACCATGGGGTCCGTTGATCGCGCCGCCGCGACCAAGGCCGCCGAGGATTCGCCATGGGAACACCTGGGTGTTGATCGGGAAGATTTGGAAAAGGCCGTCGCCCAGGTGGTCGGCACGGCGGACCTGGAAATGGTGTTGCCCTTCGCGCAACGCCTGTGGAATGAGCCGGTCTGGGAATTCAAGGTGGCGGCGCTGAAGACGCTGGCCCTGGAGCATGTCTCGACATCGCCTGAGTTGTGGACGTTCGTGCGCGATGCGGCGCGCCAGGTGGACGGCCCGCGGCTGGCCTATAATCTGGGGTCGGTGGCGCGAAAATGCCTGCTGGATTATCCTGCCGGACTTTCAGAGCTGGCGCACTGGGCCGGCAATCGAAATAAATGGGTGCGGTTTTTGTCGCTGTTGTCTGTCATGCCGTGGGCCGAAGAAGGCCATGACGTTTCAGAGATTTTGCCCTGGGCCGGGACGCTGGCCAGCGATTCCGATGAGAACATTCAAGATGCCCTGGGGGAATGGCTGCATACCTATGGTGGCCACAATCCTGGCGGCCGCGACGCGTTCCTTGCGGAATACGGTGATGCGATGATCGCGTCGGCCCGAACGGCAGCCGGCGGCTAGAGCATCGTGCGCTATTTCGTACGCACTGAGATCACTGTTGCGGTGCCTCC
>CAZQPC010000092.1:0-14886 GCA_964595005.1 uncultured Magnetovibrio sp.
TTAGGTGACCCGCATGGCATGTATAGCGCGTTGTTGGGTAAGCTGAATCACCCCGGCATGGTCGGCAAACGGATTGTTCGGATATTTCCAGGGTGCCGTGTTGTCGAAATAGAACAGCGGCTCGGCAATGGAGAAGAACAGCAGGCCGATGCCGACACCGGCCGAGAACAGCATGGCGAACCATGAGAAATTCGAGAACTCCGGTCTGGAATCGTCATCGCCCAGGCGGATATTGCCGTAGCGGCTCATCATCAGATATACGCAGACGAACAGCATGATGGTGACAGCGATGATGTAATACCAACTGAGCGTCGCCTCGATCCAGCCACGGATCGCCGAATAAATGCCGTTGGCGAACTCCACATTCAGCGCGGTGAAGACAACGAACGCCACCACCATACCCTTGGCGGCGATCCCCATGCCGCTGTGCAAGCCGGTAAAGAAACCGGTCTTGGCGACCAATTCATGGCCTTGGTTTGAGTCTGCCATGTCACGATGCGATGAAACCTTTTTTTAATCCTGGTTCACGCCGTGTGTGACATGTTCCCGATGGCCAAAGTGTAGCTTAGAATCGTTATTATTCATAATTCCCCCCTCGGGGCGATCAACGGGCAATCTTCGGGAGTCGGTGCAAATCCGCGCCGTTACGCCGGAAATTCTAGGCACAGGGCGGCCTCATTCGAATTGCGCCGCCGGCAGGTTCTATCTTGATGGCGACATGCGATGCCATGAGAATTGCCGCAGTTTTTCAAACCGATTCGCGGCGCGCCCGTGTCAATACCGTGCCCGGAAATTGCCGATCGCCGCGCCGATCACCGCTAACTATGGTTTTTTCGGTGTTGGTGTCTGCGGTCTGCCGGGCGTTGCCGGTGCCAGCGCTGGCGCTGGCGCCTGCGACCAGGCGGGTGCCAAGGGCACGGGTTCCGCATAGGGCTGGGGTTGCGACGCGGACCCGCTCGGCGCGGCAGGTTGCTCGGTGGCGGGCTTGTGGATGGGACCGCCCGGGATGATGTTGTACGGGTAATTGGGGGCATCGGCCCGCGCCGCGTGATGCAGCGCGCCGGCAATGAAAAATACTGCCAGAAATCCGATAAAGGCATTTTTTAAAGCTGCCGGGCCAAGTCTGTTATGAGCCATCGTCGCGTTTCCCCAGATCGTCCAGTTTTTATCTTCAGTATTTTATGTTCTTCAACGAATAGTTATCCACACGCCCGTATTCTTGTCGATGGCAAATTTATCGACCAAAAATCCATCGCCATTGGGTCGGTCAAGGCGCAATTTTGCCTGCAGCTTGGCGGCCTTGCGCAATGCGTCGGGCTTCACCGTCTTTGTGAGGCCGTCGTTCGCAGCGTGCGCCATTGAAACGCCTGGTATCGGCCAGCATCCAATGGCCCCACACACAATCAACCCCACAATATTGACGCCGCTCGTCCCCGTGGGTTACCGATTTCGATGTTATGACATGGAACGGTGCAACCCTTCGGGGGTTTTACGCTAACCAGCTGATTTCCGGTCCATGGGTGGCGCCGGTTCATTTTTCGCCCGAAGCATTGCGGTGGTCATGACGATTCTGCAATAGGCCAGCACACAGACCAGGGTCGCACCGGAAAACTGCAACCGTCCGTCCGCCTGCTGCACGGCGAAAACGAATACCGGACCCAAAGACCGCATGACGTTGACAGTCAGTGGCGTGACCCGCGCCACTCCGAGTTGCAACAGGAAGCTCGGAATTATAATTAATGTGAAAGTAGTTAAGGATAAAACGACGGCGTCATTCAGGTTGGGCCACGATGCGTGATCGCCGACCCACCATTCACCATTACCGGCGACGATTAAGATCATCAAAAATCGCCAGCCCATGACCGTATCCGAGCCGAGGCCCGCGTCGGTCATCTTTCGCGCGATCGTGTGGCTGAGCGAAATGGTCGCACCGCCGGCCATGACACAGGCGACGGCGGCGCTCTGCACTGCCAAATCCGTCAGTGCCAAGCCCGAACGGTCCGTCAGGACGACGATGACCAGGGTCCCCAAAGTCAAAGCCAGAGCCGCATATAGCAGCCGTTCAAATCCGATGACCCGCGGGTTTGGACCGCCGAGCTTTGTATTGCTGAAGGCCAGGGCGGTCAGCGGACCGATCCCATTGAACAACGTCGCGACGACCGCCGGCTCCAGGTAGGTCAGGCCAAAGAAGAAACTGAGCCAAGCCCCTGCCGTTGTCATATTCAGTGCCCCGAGGCGGTCGGGCATGGTGATCAGGCGCGACAGATCGACCGGACGCCTGAGGTGGGCGGCAACCGCGAACACCATAGTCGCGGTGCCAAACGACAAGAGCGCGACCAACAGAAAGCTAACTGATTGGAAAACATTGCCGAACAAGGCATCACGCAGCCCTTGCGATGCGGAAAAGGCCAGCAGAAATAGAATTCCCAGCGTTGGCGGCGACATTCATTTTCTCTTAATTCGGCGCAATCAGCCTCGCCGGGATGGCGCATACAAGCCACCCGATTCTTGTGTAGTTATGCGACATACATTTGTCGCTGACCGTCGGGTCCGGCGTCAAAGACCGCACCTCCGCACGATCACGGCGTGCGCGGTGTCGGGGCCCTGAAACAGAAGCTGGATTCTGTCGAATTAAGAGGAATTGCAATTAGAAACGCAGGCGGGTTGCCCGAACGTGATGCCTTGAAATTCGCTCCGCCAAGGCAGATTATGACCTGAGAACATACACGTAAGTTATTGAAATATTTAATATAAAATAAAACCAATGGTTACCTTGGCCGGGTATTGAGGGTCGCCAGTGTATAGCCGGCGAGATCCGAGGCCGCCTCGGAATGCAGGTTCAATCCGTGCGCCAGATAGCGCTTCACGGCATGCACTTGTGGGGTGTCGTAATTGGCCAGGCGGGCCAACAGTTCCTGCACCTGATCGTCGAGTTCCGCCGCCGGCGCGACCTGGCCAACGAGCCCCATCGCCAGGGCGGTCGGCGCGTCGACTTCGGCCATGGAATAGACCATCTGCGCGAGCCCCTTCGGCGAAACCCTGTTGAGCGCCGACATGGCCAGGGTCGGGGCCACGCCGTGGGCCATTTCCGGCAGCGAAAACCGCGCATTTTCGGTCGCCATGGCGATGTCCGACCCACCGACCAAGGCGCATCCGAAGCCCACGGCACGGCCCTGCACAACACTGATCACCGGCGCCGGACAATCGCGGAAAGCCTTGTAGACGGCCAAGATGCGGGCCATGACCCGGCCATGCAGGGCATAGGCGGAAGGTGGGCCGCTGCCCTTGTCTTTTTTCTTGCCTTTTCCTGGTGGCCGCTCCCGCCCGACGCAGAAATCGGCGCCCTTGCCCCGCAAGACCACGCCGCGCAGGTCCTCCTCGGCCGCCAATCCCTGCATGATGGTGGTCAAGCGGGTCAGCATGGGGTCATTGATGGGGTTGCCGGCGCGCGGCCGATTCAATGTGATGTGGGCGAACGGCCCCTTGCGTGCGAATTCAATGTGCTGCGCCATGGATGTCTCCTGATCAGCTGCCATGATAGGCCGAAAGCGCCGGGGTGAAACCGGTTTTCACGCTTCACGTGACGAAATGTTCGGATTTTCGAAAGATGGTGCCGGCCCGCCGGATGTGGGACGGTGCTTCATATGTCCTTACCCCTTTACGCTCACGACTATACCCGTGGTCGCTGAACTTGAGGCCTTGCTGGGGCCCGTATCGGTGCTGGAATTGGCGTTGGTCGCAGCGACGTTGCTGATCGCCGGCTTTCTCCGCGGGTTCGTTGGTTTCGGCGGTGCCTTGATCGTCATTATGGTGGTTAGTGCCGTGTTCGGCCCGCTGATCGCCGTGCCCATCGCCGTTCTGACGGGTTTGCCGTCGACGATCCAACTGTTGCCGGTTGCCGTGCGCCATGCGGAACGGCCCTTTGTCATTCCTTTCGGCCTGGCATCGTTTGCGGCCGCCCCGTTCGGCACCTGGGTGCTGGTTTCTGTTGAACCCGCCGTGATGAAAATGGCGATTTCGGTTGCCGTCCTGGGGATGGTCCTGATGCTTTACCGGGGGTGGCGGTTTGGCAGCGACAGTTTGTTGGTGTTGCTGGGCGCCGGCACGGCGGCCGGTTTGATCCAGGGTTCGGCCGGCATTGGCGGGCCGCCGGTGGTGGCCGTTGTCCTGTCGCGGCCCGGAACCCCGGAACAGCAGCGGGCCAATGTGATCGGTGCTGTGACGGCCCTGGCGTTATGTTCCTTGCCGGCACTTTGGTATCACGCACTGTTCACGCGTGACGTGTTGCTTTTGGGCCTGGTGCTGTTTCCCCTCTACGCCAGTACCACCTGGCTTGGATCGCGGTATTTTTCGGCGGGCGGCAAACATCATTTTCGAAACGCCGCCTTGGCGCTGTTGGCCGCGGTCGGCGTGATTACGCTGGGCTTGGCGATCCGCGATTACCTCACCGGCTGACCGCCGCTTAGTTGAGCATCGGTCTTGCCCAGGCCCGCAAGGCGTCGCCGAAGCCTTCCCAGGGACGGTAGCCGATGGTGACAATCCGGGCCTTGCCGTCTTCGATCGCCAACAGGGTCGGAAATCCCGTGACGCCGGAGGCCTGTGAAAGCCAGAAATCACCTTGGGTTTCGGTCACCGTATCGACGTCGTCAAAGGCGGTGCGGAAGGTTTCAGCGTCGAAACCGTTGTCGACGGCAACGGCGGCCAGTTCATCCAAGTCGGTGACATCGCGGTTTTCGGCGTAAAACGCGTGATGCACGGCTTTCAGCATGGCCAATGTCTTGGTCGCGTCCAGGCGCCGCGCCGTGACCACGGCGCGGCACGCCGGTTCCGTGTCGTAGATGAAACCGTCGCGCTGGAAGAAATCGAAATCGAAGGGCTGGCCCGACGCGTCGTGGACATGCGACCAGTGGTCGCGGATCTCCTGCTTGCCGCGCTCATTCAAGGCCTCCGTCGTGCCCGGCCTGAGCCCGCCCATGATCGGCCGTATCGGCAATACTTCGGCCAGTTCGTCAACCAGGCGATCAACGGACGGCGAAAAGCCCCAGCACCATGAACACATGGGATCGGCGAAATACAACAGATGGCGCGGTGTCGCGTCGGCAGCGTCGGACATGGGCCTATCCTAGCCCATCAGCGCGGCCAAGGCCCAGCCTTTCGATATTGACAAAAGCGCCCTTGACCGCGACGTTGTCGGCCTTCCATTTGCGACATGAACCGGGACCGATTGTGACCGATATTTTCCCCCCTGCCCGCTTTCCGACGACCCGCATGCGCCGCAATCGTCGCACCGATTGGTTGCGCCGTCTGGTGCGTGAAACCCGGCTTTCCACCGATGACCTGATCTGGCCCGTGTTCGTCGTTGACGGCGACAACCAACGCCAGCCCGTGACGTCGATGCCCGGGGTTGATCGGCTGAGCGTCGATCTTTTGGCGGAAGCCGTCGGCGGCGCCCGGGACTTGGGCATTCCAATGATCGCGGTATTTCCCTATACGGACGACGCCCTGAAGACGCCGGACGCCCGCGAAGCCGTCAATCCGGACAACCTGGTCTGCCGCGCGGTGCGTGAGATCAAGGCCGCTGTGCCCGACATCGGCATCATGTGCGACGTGGCGCTGGACCCGTTTAATTCCGACGGTCACGACGGCCTGGTCCAAGACGGCATCATCCTCAACGACGAAACCGTGGAAATCCTTTGTCAGCAGGCCCTGGTTCAGACCCAGGCCGGCTGCGACGTGATTGCGCCCTCGGACATGATGGACGGGCGCATCGCGGCGATCCGCGGCGCCCTTGATGAGGCCGGATTTCAAGATACGGCGATTATGTCCTATGCGGCCAAGTTTGCCTCCGGCTTTTATGATCCGTTCCGCGATGCGGTCGGCTCCGGCGGTGCTTTGAAGGGCGACAAGAAGACCTACCAGATTGATCCCGGCAATACCGATGAGGCCTTGCGCGAAACGGCCCTGGATATCGCCGAAGGCGCCGACATGGTGATGGTCAAGCCGGGGCTTCCCTATCTGGACATCGTCTGGCGGGTCAAGGAAACCTTCGCCATGCCGACCTTCGTCTACAATGTGTCCGGTGAATACGCCATGCTACGCGGCGCCGCCGAGGCCGGTCGGCTGGATTATGATAAGGTTCTGATGGAAACCTTGAGCGCTTTCAAACGCGCCGGCGCCGACGGCATTCTGACCTACGGCGCCGTCGATGCGGCAAATATTTTGAAGGTCGGTTAGACGGCACCGGAACCGGTCTTAATTAATCCCTCAGGTTCAGCAGCCGCTCAATGTCCAGCACCACCAAAAGGTTGTCTTCCAGGCGGTAAACGCCGTTGGAGAATTCCCGCCAAACCGGGTCCAGGGTTGCCGGATTGCGTTCGAACAGTTCGTTCGGCAAACCCATGACATCGCCGATGCGGTCAACCAACAGGGTATAGAGATCGTGTCCGTGCTCGACGGTGACGCCCATGTTGTCGCCCGATTTCTTGTTCTTCGGCTTCAGTCCCAGGCGAACCCGAACGTCGATGACTGTGACAATGCGGCCGCGCAGGTTGATCGAGCCGGTGACTTCCGGCGGCGCCAGGGGTACGGCGGCAATGTTTTCCGGCGTCAGGATATCCTGGACGTTGAGGACCGGAATGCCGAACATCTGATCTTCGATGAAGAAGGTGACGAAATCTTCCAGGTTTTTACCGGGATGGGTCGTCGTTAGATCGTGGCTATCGGAGGTCGCGAGCGATTGTGACATGTTCAATTTCCCTTGGCCGGCGCCGTCGGCGCCCTCATCTCGTAGGGCTATGAATATAACGCTATCTTAATGAGAAGCGAATTTCATTACATTTCAATACGTTTCACGACCATCTGGTCATTTCGCCTACGATCAGCCGTCCAGTAGCCAGTCGCGGACCGCGGTGATTTGGTCATCCGCCATTAATGCCGGGGCGTGGCCGCAACCGCTGATTTCCACCAACGCGGCCTTCGGCCCCCGTTCGGTCATTTGACGGGCCGTTTCGCGCGGCAGCAAATCGGAATCCTGACCGCGGACCACCAGAACCGGACACCGGATCTTGTCCCACAGGCCCCAGACATCAATATCGGCACCGGTGGCAAGGCTGAACGCCTCGGCAATGGCGGGATCGTAATGCAGTTTAATGCCGCCGCCCGCAGCCTCACCGGCCGGCCGGGTGCTATGTGCGGCCATGTGACGCCATTGGCTGTCGGTCAGCGCACCGAAGGGGGCATGGATTTTCCGCAGGTAAGATTCCAGTTCGCCGACATCGGCAAAGGTCTGATCCTTTGACAAATAGCCGGAAATTCGCAGCAATGAGGCCTGGGGCAGGAACGGCCCGATGTCGTTCATCACCATGCGCCGGATCGGCGATGATTTGGACGCCGCCAGCATGAGGCCCAGAAAGCCGCCCATGGAGGTGCCCAGCCAGTCGACTTCGGTGGCGCCGATCTCGGCCAGCAAGGCCGCCGTGTCGGCCAGATACTGGGCGTAGGAATAGTCCGCGGCGCCAGGCAGCCATCCGCTGGCGCCGCGCCCGGCGGCATCGGGGCAGATAACGCGGTAATCGCTGCAAAGGGCTCCCGCCAGGACGTCGAAATCGCGGCCGACGCGGGTCAGGCCGTGGGCGCAAACCAAAACCCGTGGGTTCGTCTCCGCCCCCCATTCCGTGTAGGCGATAGTGCGGCCGATCAACGTGCCGGGGCCGTCAACGGTGAAGGAGCGTTGGTGCATGCTCAAATGACACCTTCGGCGCGCCATGTCGAAATGTCGCCGTCGCTGGCGTCCAATAGCTCGCGCAGGATGTCGTCCGTATGCTGCCCCAGCAGGGGCGGCGGATGGCGGTACGACGGCGGCGTTGCCGACAGCCGCATGGGGCTGGCGACCATGTCGAGGCCCTCGGTGCCGGTTGCCGGATGGTCCATGTGCAGTTTGATCTCGCGGGCTTTCACCTGCGGGTCGTCGAAGACCTGATCGAGATTGTTGATGGGGCCGCAACTAACGTTTCTGGCTTGCAGGCCGTCGAGCCAATGTTTCGATGGCTTTTGCGAGACGATATCACGCAGGATGGGGATCAGTTCGGCCCGGTTACGGACCCGCGCGCCGTTGGTCGAAAAGCGGTCGTCCTCGGCCAGTTCCATGCATTCGGCAAATTCACAGAACCGCACGAACTGGCCGTCATTGCCAACCGCTAGGATGATGTCGCCGTCGGCCGTCGGGAACGACTGGTAGGGGACGATATTGGGATGCGCGTTACCCAACCGTTTCGGCACTTCATTGGTGGCCAGGAAATTGGCGCCCATAATTGATAATATGGCGGCCGACGTATCCAGCATGCCGATGTCAATGAATTGGCCCTCGCCGGTGACTTCGCGGTGGCGCAATGCGGCGTTGATGGCGACGCCAGCATACATGCCGGCAATCAGATCGGAGATCGGAATGCCGGCCTTCTGCGGCTCGCCGTCGGGATTGCCGGTGGTGCTCATGAAACCGCTCATGCCTTGGATCAAGACGTCGTATCCGGGACGCTTGGCGTAGGGTCCGGTCTGGCCGAAGCCGGTGATCGAACAGTAGATGAGGGCCGGATTGTCATCCTTCAGGCCGTCATAATCGAGGCCGTATTTGGCCAAGCCACCGGTCTTGAAATTATCGGCGAATACGTCGCATTTTGCGATCATCCGGCGCGCCAGTTGCTGGCCCGTGGGGTGGTTGACGTCCAGCGTCATGGATCGTTTATTGCGGTTGGCGCAGGAAAAATAGGCGCTTTCACCGGTGTCATTGCCGTCGCCATCGCGCAGAAAGGGCGGCGCGAACCGCCGCGTGTCGTCGCCCGTGCCCGGCCGTTCGATCTTGATCACGTCGGCGCCCAAATCGCCGAGCATCTGCGTGCAAGACGGGCCGGCAAGGATGCGGGTCATATCGAACACGCGGATACCGTTAAGTGGACCGGTCATGCAGATGTCTCCAAAGATTCGAAATGATAATACGGGGCAAAAGAAGTAACCTGCCCAAGGACATATCTCCCTGGGCGAAGCTTATAATGGTTGTCCGTCCCAGGTGCAATGAACGCCGCAATCGAACGTGTATCGGGCGGCCGACGGAGAGCCGGGTTGAAAGCTTTCAAGATCATCTCGCGGGTCGTTCTGCTGGTCATTGTCATCTTGATGGCCGGTGCCGGATGGCTGGCCACGTCGCTACCCTGGTCCAGCGGTGAGAAGACTGTTGCCGGCATTGCCCAGCCATTGGAAATTTTGCGCGACGGGGACGGCGTGCCGCATATTTCCGCCGCCAACGACGATGACGCCTATTTCGCCCTGGGTGTCGCCCATGCCCAGGACCGGTTCTGGCAGATGGAGACCATGCGGCGTTTCGGCGCCGGCCGTCTGGCCGAGGTGCTGGGCGCCCAGATCGTCGATACGGACAAGTGGATGCGGACCTTGGGGCTCTACAAATTGGCGGAAAAGATGGTTCAGGATTCAGCGCCACCGGTGCGCTCGGCGCTGCAAGCCTATGCCCGCGGCGTCAATTATTGGCTCGGCGCCGATATTGGCTTGTTGGCGCCTGAATTCGCGATTTTTCGTTATACCCCGGAACCGTGGAAACCGGCCGATTCCCTGGTCTGGGGCAAGATCATGGCGGCCCGGCTGGGGGGCAATTGGCGCGGCGAGGTGTTGCGCGCCCGGCTGGCCAAGACCATGGCGCCGGAAAAGGTGCGCGAACTTTGGCCCGCCTACCCGGCCGATGGCCTGACGACGATCGCCAAGGCGGCGGGCAATCTCGTCGCCGGGCTTGAGACCTTACCGCCGTGGCCGCTCGGCTGGCCGAAGGGCGCGTCAAACGCCTGGGCCGTGGCGGGCGGCGCGACGGACGCGGGCGGCGCCATTCTGGCCAACGATCCGCACCTGGCGTTCACGGCGCCGATCCTATGGTATCTGGCGCGTGTCGAAACCCCGGATTGGCAGGCCATGGGGGCGACCGTGCCGGGCGTGCCGTTTTTTGTTTTGGGGCAAACCGGTACCCACGCCTGGGGGATGACCTCGACACAATCAGACATTGAGGATTTGTACATCGAACAGATCGACGCCAACGAAGCGGACCGCTATCGGACCCCGGACGGCAACGCCGCCTTCCGGGTCCACGACGAAGTGATCAAGGTCCGCGGTGGCGCCGATGTGACGCTGAAGGTCCGAACGACCCGCCATGGGCCGGTTATTTCGGATCTTCGGCCAGGCGCCGCGACGCTGGTCGGTAAGGGCCACGTGGTTGCCCTGTCGGCAACCTATCTAAAACCCGGCGATCGCACGGCGGATGCCTTCTACGATTTGGTTCGGGCCGCCGACTGGAATGCCTTCAAGGCGGCGCTGCGCCTGTTCCGCGCCCCGCAGCAAAACTTCTTCTTCGCCGGCAAGGACGGCCGCATTGGTTTCATCGCGGCTGGCCGGGTCCCGACGCGGGGCCGAGGCCTGGGCTTCGTGCCGACCACCGGTTGGACGGGCGAGACCGATTGGACCGGGTTTTTGGCCGTCGACGATCTCCCCCAGGTCATCAACCCAAAATCGGACCACTTGCTAAACGCCAATAACCGCGTATCGGCGCCAGATTATCCGCATTTCCTGGGCTTCGACTGGGCGCCGCCGTACCGCGCCAACCGTATTTCCGGGCTGTTGAAGGACGGACGCGGACGCACCGTAAAGGGCGCCCAGGCCATGCAACGCGACCTGTTTTCGTCCATGGCCCGCGACCTTTTACCGCTGATGGTGAAGGTCAAAACCGAACGGGCCGCGGCCGTCCGTGCCTTGGCCCTGCTGCGCAACTGGGACGGCGTGATGGCCGCCCAACGCCCCGAACCCCTGATCTTTTCAGCTTGGTTGCTGGCCCTCAACAAGGCGCTCTATGGTGACGAATTGGGCGACGCCCTGCCGGCGTTCCTGGGGTCACGGCCGTTGGCGGTGAAATCCCTGCTGACCCGGCGTCAGGCATGGTGCGATGACACCAGATCGGAAGCCACGGAGACCTGTGACGATATCCTGCGCCGTTCCCTGGAGACGGCGGTCAAGGGGCTGGTGGCCGCCCACGGCACGGACGTTGCCGCATGGCGCTGGGATGCGGTGCACGTGGCGCATTTTCCGCATCCCGTTCTCACCCATGTGCCGGTGCTCAAGTGGATCGCCGATTTGCGTGTCGCGACGGGCGGCGGCAACGCGACGCTGAACCGCGGCGCCATGCGTTTCAGCGATCCCGCGACGCCCTTCAAACATGTCCACGGCGCCGGCTACCGCGCGATTTATGATCTCAAGGACCCGCGCGCCTCGCGCTTCGTTATCGCCACCGGCCAGTCGGGCAATCCCCTGTCACCGAAATACCGGAACTTCCTGGAACGCTGGAGCGCCAGCCAATATGTGGCGCTGGGAAAGCCTTTGCGGGCGGTCCGCGAAAACGCGACTTCAAGGCTCAGCCTGTCGCCGGCGTCCAGCGGTAAAGAAATGGCGAAATAACAGCGTCTGTGCGCGCGACGACCGGCACTAATATCATAATAAATGTCCTTACACTCGTTAAATGCCGGCCAACCAATCGGCAATGGCCCGGCCGAGGCCGTCGGGATCGTCTTCCTGGATGTAGTGTTTGCCCTGCAACGTGACTTCTTTCTGGTTCGGCCAGGTGCGGCAGAAATCGCGATTGCGGCCAAGCAGCGCGTGGCCGTCGGAGGTGTTGACGAACAGCTTCGGCAGATCGTCACTGCCCGCCAGCCAGTCGGCGTAGGCCTGGATGCGGGTATGGTTGTCGGCGGGGTCGCCGTCGAAGGCGATCTCGCGCGGCCATTGGATGGTCGGCTGGCGGTCCTCCAGCTTCTCGAATGGCGCCCGGTAGGCCGCCATTTCGGCCTCCGTCAGGCCGCGTGCGACGCCGTTCGGCAGTACCGCCTCGACGAACAGGTTGGCCTCCATGGCGGCGCGCTTGCCATCTTCTGTGCGAAAGGTGCGGAAACGGGCTTCGTAGTCCGGCGGCAAATCCTTCCAAAGGCGCGGTTGCACCATGGCCTCCATGTAGCAGATACCGCCAACCCGGTCGGGGTGGCGCCGGGCCCAATCGAAACTGAGCGCAGCACCCCAATCCTGGACGACGAAAACGATGTCGCTTTCCGGCACCACGGCGTCGAACCAGGCGTCCAGATAGCGGGTGTGATCGTCGTAGCGATATGCGCAGCCCGCGATCTTGCCGGATTTTCCCATGCCGATCAGATCCGGGGCCAGGCAGCGCCCGAGGCTTTCCAGATGCGGGATGACGTTGCGCCAAATATAGGAACTGGTGGGATTGCCGTGGATCAAGACAATGGCGCGGCCGGCGCCGGCCTCCAGATAAGCCATCTGACTGTCTAGGACGGGAACCGACCGCGAGGCATAGGGATTGTCGGCGGAAATCGCTTTCGTCATCAACGGTACTCCAAGCCTGGGGATCAAGGGGACGAAGAATTTAGGGCAATTACCGGGCGCCATCCAGGCGTTGTTGGCGGCTCAAATGCAATGCCGCTCAATGCAACCGGATGAAATGGGTTGCACGGCACGGGCCATGGGCGTACGGAACGCCGCCATGAACGTCACCATCGATCATATCCGCGCCGCTGCCGAACGCATTCACGGCGCTGTTCAGCGCACGCCGTTCCAGCGTTCGGAAACCCTGTCGCGGATCACCGGCGCCGAGGTCTTCGTCAAGTTCGAAAACCAACAGTTCACGGCGTCCTTCAAGGAACGCGGCGCGCTGAACAAGCTGTTGAACCTGGATGCGGCGGCCCGCCGGCGCGGCGTCATTGCCATATCGGCCGGCAACCACGCGCAAGGGGTGGCCTATCACGCACAGCGCCTGGGCATTCCGGCGACCATCGTGATGCCGGAAAACACGC
Organism: uncultured Magnetovibrio sp.; assembly: GCA_964595005.1. GTDB lineage: Bacteria > Pseudomonadota > Alphaproteobacteria > Rhodospirillales > Casp-alpha2 > UBA3470. The sequence continues at coordinate 12,903 of CAZQPC010000092.1, forward strand.
CCTTCGTGAAGGTCCACCATACCCGTGAATTTGGCGCCCGGGTGGTGCTCACCGGTGAAACCATTGCCGAGGGACAACCGGAAGCCGAGCGCATCGCGGCGGCAGAGGAATTGACTTTCGTCCATCCCTTCGACGATGCGGCGATCATCGCCGGTCAGGGCACCGTGGCGCTGGAAATGCTGGAAGACGCCGACAATTTGCAGGCCGTTGTTGTGCCCATTGGTGGTGGTGGCCTGATTTCCGGGATCGCCACGGCGGCCAAGGCATTGAAGCCGGAAATTGAGATCGTCGGGGTTGAAGCCGCAGCTTATGCCTCGACCGCCGACGCCCTGGCCAGCCGCACCGGCACCTACGGCGGCGCCACCGTCGCCGAGGGCATCGCCGTCAAGGCGCCGGGAGAGGTCACCTTGCCGATCATCCGCGACTTGGTTGCCGACGTCGTCGTGGTTGACGAAGACACCCTGGAAGCGGCCATTGATCTTTATTTCAACGTCGAGAAGACGGTCGCCGAAGGGGCCGGCGCGGCGGCCTTGGCGGCGTTGCTCGCTCACCCGCAGCGGTTCAAGGATAAAGCCGTAGGATTGGTGCTGAGCGGCGGCAACATCGATTCGCGCCTAATGGCGACGGTAATCATGCGCGGCCTCGTCCGCGAAGGCCGCATTGCGCGCATCCGCGTCGTCACCGCCGACGTGCCGGGACAACTGGCGCAGGTGGCGCAGCTGATCGCCGACGCCGGCGGCAACATTGTTGAGGTCGATCACCAGCGCCTGATGGCCGACGTGGCACTGAAATCGGCGGATATCGATGTCACCCTGGAGGCCCGCGACGCCCATCACTTGCGCGAAATCGTCGGTGCCTTGGAAGCCGCCGGCTATGAGGTGCGGCGCATGGATCGCAGCACTTCACCATAGGATCAAGAGCGCTACCGGCTTCATATTAGATTTATTGAATATACAGTGGACGTGACCTACGGTGACCCTCAAGATGTCCTCTGCGGGACGGTTTGAAGGAATGAACCGCCATGTTGATCAATCGATTCATTTTGTTTTTCGCCATTGCTCTGCCGGTCTTTTTAGCCCTGCCGCTGTCGGCGGCTGAGGAAGTACGGATCAAAAATTCCGGCATGACCCTTAACGCGCGGCTGACTTTGGCTAACGGCAAGACCTTGAAGGACGGCGTTGTGCTGATGGTTCACGGCACGCTGGCCCACAATGAGATGGATACCATTCGCAATCTCAATGCGGTGCTGGTGGAACGCGGCATGAATACCTTGGCGATCAATCTCTCGCTGGGCATCGATGATCGCCATGGCCCTTATGATTGCGCCGTCACGCACCGGCACCGCCACGATGACGCCATCGCCGAGATCACTGCCTGGATGGCCTGGTTGCACGGACGCGGATCAGGGCCGGTTGTACTGTTCGGCCATTCACGCGGCGGCAATCAGACCGCGCAATATGCGGCCAACAAGCCCGATCCTCTGCTCAAGCGGCTGGTGCTGATGGCGCCCGCCACCTGGGACCGCGGCCGGGCGGCCAAGAATTTCGAGAAACGTCAAAAAATGCCACTGGCCGGTGCCCTGACAAAAGCCCGTTCGCTGGTGAAATCGGGGCGCGGCGACGACGTTATGTCCAGCGCCGGCCTCCTGTATTGTACGGATGCCGACGCCACCGCGAACAGCTTCCTTGGCTATTATGAGCCCGATTTACGGTTCGATACGCCGACGGTTCTCAAGCAGATCGCCGTTCCCACCCTGGTCGTCGCGGCCGGCAAGGACACGGTAATTCGCGGTCTGCCCGAGATGGTGAAACCTCAGGCGGACGGCAAACGCCTGCATTTCGCGGTTGTCGATGACGCCGGCCATTTCTTTCTCGATCTGTACGCCGAAGACGTGGCGGACCTGATGGAAGAATTTCTCGGCATCGGCAGCTAGCCCGCCGGCGTGCAAATATCTTAAAGATTCCAGATTAGCAGGTTGGTCCGG
>CAZQPC010000093.1:0-14708 GCA_964595005.1 uncultured Magnetovibrio sp.
CCTTGGAGCCGGGCTCCACGCTGGTGCAAAAGGAGATCGCCGAGGAATTCGGCGTTTCCCTGAGCCCGGTCCGCGATGCCACATTGCGTCTCGAGACCGAGGGCCTCATTGAGATCGTGCCACAATCGAAAACCTCGGTGTCGCTTATCGATATTCAACAAGCCCGGGAAACCCATTTTCTCCGGTTGAGCGTCGAAATTCAGGTCGTCCGTCAGCTTGCCCAATCGATCACGGACAAACAGTTGGCCGTTCTGCGCAATTGGATCGAGCATCAAAACGTCGAACTGAAATCTCACGACGTGGCGTCTTTCAAATTGGCCGACAACCAGTTCCATGAAGATGTTTACGGCATGGCCGACGTTGGCGGGTTATGGCAGCTGATCCGCACGCGGCGCGGCCACTATGATCGGGTGCGCGGCCTCTATTTAACGGGCCATGGAAAACGCGAAATCGTCATTGATGAACACCAGGCAATAATCTCAGCGCTTGCGGATGGTGATCCGGATGCCGCCGAGCAGGCCGTCCGCGCACACCTTGGCAAGGGTCTGCAAATTATCGATCAAATCCGCGCCCGAAATCCGGACTACTTCCTTTAATCGTCAACACGGTTAGGATAGGCGGGCCCAGGAGAACTCACATGACCAATTCATTGCCCAACGCTGTGATCAGCGACGATCAGGTCGCCGCTTATCGGGAGAAAGGCTTCATTGCCGTTGAGGACATTTTCTCGGCCGGCGAAATTAACCGCATGTGCACCGCCCTGGATGAACTGGTGGCGACGGCCCACGGTGCGACCGGCCACACGAAAATGTTGGACCTGGAACCCAGCCACACCCCGGACCGTCCGCGGGTGCGGCGGATCAAGGATGCGGTAAACAGTCATCCGGTCTTTGATGAAATGTCAAAGCGGCCCCGCCTGATCGCGGCGTTGACGGCATTGATTGGGCCGAACCTCCGCATGCACGGCTCAAAGATCAATCTGAAAGCCGCCGATTTCGGCGCCCCGGTGGAATGGCATCAGGATTGGGCCTTCTATCCGCACAGCAATGATGATGTTTTGGCCGTCGGCGTCATGCTCGACGACATGTTGCCCGAAAACGGCCCGCTGATGGTGGTGCCGGGTTCGCACAAAGGCCCGACCCATGACCACCACCAGGACGGGCGGTTCGTCGGCGGTATCAACATCGCCGACGCCGGCCTTGATGTCAGCGGTGCCGAACAGATTACCGGGCGCGCCGGTGCCTGCAGTTTCCATCACGTCCGGGCCGTGCACGGATCGGCACAAAACACCTCCGAGCGTGACCGCCGGCTTTTGCTGTTCCAGATCGCCGCCGGCGACGCTTGGGATATCCGTGGCATGCCGACGGAGGAATCCTGGGACGACTACGCGGCAACCTTCATCGCGGGCAAACCGACGAATGAGCCGCGCGTCGTACCCACGCCGATCCGCCTGCCCTATCCGGGGCCGCTGAAGGGCGGATCCATCTACGAGAGCCAGACCGTCCTCAATAACAAAACCTTTGGCGCCGCCCGGGAGACCTGAACATGAGCGACCACAACCTGAGAGCCCGCATGTTGCGCGGCGATATTCTTGCCGGCACTTTCATGAAGACGCCGGCGCCCGAATGGGTGGAAATCCTGGCCTTCAGCGGCCTCGATTTCATCTGTCTGGATGCCGAACACGCGCCCTTCGACCGGGCCCGCATGGACGCCTGCCTGGCGGTCGGCCGGGCGCTGGATTTCCCGGTCCTGGTGCGGGTCCCCGACGGCACCCAGGCGGAAATCTTGAAGGCCTTGGATAGTGGCGCCGTCGGGGTCGTCGTGCCGCACGTGGCAACGCCGGAGAAAGCCCGCAACATCGCCAAGTGGTCGCGCTTCGGCCACGGCGGACGCGGCTATGCGGGATCGCACCGCTGGGCCGGATTTGGGACCCGCCCCATGGCGGACATTCTTGCCCAAAGCACCGAGGAAACCATCGTCATCGGCCAGATCGAAGAGCCCGAGGCCGTCGCCGCCATTGATGCGATCGCCGCGACCGAGGGTCTGGATGGGGTCTTCGTTGGCCCAGCCGACCTGGCCGTCTGCGTCGGCGAGACCGACATCACGTCTGCACCTGTCGTCGACGCCATGCGCACCGTGGCGGACGCCGCCAAACGCCACGGCAAGGCGGCCATGACCTTCACGCCCAATGCCGCCGGCGCCAAGGCGTTGACCGAACAGGGCATGACCATGTTCTTTGTCGGGTCTGAACACGCCTTCGCATTGACCGCGGCACGCCAGACTGTCGCCGACATGCAAAACCTTTGAACCACAATACCGACAATAAGGAACGATCATGACCGACATCACGCAAGCCGATCTGGACGTGCTCACCCAGTGGGACACGCCGACCATCTGCAATGCCCTTGAAGTCACCAATCCCGAACGGCGCGGCGACGGCTTCACCATCAAGCCCATGTCATGCTTATATCCGGATTTGCCGCCGGTGATCGGTTACGCGCGGACGGCGAAAATCCGCGCCGCCGCGCCGGCCGGCGGACCGGTTGACCGTTTGCCCTATTACGAATATGTGGCCACGGGGCCGGGACCGACCGTCGTTGTCATCGAAGATCTCGACCCGTCACCCGGTTACGGCGCCTTCTGGGGCGAGGTTCATACCAACGTTCACAAGGGCCTTGGCGCAAGGGCGGCCGTCACCAACGGATCGTACCGGGACATTACCGACTCGGCGCCCGGGTTCCAGCTGTTGGGCGGCATGGTCAACCCAAGCCACGCCCACGTCCACTTGGAAGACTTCAATTGCCAGGTGACCGTACACGGCATGGAGGTCAATCATGGGGACATCATTCACGCCGACGTGCACGGCGCGGTCATTGTTCCGCAAGGGGCTGTGAAAAAAATACCGGATACCGTCGATCTGCTGGTCCGCAAGGAAGCGGTGATCCTGGAAGCCGCGAAGTCCGAAGGATTCAATTTCGAAAAACTGAAGGAAGCCATCGGCAGCCAGGCCGATATCCATTAAGACATCTTCCGAGGGAGACGTGCCATGGCCACATACCTGAAACGCGGCAAATCCGCCGACGAAGTCGCGGAAGCCGATGCCAAGGTCCGCGAGACGGTGGAAGACATCCTCGCCGACATCGAAAAACGCGGCGACGATGCCGTGCGCGAACTGTCACTGAAGTTCGACGGGTTTGAGCGAAACGACTTCCGCCTCAGTGAAGAAGAGATTGCTGAGCCGTCGCCCAGGTTTCCGACGCCAACATCGACGACATCAAGTTTGCCCAGGCGCAGGTGCGGAACTTTGCCGAAAAGCAGAAGGAATGCCTGCAGGACCTGGAGGTCGAAACCCTGCCCGGTGTCATCCTCGGCCACAAGAACGTGCCGGTGAACGCGGTCGGCTGTTACGTGCCCGGCGGCAAATACCCCATGGTGGCGTCCGCGCACATGAGCGTGGTCACAGCCAACGTTGCCGGGGTGAAACGGATCATGGCCTCGGCGCCACCCCAGGACGGCAAGCCGCATCCGGCCATCGTCGCCGCCATGCACATGGCCGGCGCCAACGAGATTTTGGTGTTGGGCGGCATCCAGGCCGTCGGCGCCATGGCGTTGGGCACCGGCACCATCGACGGCGTCGATATGTTGGTCGGGCCGGGCAATATGTTTGTCGCCGAGGCCAAGCGCCAATTGTTCGGCCGGGTCGGCATCGATCTGTTCGCCGGACCGACGGAAACCTTGATCATCGCCGATGCCAGCGTCGATGCGGAATTGTGCGCCGTCGATCTGCTCGGCCAGGCGGAACACGGGCCGACCTCACCGGCGGCCTTACTGACCAATTCGCAAAAACTTGCCGAGGAAACCATCGCCGAGGTGGAACGCCAGTTGGGCGTCCTGCCGACCGCCGACATCGCGCGGACGGCCTGGGATGAGTACGGCTCAGTGATCGTCTGCGATGGCGTCGAAGAAATGGTCGAGGAGGCTGACAAACTGGCCTACGAGCATGTCCAGGTGATGACCGAAGAACCGGACTACTTCGCCGACAACATGAGCAATTACGGCGCCCTGTTCCTGGGGCCGCGGACCAATGTTTCCTTTGGCGACAAGGTCATCGGCACCAATCACACCCTGCCGACCAAAAAGGCGGCGCGCTACACGGGCGGGCTTTGGGTCGGCAAGTTCATGAAAACCTGCACTTATCAGAAAGTTCTCACGGACGAAGCGTCGGCGATGATCGGCGGCTATTGTTCCAGGTTGTGCGCCATCGAGGGCTTCGCCGGTCATGGTGAACAGGCGAATATCCGGGCCCGGCGCTACGGCGGCTCCAACGTCGAGCCCTACGGCGTCGTGCCGAAATCATGAGCGATGCGATCACACTCCCGAAGACGCCGAGTTTCCGCCTGGACGGCAGGCGCGCACTGGTCACCGGAGCGGGCCGCGGTATCGGCCGCGGTGCCGCTGCCGCGCTGGCCGACGCCGGCGCCGAGGTTCACCTGGCGGCCCGCAGCGGCGGTGAGATCGAGGCGGTTGCCGCGGCCATTCGCGATACCGGCGGCAGCGCGAAAGCCCTGCCCTTGGATGTCACCGACCTGGACGCCGTGCGCTTGGAAATTGCCAGGCACGGCCCCTTCCACGTGCTGGTCAACAACGCCGGCACCAACCGTCCGGCAACCCTGCAAGACGTCACCGAAGCCGACTACGACGCGGTTACCGATCTCAACGTGCGCGCCGCCATCTTCGTCGCCCAGGCGGTGGCCAAGGGGTTGGGCGACGCCGGGCTGCCCGGCTCGATCATCAACATCTCGTCACAGATGGGACACGTGGGCGGCCCCCGGCGAACCGTCTATTGCGCCACCAAGCATGCCATCGAAGGGGCGACCAAGGCGATGGCCTGGGAATTGGGGCCGCAAGGCATACGGGTCAACACGTTGTGCCCGACGTTTATCCTCACCCCCATGTCGGAACCCATGCTGGAGGATCAGGCGTTTCACGACCAGGTCGTCGGCAACATTGCCCTCGGCCGGATCGGACAGATCGAGGACATCATGGGCGCCGTCGTCTATCTGGCGTCGGATGCGTCGGCCCTGGTCACCGGCTCGGCGCTGATGGTGGACGGCGGCTGGACGGCCGCGTGAGAACATGATCACAACCCCCGTCATCCCCCGCGTTTCCGAAACCGACGGGGCCGGCCATGTGAACAATGTCTTCGTCCCGATCTGGTTTGAAGCGGGCCGGCGCGAGATTTTCCGCATCCTGACGCCGGACCTTGAGTTTTCACGCTGGCGCGTGGCGCTGGTCAATATGAACGTTGACTATGAAGGGCAGATTTACTTCCAGCACAATGCCGAGGTACGCACCTGGGTGGAACGCGTGGGCACGAAAAGTTTCACCGTCGGTGAGGAAGTCTGGCAACAAGGCCGGCGCTGCGCCCGCGGCACGGCGGTATATGTCTATTTCAATTATGAAACGCAGGGATCGGAACCGATTCCTGAAACAACGGCGGATGGCTTGCGTGCGCACATCCACAAATCGACATGAGCACGATCTGCACATCGACATGGTAAGGCGTTGACTTGATGGAAATTTGCGCTATCTGGGCGGAAGAAATGTCGGCGGGTCGTCGATCATTCGATGAAAACAGGAAATAAATCGAAATTAATTAATATCATATGCAATAATCGATAAAACGTTGACATCCAGCGCCTTGCGGTATTCCATGCGCCAGACATTGACGGGATAGAAGATCGGGGAGCACTTTTCATGCGCATCGTAGCCTTTGAAAAAAATGACGCGGCGGCCATCGGCGTCCGCCTGGATGAACAGGTGGTGGACCTGTCTGTCGCCGCGCCAGAGTTACCGCAGACGTTGCGCGGGCTCCTGTCGGCAGGTCAGGCGGCCATGGATGAGGCCGGCAAGCGTGCCGCCGATGCCGGCGATGATGCCCGCCTGGACTTTGCCGATCTCTCCTTGTTGCCGCCAATCGCCGATCCGCCGAAAATTCTATGCATTGGCCGCAACTATGCCGAACATGCCAAGGAAGGCGGCGCCGAGGTGCTGGAATTCCCCGATATCTTCATGCGCTCGCGCCTGTCCCTGATCGGTGCCGGGCAGCCGATCATCCGCCCGCCCGTGTCCCCTTATCTGGACTATGAGGGCGAACTTCTGGCCGTCATCGGCAAGACCGTGCACCGGGCTGATGAGCAACAAGCCTTGGATGCCGTCGCCGGGTATTCGATCTTCAACGATGCAACGCTACGCGACTACCAGCGCCGGACGACCCAGTGGACCGTCGGCAAGAATTTCGACGGTTCCGGCCCCTTTGGGCCGGAATTCGTCACCGCAGACGAGCTTCCCCCGGGGTGCACCGGCCTGCACTTGCAAACCCGCCTCAATGGTCAGGTGATGCAGGACACCAACACCGATGACATGGTGTTTTCGGTGGCCCGGTCGATCGCCATCATTACCGAAGCCATGACCCTGGAGCCGGGCGATTTATTGGCGACGGGAACACCGTCGGGTGTCGGCTATGCCCGCACCCCGCCGGTCTGGATGAAACCCGGCGATACGGTTGAGGTTGAAATTGAGGGTATTGGCATCCTCGCCAACCCCATAGCCGATGAGCGTTAGGCGGCTTCCGACAATTGTTGGCGCCGAATTATGCTGCAATGGACAAAGAGTTATTCGCTCAACGTGTACTGCGCATTGGCGGATACGACTATATTTGTAACGAATTGTTTTTCGACGTGTTGACAGTCCGGTGACTAAGTCGCGCTGCAATACCATCAATGAGGCTTGAGCCCCCAGGGAGAAGAAAATGGCGGAAGTTAAAGTTAAGAACGTTGTGAATATGCGGCTGGAGGGCAGTTGTCCCTCCCACTCGCGCACGGACGTGCTGGTCCGCGACACGGAGTTGACCATCGATGAGCCGTTTGAGCGCGGCGGCACGAATCTTGGTCCGTCGCCGACGGAAACCCTGCTGGCGGCCCTGGCCGGCTGCACCAACGTCATCAGCCAAAAGTGCGCGGCCAAGAACGGCGTGACCTTCCAAAGCATCAGCGTCGACGTCAAATCGACTTTTGACCGCCGCGGCGTGACCTTGCAGGAAGAAATCGACGTGCCCTTCGAGAACATCGAGGTCCTGATCGACGTCACCACGGACGCCGACGATGAAACCATGGAAAAGGTGAAGGCGGACCTGACACGTTTTTGCCCGGTCGCGAAGGTTTTCCGTCAGGCCGGATCGAACGTCACCGACGTCTGGACGATCACCCGGCCTTAAACAGCGGCGCTATTCGGCGGCATCCTCGGCCGCCAGAAATTCCGAATCGGAGGTCTTGATAATGTCCGCCGTGCGGTGATAGTGCGCGTGCAGGTGACGCACGGCTTCGTCGGCATCGCCTTCGACGGCGGCTTCAAAAATTGCCCTGTGTTCATCCAGTTCATTGCGTTTCGGGTAGCTGGCGGCGACGGCAAATTGCCGGTATCGGTCGGCCTGATCGTTAAGTTGACTGCAGAAACTTTCCAGCCAACGCGACCCGGACGCGCCCAGCAGTGCCATATGAAAGGCGCGGTGACGCACCTCCCATTCCGGATTGGCCGAATAGGTCCGCTCATTCGACGACCGCGGCACCCGGGTCAATCGATGAAAGGCGAGAACCAGGTCTTCTTCCCAGGCGGTGCCGCCATTGGCAACGGATTCGCGGACGGCGATCTCCTCCAACCAACACCGTGTGCGAACCAGTTCTTCCAACTCGGAACGGCTGACCGTGGCGACGTGGAACCCCTTCTGATCCTCGCGTACCACCAAGCCATCCGACGACAACCGGTTCAACGCTTCGCGGATCGGACTGTTGCCGACGCTGTAGCGGTCGCGCAGATATTCGGCGCGCAACTTTTCACCCGGCGGCAGCACACCGCTCAGAATGTCGTGACGCAACCGGCCATAGACGTCGCTGGCCAGGGTCGCGCCATTTGCATCTACGCGTTCATTGATCGTCACGACATCGTCGCCTCTCAATATCTCCTGGCCACAGCACCAGCAGTTGGTTGGTGCACATATGGGTGCACATCAGTGTGTCGGCCACGCTTCATTTTCGCTAATTATAACTATTCCATAATTTCGAATAAATTACAAAAAAATCGAAAATAGTTTGACGAAAGCCATATTGTTGATATTTTTTAGCGTCATAAATCATCAACCGCAACCGCCACCTTTTGACAAGGTGCCACAAAAGCAAAGCAGGGGGCTGAAAATATGTCCATGATACGTCATTCGAAACTACGCCCGGTTTTTGCCGGGCTGACACTTGCAGCCGCCGCCGCCTTCACGGCGCCGGCCGTTGCCACCGAAACCATCAACCTCACGGCCATTGACGGATATCCGCCGAAGGCACTTTGGGTCAAGGAGTTTATCAACTTCTTCATCCCCGAAATCGACCGCCGGCTGGCGAAAACCGGCAACTATAAGATCAAATGGAACCAAGCCTGGGGTGGTCAGATCGCCAAGAAGAAAGGCGTTCTAGAGGCCATGCAGAAAGGTCTTGGGGACATCGGTGTGGTGACCACCGTCTTCCACGCCGACAAGGTGCCATTGCAGATGATCGCCTATGCGACGCCGTTCGTCAGCACGGACCCGGTCCTGGTGGCGCGCACCGTTGATAAGCTTGTGGAGCATTTCCCTGAGTACAAGGCGGCCTGGAAGAAGTACAACCAAGTGTACCTCACCAATCTGGCGGTTCTCGACAGCTACCAGATCGTCTCCAAAAATGCGATGTCTTCGCTGCCTGACTTCAAGGGTCAGAAGATTGCCGGTGCCGGCATGAACCTCGGCTATCTGAAGGGCTTCGGCGCCGCCGGCGTCGGCGGCAGTTTGGTCACCTACTACAACAAGCTGAAGACGGGCGTTGTCGACGGTGCCATGATTTGGGCCGAGGCGTCGAATACCTTCAAACTGGTGGAAGTTGCCCCGAACATGCTGAAGGGCGATATCGGCACGGTGAATTCCAAAGCCATCACCATGAACGCCAAAAGCTGGGCAAAGCTTCCCGACGAGGTCAAAAAGGCCATCGCCGGCGCCGCGCCGGTGTATCGCGACCACATGGGCAAAACGGCTCTGGCCAGAGCCAAATCCGCCTACGCGAAGTTCAAGAAATCTGGCGGTAAGATTGTCCAAATGTCGGCCGCCGAACGTCTCAAGTGGGCCAAGACCATGCCCAACATCGCGAAAAGCTGGGCCGCGAAGCTCGAAACGAAGGGCATTCCGGGTAAGCAGATCCTCAGCGCTTATATGGAAGTCATGCGGGCCGCCAACCAACCTATCCTGCGCCAGTGGGATCAGGAATAGGCGGTCGTGACGGAAATCGGCCAGGATAACGGGCCGAACAATTCAATCGATCCGGGGGCATCGCCAAACGGCGGTGCCCTCGATCGGCTTCTGGGGCGAATTGCAGGCTCCATGAACGCCTTGGGATCGGCCTGGATTTTCGTCCTCATGATATTGATCAATATCGATGCCACCGGGCGCACGTGGTTCGCAGCCCCCATGGACGGTGTCGTCGAAATGATTGAATTGACCCTGGTCGCCATCGTCTTTCTACAGTTGGGCGACGCCACACGGCAGGGCCGCCTGACCCGGTCGGATGGATTTTTCCGCCTCATTTTGAGACGCCGGCCGACAGTTGGGCGAATTTTAGGCGCCTTGTTCGACGGTCTCGGCATGGTCTTCATGATCATCATTCTTTGGGGTAGCGTTCCCATCTTGCTTGAGTCCTACCGGGAAGACTTTTACGTCGGCACGGAAGGCATTTTCACCGCGCCGGTTTGGCCGGTGAAACTGATTGTCGTTATCGGTGCCATCCTGATGGCGGTACAGTTTGCCGCCTTTGCATACCGATATCTCAGCCCCCCGCGCGACGTTAACTGACGCGGCCAGGAGCCCTATCAATGAGCGGCATCGAAGTCGGCATCGCGTCCATCATCATTATCGTCGTCCTCATCTACATGGGGCTCTACGTGCCCATCGCGCTGGGCTTGGTTTCATTTGTCGGCGTCTGGGTTCTTCGCGGCGATGTGGAAATGCCGGTCAGCCTGTTGTCGCTGGCCATTGGCGACACGGTCTCCGAACAGGTGTTCGCGACCATTCCCCTGTTTGCCCTGATGGGGCTTTTGGTCGGACAGGCGGGACTGGGCCGTGACGTCTATGAGGTCGCGAATTTCGTCTTTCAGCGGGTCCGTGGCGGTTTGGGCATCGCCACGGTGGCCGCCAACGCCGTGTTCGCCTCGATCACCGGGTCCTCCATAGCCTCGGCAACCGTGTTTACGCGGATTTCCGTGCCCGAGATGCTGCGCTTCGGTTATACGCGGAAGTTTTCCGTCGGCGTCGTTGCCGGCTCTTCCGTGCTGGGCATGCTGATTCCGCCGTCGGCCATGTTGATCATCTACGCCATCGTCGCCGAACAGTCCGTCGGCCACATGTTCATCGCCGGCATCATGCCGGGGATTCTGCTGGCGATTGCCTACGGCCTGATGATTGTCGCCTTCGCCTATTGGATTCCCTCGTTCGTCATGGACAAGGAGAATACCGCCACCGACGCCAATGTTCATATTGGTCTGGGCGCCGCCGAAATCGTCTGGAAACTGGCGCCGATTGTGGTCCTGATCCTGGTGGTGCTGGGCGGCATTTATGGCGGCGTCGTCACCCCGGTGGAAGCCGGTGCGGCGGGCTCCCTGGTGGCCTTGATCATTACCATCCTCAAGGGCAAGGCGAGCCCCAAATCCATATGGTATGTGCTGGTCGAGACCGGCCACATTTCGGCCGTCATCCTGTTCCTGATCATCTCGGCATCCATGTACAGCCGCATGCTGGGGGTCGCCGCGCTGCCGACGACGTTCGGCGAATGGTTGCAGGGCCTGGACCTCAGCTTCACGGCGATTATGGCGCTCTACGTGGTGATGTTGATCGCCTTGGGCACCATTTTGGACACCGCTTCGATCATCCTGATCGTCGTGCCGTTGTTCCTGCCGGCCGTCGAGGCCTTCGGCGGCGATCTGGTCTGGTTCGGCATCGTCACCGTGGTCGGCGCCGAGATCGGACTATTGACGCCGCCGCTGGGGCTCTCATGCTTTGCCATCAAGAGCACCATCAATAACGATTCCATCACCCTTTACGACATCTTCGCCGGCTCGTTTCCCTTCGCCGTGACCATGCTGATCGTGTTGATGCTGTTGATTGCCTACCCATCACTGAGTTTGGGGTTGCTCTGAGCTACCGGTCAATTTCATGGGCGCCGGTTCGGCGTTGCGCCCAATCCAAAATCGAATTCAAGCCTGTTTGCCAGTCCGGGTCGACCATCAGGCAATGGGACGCGTTCGGCAAAATGCGGTATTCCGCATCATAAAAATCCGCGACCGCCTTGTCCTGCCCCGGCGGATGGAGGTCTTCGCTATCAAGGCCACACGCGATGCAGAGCGCCGGCGCGTCGATGGCGTCGCGGTCGACCGGCACGCTCAGCCGGAACCGCTCGTTTTGCAGCACCGGGCTTTCCGGGGTCAGACGCCCCACCAGCTTTGCCACCGCTGCGGGATCGCCGGCCCAGCGCGGAAAGAAGTTCGCAGACGCCGTGGACAGGTCCGGCGGCGATTTCACTTTCCCTTCCGCAATAGCCGGCAAGGCGCGCGCGCCCGGCAGTTGCCCCGGCGGCGACGGCGCCAGCAATACCAAACCAGCCAGATCCATGGTCTCCGCGGCAACGCCAACCAACAGGGCACCCAGGCTGTGCCCACAAAGGATCGGCGGCGTCTCGATGAGATCGCCGGCGGCAACGATATCTTCGGCCATCTGACGAACACCGGCGTCGGCGAAATTGGCGTCCTGCGGCAAGCCGCCGTGGCCGCGCACATCCAACGCCGCCACCGGCCAGCCGTGACGGTCCAACTCCCGCATCCACAGCGCGTAGCACCAGGCGCCGTGGTAGGCGCCGTGCACCAACAAGATCGGCGGCCGCGTGCCGTCCGCTTTCGCGAAGGCCGCCCCTTTCAACAACCGTCCTTGTCCGGCGGGCTCGTGGGGCAGGTTATCCACATAGTCGAAGGCAAAATCCATCAGTCGCTCATCCCAGATCTCCCCATGAGCCGCCGACCATGACCCAATCATGCAAATTTTGAAAGCGCGCGGCGGTCGACTACTTCCGAAACAGAACCTCGCCACGGCGCGCCACCAAGAGCTTCTCAAGCGTCGCCGGATGATAATAGGCCTCGACCCTTTGGCCTTCAGGGGTCGTGCCATAGACCTCATAACAGCCGCCGTCTTCCTTGATGCGGCGCACCTGCCAGCCTTCCTTGGTCATCTTTGCCTGCAGTTGGCCGGCGGTCTTCCAGGCGCCCCGGTCCCCGGCATCGCAAGTGTGCAGGCCGGTCGCTTGGGCGGGAACTGATACGGCCAAGGCCAAAGCGGCGACGGGAATGGCAAATAATCTGTTCATGATGAGTATCCTTTCAGTTGGCTTCAGAGGGTTGTGCGGTGCGCGTCACCTGGGTCCGCCAGGTTTTGCGGATGCGGTAAATTTCCAGGGCCGCCAGCGGCACGAAGTGGGCCAACGCTGCACCGCCTTCATTGTGGACGAAGATCCAATGCACCAGGGTCAGCACGGCGGCCGGATAGACGATCCGCTGCAAGGTCTTCCAATGGCGCTTCATGAGGCGCTGCGAGACATTGTTGCTGGTCACCGCCAGCGGCACGAAGATCGCCAGGGCCGCCCAGCCGGTCCAGATTCCCAGGGCGGAAAATTCATCCAAGATCAGCCGCAGCGACCCCATATCGAGCACATAGAACACCATGTGCAGCACCGCGTAGGCGAACGCGGCGACGCCGAAATAACGCCGCCGCTTCAACAGCCACGCCGTCCAGGCGGTTTTCGGGAACATCAGCCGCAGCGGCGAGATCACCATGGCGGCGATCATCAACTGCGCCGCGAACTCGCCGCTGTCTTCCAGCAGGTCGTCCATGTCGCCGAACCCGGTAATCAGCCCCAGCACCATGGGGACCGCGGGCAGCGCCAGCAGCGCCCATATCGCTTGGGGAGAAGATAGAGCGTTCCTGAGTGCTTGCATGCCGCGGTCCCTTCCGGTGTGACGGCCCCTCAATCCAAAGGAACTGGGATTACCCGTCTCCAACGCGGCGCATCCTAGCGGCCGGCGCCCGCCAACATTCCGGTCCGGATGTAACGAATTGTATTAAATTGTATCAGGCCGCGTGGCACCGGCCGCCGGGACAATCCGGCTCAGGTGTTCGCCGAAGACAATGCGATTGCCGTCGGGATCGGCAACCTCGAATTCGCGCATTTCCCACGGATGATCCTTGATCTCGCACGTGATCCGGGCCTCTTTTTCAAGGACCGCGTCATAATAAGCCCGCACGCCATCGACGAAAAAATACGCGGTCGTCTCCCGCCACACATCGGTCTCGGTCAGATGAAGTTCCGTATTGCCGTTTTGCAAGACCGCATATCTGATCGGTTCACTGGCCGAATCCGCCCATTCGAAACCAATGTCGAACATGAGCGCCTCGGCATAATACGTGATCGCGCGGCGAACGTCCGTCACCGGGAAGATCGGCGCGACGACTTCCAGTTTGAACCGTGGCTCGTTGTTCATGGCGCTGAGTTCTCTCCGAATAGAAGCAGGCCTCCGTCCGGGTCCTTGACGTGAAATTCACGCATGCCGTAGGGCTGTTCGAAAGGCGCGCGGACCCGGCCCTCGGGCAAGGCATCCAACCGGCCCTTGAGGACATCATACAAAGCATCGATTTGCCGCACCCACAGATAGACCGAAATGTTGTCGGCCGTGGCGCTGAGGGCATCGGGATCATCGGTGGCAATGAAATGGACCGCGGCGTCGCCGTGCACGGCGATGGCAAAGCGGCCATCATCGGACATAAAGCGCCGCTCGAATCCCAGTACGTCGGCGTAGAAGTCCATGCTCACCGCCACGTCAGCCACCGGTACGATGGCGACGGCGTCTTCAATGATCGGTTTCTCACTCACGTTGTCATCCTATCGACAATACACGGCATGTACATACTTCTCCGCACGCTAGGCAGAAAGAACGGCGTCACCGGCGGGACAATGTTATGACGCAACACCGGCGCCCCTTCTTCCTTGCGGACGGCGGATAAGACGAAGGCATACACTAGGCGGCGTGAAATAAACGGTTCCCGAAAAGTGTTGGCAATGTCGCCATCCCGCGATCAGATACCGCCCCATGATCGTCGAGCTGCTCCCCGCCTTCATGTTCTTCGCCCTGATGGCGCTGGTGTTCACCAGCTATCCCATCGGCTTCGTGCTGGGCGGCATCAGTGTGGTGTTCGGGCTGATCGGCTGGGCCTTGGGTGTGTTCGAGTTGATCGAGTTCTTCAATTTCGTCCCCAGGCTGTGGTTCATCGCCGACAATCTGCAGATCATTGCCGTGCCCCTGTTCGTCTTCATGGGGGTGATGCTGGAACGATCCGAGATCGCCCAGGACCTGCTAGAGGCGCTGCAGCTATTGCTGCGCCGGGTGCCCGGCGGCATGGCCCTGGCCGTCACGTTGATGAGCGTCATCTTCGCCGCCATCACCGGGGTGATCGGGGCATCGGTGGTGGTGGGACAGCAAAACGGGGACGAGGAAAACGGGGACAGGAAAACGGGGACACGGTGTAATTGCGTTAGGTTGGTCAC